>CP060531.1:979794-1306392 GCA_016806715.1 Thermoplasmatales archaeon | reverse complement strand
TCGCCAATCTAGAAGCTTTCTCTATGGTTCGATAGTCACCATTACCCTCTATGCTGAGGGCCTCCACTCTCTTCCCGGTTTCGGCAATGCTGTCTGCTATCTTCTGTGCCCACTGATCCTCAATTCCAATTACAACTGCGCCTGCCACGTTGGGATTACGACCCATTCCAGAAAGGGTCTTGAAAGTCAGATCGAGATCCCTGCCGAATTGAAGCCTCCCGTAAGGGTGAGGTATCGCTCTTGTCCCGAACACATTATTCTCCACTGCCACAGAGGCGGAATTTGAAAGATCGTCTAGAGGGATTATTAGCACATGATTCCTCGTACCAATTCGACCATTTTCTCTTTCGTATCCACGAAATGTTGACATTACTCCCACCTCATTGTCTTTATGTTATGTATATGCACATGTTCACCTTTCTTTATGTCCTTTGTCGCTTTCCCGACTGGTTCACTGTATTCCAGTATTTTGTCGCCGTTTTTTATGTCGCGCAATGCGATCTTGTGCCCAAGAGAAATATCCTCTATAGCTTTCACAGATGTCTTCTGGCCATTGCTCAGGAAGACACCTTCCACTTCCTCCCCCTTTTTTATATCGTATGTTGCCACGCCAACAAAATCTTCATTGGCGTGCACCAAAAATTTGCTTACCATGATGTTTAATCCTTATATTGTATTTTAATATTTTTACGTAAAAATGTAATACAATATGTAGACTACAATATTTACAACAATATATTTTTATATATGGTGTAGTTATATTTGCAATGACTGAATCTTGGGAAGAGCTAAAAGATAGAGCATATAATCAGATGAACAGGCAAAAGTCGAAGTGGTTCAATTATAAAATGCTCATGCTTACCGGAGGTGGAATTTTTGTCGATGGATATAACATAGTTATAATATCGATAGGTTTAGCTGGAATAAAGACACTATTCGGTTTGCAGAATGATGCTTTTCTTGTTGGACTGATTGGTGTCTCAGTTATAGTCGGAAATTTGGTTGGTGCTCTGTTCGCCGGATATTTTGTAGATAGAGTAGGGAGACGTTTAATATTCCTAATTGATCTGATTCTATTTGTATTGTTTGCAATAATTTCAGGAATTGTTACAAATGCATATGAATTAGTAATTGCTCGTTTTCTTGTCGGTTTAGGAATAGGATTAGATTACCCAATAGCTACTTCCTATCTTAGCGAGTTTACTCCAGTGAATCCGAGAGGGAAATTTTTGGTGATGAATATAACATTCTTTAACATCGCGGGAGTTGTGGCAGTCGTGGTTGGATATTTGCTTTTACCAATCGGAGCTACCGTTGCCTGGAGGTATATGTTGATCTCGGCAGCAATCCCGGCGATAATAACAATAGCTGCAAGAATACGAACTCCGGAATCCCCGAGATGGCTTTTACAGCACGGAAAAAAGAAAGAAGCGATCGGTGCTATTGAAAGGGTTACAGGTGGTTCAATGCCGGCTGATACACAAAAATTCATAATGGATTCCAATGTGAAACCGCCGGTGTCAGGTTATTATAGGGAGCTTTTGACTAAATTCACTAAAAGCGCGATATTTATTGGGCTTTTCTATTTCTTTTTTGCTATAGCCTTTGTGAATGCTTCCATATATGGGCCCTCAATTCTTGCGTCATTCGGAGAAGCTGGACTCATAGGATCTTCCTTATACTGGATTTTGTTCGTGGTAGGAGATATCATCTGTATCCTGGTAATAGACACATTCGGCAGAAGAAATTCTACGCTTACGGGATGGGCTGGAATGTTAATAACGATTGTAGTACTCGCGTTGGCTCCCGCCAATCTGAAAGTGTTGTCGTTGGGTGCTTTCGTATTGTTTGCAATGTTTCAGGGAATAGGCCCCGGAAGTTTGCACATGGTATACTCTCCGGAGCTTTTTCCAACAAGGATCAGGGCAACCGCGGAGGGCTGGAAACAGGGAATAGGAAGGATAGGAGGAGTACTTACGGGGATTTTCTTTCCAAGCTTGGTCATAGGGGACCAGCTGTTGATAATAATACTTACATGTATAGGCGGGCTAGTTTTGTCTATCATGCTGGCTCCAGAAACAAAAAAGAAGACCCTGGAGGAGATATCGGAGAAAGGAGATATAGAATTTGCATAATTCAATCTCTTTATTTTTAAGCTGATGTATCGGCTAAGTTGTCACTAAAGTGTGCACGGAAATAATTTAATTTCAGAGATTTTTTCACATAGGGTAAATTAGGTGTTAAAATAAATAACATTGGAACTCTTTAACATTGTAGAGTAACTTGAGTCCTCATGCCACCAGATATATGGTGTGCCCCTGTATTTCTGAGCCTTGAAACCATAAGGACGCTTGAATACTGTCCGATTCTTGATGTTAAATCCCATAACAACAGTGGAATTTATTCCAGATCTAATTGCTTCAAGTACCTTTCAATGTGGTTCATAACTCTGGTTGGTAATTGTGCATTTTTTGGCTGTATAGACGTGATCCTGATCCTTGTTTAATTCTGATCCACTTTATCATGTTGACGATTGTCTGAGTTGTACGGTATGAAGGTGTGGAGAGTGATCAGTAACATGAATGAGCAACAGAGAGAACATAAAGGAACTGGATATATCCAAGGACACTGTCAGCAAAGAGTTCAGGACAACGAGAGTAGGGAAAAACAGAAAAGGAAGAGGGCGTCAAGGCTTTATCCCTGCATGAATCACATCAAGGAGTTCATAGAGAAGCACAACCTATCTTCCAGCATGATATTGAAGGAGAACCTCAAGAAGGGATAATACGAAGGATACACAATACAAAAGGATTACTGCACCACCCTCAGAGAGGATCGCAGGGTGAAGATTGTATGTGTAGAAACTTTTCTCGGAATATTACAAATAACACCTAGACCACAATATTTTAATATTGCAAAGCGGTATATATTTTATGGCTGATTCTGAAGGAGAAATAAGCTATGACAAACTCGCAGATAGAATCGATCGAAATAAGGCAAAGAGAGTAATTTACATGATTACAATTGTGGCCGCGCTTGGCGGATTTTTATTTGGATACGATAATGGAGTGATAGGGTCGGTCCTCCTTTACGTTCCCTTTCCGCTAACCGCGAATTCCACCGCTATACTAGTCTCTTATATTTCGTTCATTGCTGCAATTGGTGCGGTTGTTGCTGGACCTATTACTGACAGATTTGGAAGGAAATCAATGCTAATTGCTGACGGTGCAATGTACTTTGTTTTTGCCATACTCGCGGCAGTGTCAACGAATCTCACTCTTCTGATAATATGGAGGTCTTTAGCAGGGTTTGCAATTGGTGCTGACACAGCTGTTGCGACGTCATACATTTCAGAGTATGTGCCTTCTAGGAGTAGGGGAAAATACGCATATTCACAACAGCTCATGATATTTTCTGGAGGAGTTATATCTTTCTGGGTAGGATACGCTCTGGCACCGAGTGCAGACTGGAGACTCATGCTTGGGCTTGCTGCTCTTCCAGCCGCCGTGATGCTTATACTCAGATCTTTCCTTCCTGAGAGCCCACGCTGGCTTGTTATGAACGGAAAGGTAGATAAGGCTAAGCAGATTCTCAAGAGAATAGGAGTTGAGGTTAAAGAGAAAATAATTCCGCCTGGGAAGGACGCAAGTTACTTTGAAATTCTAAAAAACAGATCAGTGAGGAATGCACTCATCGTGGTGGGTTTGTGGCTTGCGTTCCAACAGATTACAGGTATAAACGTGATCCTCTATTACGGGCCCTATATATATAAGTACATAGGATTATCTGGATCAAGAGCAATTCTTAATACAGCTATTTCAGAAACACTAGGAGTGTTAGAATTCTGGGTATCATTTATGCTAATAGAAAAATGGGGAAGAAGAGGACTTGGAATTCTAGGTTATGGCGGAATAGCCGGGTCGCTCATAATAATGCTGGTTGGAATTATGTACTTCAGTTCCGGCGCTCTTGTAATAGCAGCCATAGTAATTTTCGCGGCTTCCACGTTATTCCTAGTATTCTTCCATGTCGGGGTTGGAGGTGTAGGATGGATCTTGCAAGGAGAATCCCTGGATCCACATTACAGGGTCACTGGAGCAGGCATTATGGCTGCTGCTGACTGGATTGCGAATGGCATTATCCTATGGATCTTCCCAATTTGGAAAGCAGATTATGGCCTATTTTCGTTCTTCGCCTTCGAGCTTGTCTTGTCAGCGATATCTGTGATATTTGTTGTGTTGATGGTACCGGAAACGAAAGGAAAGACAATAGAACAGATGGATCAAGTGTACGGAAGACCAATCCGGGAGTTGAGAAAAGAAGTCAAGCTAAAATAAAGATACGTCGATTAAAAATTTTATATTTTTTTTCATTTTATTAAAAATTCACTTTATTTGTATAATGATAAAAGGAATTGATGAGGAAGCATGGAAATAGTTGTAGTTGGATGCAGAGGATTTGGGAAAGTGCACCTAAGATCCATAAGGAACATGGATATAAGTATAGTTGAGACCGATTTGGAAACGATCCGTTATTGCAATGAAAATTTTGAAATCAGAAAAGTCTTCAGTAATCTTGACGAGGCTTTGCGATCCGGTGCCCAGATAATTGATCTTGTTGTACCACACAATTTGCACAGAGAACTGGCAATCAAAGCAATGAAAAGCGGGAAGAACGTACTGCTTGAGAAGCCTATTGCCACTTCCGTGAAGGACGGTGATGAAATGATTCGTGAGGCAAAAATGACCGGCGTCAAGTTCATGGTAGCTGAGCAGTACTTTTTCGATCCAACTATAAGAAAGGTAAAAGATATTATTGCCTCAGGCAAGATTGGTAAAATTCACTCAATTATTGTGAGAGATCAACACCATTTCACAAGGAAAGTGTGGAGAATCAGCACTTCAAAGATGGGTGGGGGAGCGCTCATCGATGGCGGAATACACTACATCGAGACCTTGCTTGATCTGGGAGGAGACTATGACAGTGTCGAGGGCAGATCTATACACGGCGGCTCATCGCTGGAAGGTGAAGACACTACACACGCATTTTTCAATTTCAGAAACGGAGCGACAGGGATTTTCTTCTACACTTGGGCTTATCAAAACGCCCCGGTTATACCCGGATTTGAGGTAATTGGTGAAAGTGGCTCAATGTACGAGGATGTTAACGGAAGGTCACTTGAGGATTTCAAATTTCCTAGCAGAAAAACAGTATATGGAGATCTGATCTTGAATGGAGAGAAAATACCAGTGGAAAAATACGATGTATTTGAAAAAGAGATATCTGAATTTTCTAGGGCGGTTGAGAATAATACTGAAGTGCCGTATCCCCCTGAGAATGCTTTACGGAATTTAAGGGCGGTTGAAGATATCTATCGTAAGTCTAATTGATTCATTCCACCTCTTCATTTTTCCATTTTCTTTAAAGTATTGACAGACAAACCTACACTCTTCAGAGAACATTCTCTTTGATCTCGTCCGGGTCCGGTTTCCTGGAAATGGTTCTTCCCCCATCGATGATTATTTCATTGCCCGTCATGAACGTATTTTCATCAGATGCTAAGAAAGCCACGAGTTTCGCAACTTCAATTTTTCTGCCCATTCTCGGAATAAGTGCGGCTGACCTGGAATCAAGTTCCTTGGAAGGTTCGCTTTCCTTACCCTTGGCGTATATTGGACCAGGCATGACAAGAGTAACCAGGATTCCATGGGAGGCAAGGTCAACTGCCAGACTTTTGGTGAAGGATCTCAACCCTCCCTTAACCGTTGAATATGCTAGCGAAGAGTCCATAGGGAAAAAAGACTGCACTGCCCCTATGTTGATGATTCGCCCTGGTTTACCTTGGTCAATTAGTTTTCTGGCGATGCACTTCGAAAGCAACATAGGGGCTGTCAGGTTAAGTTCAAGCATGGCATCCCATTCTTCGAGCTGTATGTTGACAACATTGAATCTTGAGTTCTTTGAGGCATTATTTATAAGCACGTCATAAACAGTTTCATCCGTTGATATCTTCTTTACCAAATCCAGAACCTCAGATCTTTTGGAAAGATCTGCTTTTATGAACTTAATACTACCCTGTTTGCATTCTCTAATGATTTCTTTTGCTCGGTCCTGATCCCTTCCGATTATCAGTACGTTCGCTCCCAACTCAGAAAAATGCCTTGCGATTTCCTCGCCAATTCCGTGAGTGCCACCTGTTATTATCGCTTTTCTTCCTCTCAAATCTGTCATATCTATTAACCCTCTACTTTACTTAGTCCAGTCTATAGGCAATAACCTTTGGTTCTGTCATTTCCATCATAGTGTTGCTTATGGATTCCCGCCCTATTCCACTCAATTTAGGCCCGCCAAATGGGAGTTGATCCCATCTCAGCCTGGTAGTATCATTGATTATAACAGTTCCGACCTTCAGTTTTCTTGCAATTTTGTACGCGCGAGAGAAATCTTTAGAAAATATAGATGAGTTTAAACCGTACCTGGATGAGTTAAGCAATTCAACAGCTTCATTGTCCGATTTAACCGTTTGAATGGGAAGAATAGGTCCGAACACTTCCTCATTCACAATACGTGGTTTCTCATCTAAAACCCTAATAAGCGTAGGTGGGAAGAAGAATCCCTTCTTTGGCACCTCTGACTGGAATACAACTTCAGATCCGGTTTCTTTTGCATTTTCCACAAATTTCTGCATTGTCGATACAGCTTCCCTGGAGATCAATGGACCGATGTCACTGGACTCATTAGTTGCCGTTCCTACCCTCATCTTGATCAATCTACCCGCTATTTCCTTTTCTACGGTTTGTTCGACACTTTCCGAAACGATGAGTCTTTTAGTAGAATTGCAGAATTGTCCAGCATAGTCGTACCTGCCGAATGTCGCTTTTTCGATCGCTGATGGAAGATCAGCATCATCGAGTATAATCTGAGCATCGCTTCCTCCAAGTTCCATTATGGATCTGATGCCACGTTTCATTGCCCTTGATGCAAGTTCCAGGCCAACGTTAGAAGACCCCGTGAAAGTGATCAGCCTGACTTTTTCATTGGTTGCAAATTCATCCCCGATCATCTGTGAGTTTCCGGTAACCACGTTAATAGACCCCTGCGGAAAGCCAGCCCTCAACATTAGCTGAGCTATTTCAAGCTGTGTAAGCGGAGCATTCTTTGTGGGTTTGTGAACAACTGTATTTCCAACAGCAAGTGCTGTGGCAACCTTGTGAGCGAAACTTGCCCCCGGGAAATTGAATGGAGTGATTGATGCAATTACTCCCATGGGTTCCCTGGCGACCATTGCAATCCTGTTTTCATTTCCTGCCGGTGCCTCGTATACCTCCAGTGGAACGAAATCACCTGTGAGTACGTGTGAAAGCTCCCACGCACAGTATTCAAAAATCTGGGCTGTTCTCTCAATTTCCGCACGCGAACTCTTAATTGGCCGTCCCATTTCAGAGGACATAATTGTTGCCAGATCGTTCACTGAATTGCGAATGAGTTCGGCAGTCTTTATTAGAAGTTTTTTCCTCATGTACGCTGGAATAGCAGAATACTTTGGATAAACACTGTCGGCAAGGTCTATAGCACGCTTCACATCTTCCCTTTCCAGTGCGGGAACAAAATCGAGTATTTCGCCTGTGGAGGGATTATATACCTCATTTTTTTTATCGGAGATAAATTCATTGCCTATTATTGCACCTTTCATTTTCTAATCCTCCTGTAAAAGAAGTTGTTCAATAAAGTCATTGAATACTCTGATAAAAGGATTACCTATTGAAATATTATGGTTTTAGTATATCATGTTGTATAAGATAGAAAAGAAATTAATATAGAGTTTGAATAACTATATATGAAAATTAAAGAGCTCAGAACATTCTTTGCTGCAGCTGTATGGCGGAATTTTGTGATTGTGGAAGTCACCACAGATGAGGGAATAAAAGGATATGGGGAGGGTACACTTGGTGATTTTGAAAAAACAGTTGAATCAGCAGTTAATGACTTGAAGCCATTCCTGATCGGACGAGAACTCAATATTAATGAAATCACTGACTTTTTTGTTAGGCATTTCTTCTGGAGAAATGGACCGATCCTCTCAACAGCACAAAGCGCCATAGAGCAAGCCCTATGGGATGCAATGGGAAAAACATTGAAGAAGCCAGTCTATATGCTGCTTGGCGGAAAGGCTATAGACAGAGTAAAGGTTTATGGTAATGGCTTTATATCTGGAAATGCTAGCCCGGAGGAATTCGCCAAGGCTGCGACTAAGACAGTTGAAATGGGATTCCATGCGCTTAAATTTGACCCATTTGGTGGTTCGGGCCCCAATATCTCAAGTGAAAACCTAGATAAAGCCAAGACTAGGATTAGAAGTATAAGAGACGCTGTTGGAGAAGGCGTTGATCTTATGATTGAGGCGCATGGCAGATTCAACACGAGAACTGCCCTGAAAATTGCGCAGGAAATTGCACAATATGATCCTTTCTGGTTTGAAGAACCGGTTCCAGAGGAGGATATCATTTCCATGGCCGAAGTGAGACACGGTTCACAGGTACCCATTGCCACTGGTGAGAGAATTATCTCCCGGAACAGGTTCTGGGAATTGCTCACACAAAGATCTGCAGATATCATTCAGCCCGACGTTTGCCATATGGGTGGAATTCTGCCACTGATTGAAGTTGGGGCGATGGCCAATGTCAATTACGTCACGGTGGCTCCGCACAATCCAAATGGACCGGTTGCAACTGCCGCATCACTAAATGCCCTCATAACAATGCCAAATGCCCTTGTCCTTGAATTCTGGCTTGACGCTGAAACAGTAAGGCACGACCTAATCAACGAATATTTCACTCTCAAGGACGGATACATTTATCCAAGCAATAAGCCTGGCTTGGGAATAGAGGTTAACGAGAATGCCTTGAACAAATATCCGTATCAGAAAATGCACTTAGAATATTTCAGCGAGGATTACAAATATCACGGCGATGTCAGATGAAGGTGACCAGAGTCCTCAGGGGAGCTGGGATCATCAGTTCTTTTGGATCGATGGGGGCTGGAGCATCCACCCTGGTTGAGGATGACAGGCGAATACTAGTGGATACAGGACACTTTGGCAACAGGGATGTACTGGTTCGAAACCTGAAAGAACTCGGGATTGAGACGAGTGAAATAGACACCATAGTACTAACACACCTGAACTGGGACCACTGCCTGAATATAGACCTTTTTGAAAACGCAGAAATTGTATTGGGAAAAGAAGAATTCATCTCCGGAACCTTAAGCGGAACTGCTGACAAGATTACTGCCGGATTCAAAGAGTATCTAAATACTAGAAAGATCAGGACTGTCAGTGACGGGAACCAAGTGTCGAGAAATACTCATATACTTGCCACACCGGGTCATACTCCCGGACATGTCTCACTGAATGTCTCTGATGGAAAGAAAACCGTTCTGATCTCAGGTGATGCTATGCCAAACCTCAGATCTTACAGGCGCGGAGTACCTGACATAATATTCTATAACCTGGATCTTGCTAGGAAGAGCATAGATAAAATAAGGAAACTGAACCCGGACGTTATAATACCAGGACACGATCCTCCATTCAACTCAGACGGATACATAGAGAGAGATACTGTAGATATTTCAATGAGAAACGAGGATGAAACAAACTTAGTTGTGACCATAGGAAAAAAGGAGGCCCCCCCACCGGTGATTTACAATGAATGATTTCATAGTACCTATCGTTACACCTTTTAAAAGTGATAATACTATAGATAAAGCCAAGCTAAGAAAACACGCTGATTACTTGTTCAAGAACGGCGTAGACCAACTGCTCCTGGCAGGCTCCACCGGCTTGGGACCATCCATCTCGACTAATGAAAAGATAAGTCTTTTAGAAGAATTCAAAGATTTACCTGACAAAGTCATATTACAGGTAGGCGGATTAGACATCGAAGAGTCGAAGTTGCTGGCAATGGCTGCAAAGAAATACAATATAGCAGCAATAGCGGCACTTCCTCCGTACTATTATCCGAGAGTACCTGAAGAGTGGTATTCAAGATATTTCAGAGAGATTTCAGAAATCTACCCTACCCTTGCATACAATTTTCCACTAACAACGGGATATAACATCTTTCCACCATTGATAAAGAAGGTAAATAGGGAGGGTGGAAACATAATAGGTATAAAGGAGACCCTTCCAGATTTGGCTCACATGCTCAATTTCAAGTGGGAATTCTCTCCTTCATTTAAAGTGTACTGCGGGCCGGACACATTAATCTATCCTTCCATTAAGGCAGGCCTGGATGGAGTGGTGGCGGGATCAGGTAACTATGCTCCGAGCTTGGTGAATGCTATTATCTCCGACCTGGATAACAAAGGAGTGGAATCTCAGAAAACGCTTTCTACCTTGACATCAGTGGTTCAGAAATATGGGCAGTGGGCAGCCAATTATAGTATGATAAGGATACTACTAAAGTATGATGCAGGAATGCCGAGATCCCCTATGTACGCGTTATCAACAGAACAGGAAAATGCACTAGAAAAGGAAGTTACGGCGTTGTTAAATGCAAAACAATAATCGACCTAGGGTGCTTATAACTTCTCCTTGGTTTTCCCCGGCTCTTCTGAACAGATTGAAAGAGAATTTTGATGTGCGGGCAAATCATATGGAGAGATGGTTTACAGAGAATGAACTCTGTTCCATTATAGGAGAATTCGATGCCGTTATTGCAGGTCTTGATCCATTCACTTCTAGAGTTTTGAAAAATGCGTCTAGCCTGAAGCTTATAGCCAGACGGGGTATAGGCATCGATACGATAGATTTACTGACTTGCAAGAGAATGGGTGTTAAGGTAACCAATACCCCGGTACAAGAAGAGGAAACCGCTGTGGCTGAATTTACCTTCAGTCTCATCCTGAACCTAACACGCAACATATCCAGATCTTCATACTCATTAAAGAGCGGCTCGTGGCAAAGGGAAAGGTATCTAGGAAAGGGAATAGGTGAGATCACTGTTGGCATCTTAGGTCTTGGACATATAGGGTCAAGAGTTGCTGAACTTGTTCATAAGATGGGTGGTCATGTGATTTATTACGATCCGTATGTTGATTCAAAGACATTTAGGAAAGTAAACCTTACAGAACTTTTCAAGGAGTCCGACATAGTTTCTATCCATGCGCCAAAGACCCAGGAAACCATCAATATGATCAATCGTGAACAGTTTTCGCTGATGAAAAAAGGAAGTCATCTCATTAATACTTCACGTGCCGAGATAATTAACATGCAAGATTTGGAATGGGTCGTGAATAATGGGACAATTGCCTCCGTAGCTCTTGACGTTTTTGCAGAGGAACCGCCTGAAATTGACGACTTTTTAATAAGTGATAAGGTTCTGGTAACTCCTCACATAGCAGCATTTACTGAAAAATCGTTTTCAAAGATAGATGAGATATGTTGCAATAACGTGGAGAAAGTCATTTTAAATGGAGCTGAGCCAGATTATCGCATAGTCTAATGAGTAGGCTATTCTGGAATTACAACTAAATACTCAGAGCGGATTTCTTCTGCTATATTCCCCATCTTTGAAGTTCACATACTGCTTTATTTACTGAGTTCTTTCCATTGAGTTTGCGATCCTTCCATATAGCCGTTGGTTATGGAGCAGTGCTAACTGTCTTAAATGTAAGACCACTGTTTCCTGAACTTTGGAGATCCATGTCACATAATTTTCTGAAAAATTATTTAAACTTTTATCTACTGGTAAGCGTAGAGTAATTGACATCTACTGCTACTCAGACCCGTGCCCTGGGACCGCGTATTTTTCGCTTTTTTCTTTGTTGAACATTTTCTTCATGAATGTCCCTGTGTTTATCCAGGCATAGACCCATAGGATATTGAGAATCACCGCTATTGCCACAAAAATCCACAGCAATGCAGGAAACTTGGTGAATGCCAGCAGTTTGATGGTGGAAGTTGCAAACAGCCCTAAAGGGAATCCATATGCCCAGACACCTAGAGTCCCTTTTGCGGGATGTGTAAAGATCAGTATGACTACAACAAGGAAGTTCCACACTTCAAATCCCCATAGCAGCACAGATACAAATTCCACAGAGGATGCGGCAAGAATCAGGTGATCTATCTGGCCAAACCCTGCTATGGAGAAGAGGTTAATGATTATCAAGCTGGATATTCCAACCGGAAGCATCGTTGTGGGGAGAGTCTCATGCACCTTTGTGGATACATGTCCAGCAAGGGCCAGTGACCCTATGAAAATGAACAGGAAGAAGAATATGCCAAGCCCCATCAGGACTAGAAAATACATGGTCTGGCTTTCGATCCCGCTGTAAAAACTCATCAGGGGAGCGGCAAGAAAGACACTCGTGCCAATGGCCAGAGGTGGTATTACAATAGCGTAGTTCATTTCACGTGGATTTGTCTCCTTGGTATAAAGACGATAGCCGAGAACAACACCCAGGGCAAGGGCCAGAATGTAATTGGCATAATAATTAACAGCAGATAGTGCAGCTGTTAACGGGGAGAGCCCGAAGAAATATATGAGCTGGTAATTTCCCACGAACCCTACTATTGGTATTAGCGCTGTGAAACTGAGCCTTGTCAGGTTGTTCCAGTGAGAAAATACCCTGTCTTTCATGGCAAATCCCCGGTATATCCATATGGCAAATATCACCAGGAATATTGATATGCCTAGAATTGAAAGTGACTCCGCGATATACTTGAAGACTATATTTGCATATTCTGCGAAAACCAGTATATATACCTGAGCCAGTGCAAGTGTGGAGATGGAAATTCCGAACCACTCAGATCCGAATAAATTTAACGTACTTTTTCTCATAATCGTATCATTTCCCTACTTTACGATCCTAAAGCATACGGTTGTTACCACTTCAGTATCTCCATGGAAGATGTAAGAGCTTTGTTCCCAGTAATGAATCTTGTCAAAAACAGCGCATCTTCCATTTCGTCCCTCTGACCCCCATTCAAGAAGAACTGCGTTAAATAAACCCTAGCGCATTCCTCGTACCTTATTGAAATACTCACGGCAAAAGCCATGAGGAAGAGGTACTTCTGATCAACTGCGAAGGGCGACATCAGTTCTGTTTTCTCCTTAAGGTGTTCCTCCAGAAGATTGAAGGAAACCGATGCCAGTGAAGAAAGATTATCCGGGAGGAAATCCATTCCGGATGCAGTTTTCACATGGGACAGAATCTTTTCTATCTCCTCACTCTTGTGCGACGGACCCGTGAATTTCTCTACAATGGGCTGAATGGTCCCCATTAGTGCCATGGTGGAAGACATGAGCGCCATTTTTGCTGCCTTTATTGCGTCAAGCACCTCGAGCATATTCGCATCAAACTTCTGTGCGAGTTTAAAATGTATCATTGCTGAATCACTCTGGCCATTCGCCAGTGACACTGAAAGTGCAGTGAGAGCGAGAATCTTCCTAGGGAGCTTGGTCCTCCCAAGATACATTGTATTGTTCTCCCTGAACTGCTCTTTCGCAAGCTCCACATTATGGTTGCCAAGCAGTTTAATAACCTCCGGCATTGCACCCAGCGTTGATTTGGCAAATCTTTCTATTTCGTCCATTTCGTTGTTCATGATTTAGGAATAGGGTACTGCTACATAACTGAGGTTAGCAATAAATTGTTTGTTTGATGCCTAATGGACAAAAATTTGGGAATTCATCATGAATTCTTTGTGTGATAACCTTAGGAATTTCATATCCCAAATCACTGCAAGTCTCCTTTCAGGAAGAGTTCAGAACAAGACACATTAGATGAGATAATGATGGGCTAGACCGAGCTTGTTTAAACTTTTAAGCAAATCCCATCCTGTTATGGATGGGTAGGTACCCAGTAATTTAATTAAGTGGATACATGTCCATCATAACTTCCAAGCGCACTATTGCTAAAGATTTGTTTCAGGAAATCCTAAACATGATTTCCACTAAGTTTCCTTATTTTTTGAGTGTGTCGAATTATCTGAATGTATGGATAAACAACTAATATCATTGAAAAAACCAAGCCTAACCATAGAAGTGCCAATATGCTGAATATGAACTCCAGTGCCGCAATTGAGGTTACGACGCTAAGCTTCAGTTTATGTTTCCTCAATCTCACTAGGACATAAGCATAACCAAGAGCAAATGCAATCCATAGTGGAGACGCTACACTTTCCAGAATCGCATACGCATCAAGCAGAACACCATAGGCCGTTAGCATGGATATCACCACGGAGGCTGAGCGTTAGAATAGCCCAAAGTCCTTCGGTAAACCGTTGCTGTAAGTATTGATTTAGCCTTAAGATTATCAAACCATCAACTTATTTTGAGATTTTCCATCAGGTCATCATACTTCGCTTTGTAGGTTATACAATATATAGTCTAAAATTATAAATAAAGTATTCGTTTAATACTTAAAGTGGGCTTGGCCGGATTTGAACCGGCGACCTTCGCTGTGTGAGAGCGATGTCATAACCGCTAGACCACAAGCCCGCACATGTGAAGAACGACCAGTGTTATAATTCTTACAGTCATGAGCTTAGGATGTGGCGTGGATTGTAGACATATTTTATCCGATCATTCCAGATAACAGCGGTCAGAAACTAAGTTGGCGTGAGAAGGTGACATGAGTATCGGTTCATTAGAATGACTTGTAACTAATGAGAATGGAAGTAAAAATATATGGAACATTCTAACATTGTGGGGGTAATTTCAGACCCACTGCCAACAGTTAGATGATCGTGTCCCTTTATTTCTGAGCTTTGAAACCATAAGAATGCCTGAATGCTGTCTGGATCTTTTTATTCAGTTCTTCAACAACAGCGGAATTTATTCCTAATCGCATGGTCTGCAGAATGCCTTCAAGTCAGTATAACCAGTACCAGGGATTCCCACATGGTCTAGTTGGCTGTTTCAACGATTCCATTCTGTTCAGGTGTATGATACCTTATTAGTTTCTGAGTGAGATAATTCTCCCTCAGCTCAGTCTTGAACCCCAAGGCGATGAATGATGAACCGTTGTCGCTCTCTATCACTGGCTCTGCGAGTGAATCCTTCTTCAGGATGTTTATTTAGCCTCTGCCTCCGTAGACACGGAATCGGCATTCATTGATGTCAGAAAGGCGTGGTGAACAATGTACATGCTGTACTCATCGATGAAGATGAGCGGGTGGAAGAACCGACCGTTGATCTTAAATGTACATGATATCGTTTTACCACTGTTCATTCGGTCTATTTGCCTTTTTCAGGCAAGTGGGTGCCTACGATGGCTTTTCCTTTAAACAATGAGGTAATTCCTCTACAGAATGGAGTATATAGTGCGCAGCGACAGGTACGCAATGTCCTCGACTATCATCGAGTATCCAATCTCCCTGAGTGATATTTCCGAGTATTTATGCCCGTATCCCATTACAACTAACTTATTGTCTCTCGCGGCGAAGTAATTGAACCTTCAGTCCAGGATGGGTGAGAAGTCTATCTGGGCATATTACCAGAATCCGGATATCCCAAGGATTGAAAGCACCCTTACCAGAGGATATCCTGCCCTTTCAACCGCGTTCATAACTGTTCGGTGGATGTCATGAAAAAGCGATCTCATATCCGTTCCCTCCTCTGAAAGATGCTTCCATACTTTTTTTGATCTCCAAGTTCTCCTGCGTAATTTCAGCAATGACATCCTTGAGCCTTGCATTCTCGTTTTTCAGCTCGTCAATGCGTCTACCTGCAGGTATAACCTTCCATCCTCTGTCTTCGAATACGTATGAAGAACTCTTCAATAGCTTCTCCTTCCATGAGTAGAACCTTGCTGGCTTGACATCATATTTTCTGCACAGATCAGAAACTGAGATGGTTCCGCTCATACCCTCCAGTACAATTTTCAGTTTCTCTTCCGGTTTATATACACTTCTTTCTGACATTTTACAGGCATGGAACAAAGTGTATCTTAATTAATTTCGCGATTTATCCAGAGATGCGTGTAACATTTCAGGGCCTTGCTGCATTGTCTTCATCGATGTGATTCCCGATCATGTCTGGAAGAAGAAGAAACTGGCTCCTGCAGAATCCTAATACATTGGATGAGTTCATCATGTGCTATAATAAATTGTAATGAATAGACATTTCGTTTGTAGATGCCGTAGAATTCCGGATTTATTGAATCGTCATACAGTCTAGAATGTGTCGGTCCACAATCTGCGAACCTAAATATTGAGTTCGCAGCTCACGAAATTGGTTTGCGGCCTTTCCTTGACCCTTACTACACGGCCTATGGAATAAGGTAAAAAAACTTCTTTCATAGTAGTAGGAATTTGAATCTAATCACAAAGAACAGAATATACTGGCGATGAATAAACATCTAAAAATTCCCCTATTTTTGCTACCTCCAGGATGTTTAGAAGCAAAATTTCAAAAAAGAGCTCTATAAGCCCAAAACTAATTTTCAGAAAAATATAGATTTATCTTCTAAAGTAGCGGTCAACCTGTATATCCAGACAAATTTCAGAATTCACTTATCTGAGTTGGAAGCTTGAGATATTCTTCTAGGTTGTCTGCTCTTCCAACTGCGATTTTGATTCTGGCACCTTTCCTTACGAAAAGCGGAACCCTATTGAATCCTTCCTGTTTTGTTACCCACTTTCCTCCACCTGTCCTCTCGCCATTGTAATAATATACCCAATCTCCCTCGGGTATGTAGATGGATCTTATTTCGTCTTCCGTGAGGATAGGAGCGACCAATATATCCGATCCCAGCATAAATTCATCATCTATGTTTGCTGCATTCGGGTCTTCGGGAAATGCCATTAAAAGGGGGCGAACCAGTGGGATGTAGTCTCTGATGCTCTTCTCTGCTTCGTCCAGGATGTAGTGAATTAGTCTGTATCTGAGCTCGGACAACTCCCTGAAGTCATTTACAGTTTCTTGGTCATATGCCCATGGTTCTCTTTCCGTCGTACCCTGGAGCTTAAAGTAGGAGAATAGCGCCGCAGCGGCAGACCATCTCAGGAACAATTTCTTATCTGGTTTACCTGCGAACCCCCCAATGTCAAATGCGGAGAAGATAGCACCACTTACGCTTGCAGTAAGTGCTGCTCTTAGCGCAGTTTTCATTCCTTCCCATGTAGAGTTGGAATCTCCTCCCCATTTAATAGGTAGGTTATGACTCCTCAATGATCCAGATCTCCCCCAAATGATGCCTTCACCAGTTCCTCTCTTGACTCCATCGAATGCGGCGATTTGATAGAGATCACCCAGCTTGTTTCTGATCATATAACCAGGGTTGCCGTACTCATCAATTGCATCGGGGGGCACAGTCTCCCCGAAGTCGCTGATAACTGTCCTCGCCTTGGATCGCTTCATGAGGTCGGCAACTAGACTAATATAGACTTCTGCACAATCTGGCCTGGTGAAATCAACCATTCCTCTGTTTGGTTTATTAGGGTTGCCATCCTGAACTGGAACTAATGCAGTTTTTCCAGTCTTGTCCTTTAGAAAGCAATGCTTCAATTTTTCATATCCAGTTCCGTAAAACTCTATATACGGATTTATCCACAATGCTAGTTTCTTTCCTCTACTTTCTAGAAGATCTCCCACCGCGTTGTCAGTCATGAACTTGTTGTGATCCCAGTCGAAAGAGCATGCCTGAGTTACGCCTGCAATATAACCCTTTAACCACTGTGGATCAATCACAACGACATCCAATGGTATCTGTTCCTTAGTGAACTTATCAACCACCTCAGCAACTTGATTTACCGACTGTGGTCCGATGCCGATCCATCTACTCCACCAAAGTCCAAAACTCCATTTCGGAGGCATCTGAGGTTTGTCAAACATAGATACAAAATTCTGCACAATTTCGATTGGAGTTCCATAAAGAATATAGAACTCAAATGAGGTGGAAGGGATTGAGATCATTATGAGTCCATCTATGGTTTGCCCAAAATCAAACTTGATGGGCTCATATCTAGGGAAAACTATACCAAGTCCCGCATTGCTAAGGAAGAAAGGGATTCCCTTGTAAACTTGGGACGCAAACAAGAGATAGTTATCGGCAGGGAATGTATAAAGAACCTTTCCCCTTTTGTTAAAAGTCGTGAAGTTTTCTCCCAAGCCGTATATTCCATATTCAGTTGGTATCCTGAACGAAATGGTCGTAAACTCGTTCTTTTCGTCGGTGCAGAACATATCATGCACTTCATCTCCCAGATTAAGAAAACCGAGTTGATCGCCAGGCGAGTAAGATGAGAGTACAGTTCTGTTAAGCCTCATAATGTTTATTTGAAACCTTTCTCCCTTTTTCGGTGATTTAACTCTGTATGAGCCCATATTATTCATCGCCTTGGGTTCTTTGTGTGGAACAGAAAGACCATAATCTTTTTTTCCTGCGTTAAAAGTGATTTTCATGCCTACGTTTCCTAAGTCTTTTATTGAAACTGAATGAAACTGAGAATGGTAAATGGTTTCCCCATTTTTATGTGTGATCTCTAAGATCTTTCCAATTCCCCTATAGATTCTTTCTGAAAATACCGAAGAAATCTCAAAGTTACTTAGCTTTTGCATCGACGAAGAAAGATTTTACAATATTAAAATATTGGTAATTAATCAGCGAATCCCTAGATAATTATTCAGAAATTTATATATTTGTATGGAATACCGTGACATTACACGTATCTGATTTTTTCTACCTCAGGTCGTCAAGAATGTGCTTCCTGTAACCATATCCAGGAGGCCTGCCCCAAAGGAATGTGAACAGTCCCTGCAGATGTATTTCTGGATCCTTACATTATGACCATGCACATCACGGATATATGCGCCGTTCCTGGATATATTGCGTGACATGCATCTGGGGCGGAGGGAAGATGAATAGTGCAGGATCGGTGCCCCATCTGTCAGGAACCTTATGCCGGTGGGCTGTTCATCAATCTTCAATGGAGATGATGGACCATCACTGGAATAATCATCAAGATTGGTTGTGATCACAACCCTCTTGATTCCTGGAATCCGGTGTATCCGCATGAAATATGATGCATTCATGATATTTCATGATTGCGGTAATAAAGGTTAAAATACCAGAATTTCAAATACTATTTAGCAGTCTCTATAAATGCAAAGATTCATTAATAAAATAATTATGGCACGTTATGAAAGGTTGGTTATCTAAGAGAGTTGTTGTTCTATTAATCGCCGTTATGTCGGTTTTGATGGCAATTGTTCCACTTGGAACAAGCGCAAGTAGTGAGCCACTTTATTCTTCCTTCGCTGGAACGAATGTCACGAGCAACACATCAGTGTTTTATCTAGCTGTTGACAGCTATGGATCGTTCACTCCAAATCTGAACCCTTTTAGTGGGATAGCGTCAGAACCTTATGAAACCACAGCCATATCATTGGTATACCAACCCCTGATGTATCTAATGAATGGTGAGGCTCCGAGCCCCGCGCTTGCTACCAGTTATTCCTATAGTTCCAATCTAACAAACATTACATTCACGTTGAGAAGCAATGTGGAATACAGTAATGGAGCGTCGTTCGGCCCATCAGACGTTCTCTTTTCGTTTAACTACATCATGAGTCACCCTAATATCGACTTTCAGGAATTGACTAGTTTCATATCTTCTATAAACCAGACTGGAGTGGATCAGGTTTCATTCTATTTAACTACCACAGCCTATACAAATCTTTACGCCATAATGTCACAACCAATTGTCTATCCCAACCAATTTAGAAATGTGTCTGATCCATATGGCCTTACCCTTACCGATCCTATAGGAACTGGGCCTTTTGTCGCACAATCTATCACAGCAAGCCAATTCGAGCTTTCTTGGAACTCACACTACTACTACACAGGGTCCCATATTAGCACCCTGATAATACCTTCCTACCCGAGTGTAACTGCAGAAACTAATGCTCTTTCTAGCGGCAACATTAACTGGTTCTCTGGTGGATTCGATGCAGCTGCACCTACTTGGGCAGGACAGAGTCCAAATCACTTTTATTTCTATCCACCATCCGGTTTTCTAATGCTATGGATTAACACCCACGCATGGCCCTTGAACATGTCACTAGTCAGAACTGCTATGGCATACGTTCTCAACAGGAATGTACTGTCAAACGAGTCACTGCAGCCCCCAGCAGCGAACTTTGTTGAGCCTGCGCTCAGTAATTATCTTTCTCCATCATTTGTCACCCAGTACCCGAATGGTTCATACTATAACCTTAACTTAACAAAAGCGACTAGCCTTATGGAGCAGGCAGGCTTTACGAAGGGAAGTAATGGTTACTGGCAATATAAAAATAATAATACGGAAGTTAAAGTAACATTGTCTGGAAACGGGGCGGCCTCAAACGTAGTAGCTAACCTGAATACTATATCAACTGAATTTAAAAGCTTCGGTATCGACGCTAGTGTGTATACTCCGAGTGGTGCGATCTTCTATTCTAACATCTATAGCGGTAATTACAGCATGGGAATGGGTTTCCTTCCTAGCACAATCAATCCCATAGGAGCTCTTCAAACAGGTTTCTCTAGCACATACCTCAAGCCTATCGGGACCTCCGCGACAGGTGACTATTCCAGGTATAACAACACAAATGTTACAAAAGATTTGCAGAAGGCAGCTAACCAGACAACCCTCGATGGCCAGAGACAGTACATCCAGGCTGCCCTCAGTATCCTGCTTAATGATACACCCGCTATACCGGTAGCTGAATCGATCTCGCAGAACGAGTTTAATACCTACGGTTATGCTGGAGTTAACCAGACAACGTTTAAAGATGCTTTATATTCCAATACCTACGGCTTGATATCGATTGCTGTTCCATTGACGCATATTTACTCCACAACCTCTACTTCCCCAACAGGACTCTCTCTCACAGATTATGTGATAATAGGAGTGGTAGCTGTGGTAATTATCGCCGGGGTAGCTGTGGTGGCACTGAGGAGAAACAGGACTAAAGAGGAGTAGGTTTGAACGATCCCGAAATATATCATTAGAAAATCTATTTTTTATTTTTTTTCATTTTGGTTCATTCTTTTCTTGGATTTTCTAATTCCACATTTAATGCCCGGTAATCCTGTTGACGCAGTGATAGGCACATTACAGCAGAGTGCGAGCCTAACCCCGCAACAAATAGCGTCTTTGCAGGCTTCTCTGGGTTATACCAAGGGACCTCTGATAATACAGTTCTGGCAATTCGTTGTTCATATATTCCAAGGTAATTTTGGGACCTCGCTCCAGTATTATCCGACAAAGGTGATTACAATAATCATTCAGAGTATAGGCTGGACGATACTCCTTTTTGGACTTGCGCTCGTGATCAGCTTCTACTTGGGAAACTATCTTGGACTCTTGTCGGCTCATAAGCGCGGTTCCACCAGAGACAGTGTTAATTCGGTCCTCGCCCTGTTTCTGTATTCATTCCCCTATTTCTGGATGGCTCTGGTGTTTCTTTTTATCTTTGCAATACAATTCCATATTTTTCCAGAGGCATACGCCTATAATCATTTTCTTCCTACTTATTCGCTCGCATATTTTGGGTCAGTGGTTACTCATATTATCCTCCCTCTTGCCACTCTGATCATAGCCTCGTATGGTTCATGGTATCTTGGGATGAGAAATAATACCATTGCGACACTAAATGAGGATTACCTTAAGTATGCCGAGATGGCAGGCCTTAGACGGCAAAAAATTGTGCAGTACTCAAAGAAAAACGCAATCCTGCCAAATCTTACAGGCTTTGCGCTTAGTCTCGGCAATGTCATTAGCGGAGGGATCCTAGTAGAGATGGTATTCTCATACCCAGGGCTGGGGTATGATATCTACAATGCAGTGATAAATGAGGATTTCCCGGTTTTGGAAACTGCGTTTTTGCTAATAATCATCGCGGTGCTCATTGCCAATTTCATAATGGATCTCCTCTACTACAGGATGGATCCAAGAATAAGGGAGGTATAGTCATGGATTCGAACAATGGTAATGGTGAAATTATAGAGATTATCCATGAGCAAGTGAAAGGTTCATCCAGATCGAATGGCATTAGAACGTTTATTTCCAATAAATACCTCTTCGTAGGATCAATAATAATTATAGCCGTGTTTGTCTTCTCAATTTACGGATATTTTTTTCCTCCGTATAACCCTAATGCGTCATTCGCGTCAAATCTTCCACCTTCCAGCACTCATTTGCTAGGAACTAATTTCTTTGGAAACGACATACTTTCAGATTACATGGTAAGCATAATTCCTACTCTGGAGATAGCGTTGGTAGGCGCAGCACTGGCACTACTGGTAGCGGTAGTTGTTGGGTTATTTGGCGGATACTTCTCGGGAATTAAGAACGAAGTTCTCGCTTTCTTCATAAACGTTTTCCTCCTTATACCTGGCCTTCCCCTTGCGATAGTTATATCGTCTGGTTTAGAAGCATCCCACAGTAACCTGGGGGTCTTATCGCTTGCCATAGTGATCATAGTAACAGGTTGGGCATTTGGAGCAAGGACAATCAGGGCACAGGCGATGTCTATTGCTGGCAGGGATTATATTAGATTCATAAAGCATACTGGAGAGTCAGATTTTAGAATAATTTTCAGGGAGGTTCTGCCATCCCTCCTCTCATATATCGGATACGTTTTCACGAACCTAATAATTTTTGCAATTTTGCTTGAGACAAGCCTGCTATTCCTCGGCTTGGGAAACGAAAGCATAATTTCATTGGGATCAATCCTTTATTTTGCAAACAATTACAGCGCCATCCTCCTTGGTGAGTGGTGGTGGTTTATTCCTCCAGGGCTTACAATAGCCATAATCGGAGTTGGATTCGGCCTGATTAGCCTTGGACTGGATACCATAGCAAATCCAAGTCTTAGAACTTACAGAAATGCAAAAAAATATACAAAGACCAAATCAGTTTCTGTAATGTTTAGCGAACCCGAGGAAGAAAATCCTTAAACAACAGAATCCAGAAGTTTTTTTGTGTATTCTTTAGAAGGATTGTTTGCAATCTGAACCCAGTTTCCCTCTTCCTCGACCATGCCTGCATTCATTACATAGATATGATCAGCTACGTATCTGACAGTAGAAAGATCATGTGTTATGTAAAGTATTCCTATCTTGAGCCTATTCTTCAGGTCGGATAAGAGGTTAAGTATTTCAGCTCGAACCGAGGCATCTAGCATGGAAACAGGTTCGTCAGCAACTAGTATCCTTGCACCGACAGACAAAGCCTTTGCAATGCTCACCCGCTGCCTCTGTCCGCCTGATAGTTCATGGGGAAATTTATCAAAAAAACTTTCAGCAGGCCTGAGGCCAACGAGATTCAGCATCCCAAGAATATTATCCTTCACATCATTTGCTTCGCTCATATGGTTGATCAGCAGAGGTCTTTTTATCTGGTAGCCAATTTTGTGGATCGGACTAAGTGAAGAAAATGGGTCCTGGAAGATCATCTGCACTGTCCTGCGGAGCCTCTTTACTTCACGGTCTTTGGCATGGGTCACATCCCTGCCATCAATGATATACTTTCCTGACGTTGCCCTCTCGTCAAAAAGGATAATTTTTCCAACCGTTGTCTTGCCACTACCTGAAGCCCCTACAAGGGAAACAACCTTACCAGTCTCCACCTTTATGTTTACACCCTTAAGAGCATTAATAACATGTGCCTTTGATCCTCTTCCAACAGTGTAGTTCTTGTTTAGATCAATTAATTCAATGCTGTGATCTTCCACAACTGCGAAACGTGAAGTGATATTGCTGGAGAACCCTGATTCTGACTTCCCTTTATCTTCTGTTTTTTGTTTGGTGAAATTATCCTTCAGAGATGGGTTGTACCTGTGGCACCTGACCATCTCATCTTTCTCTTCATAATCTTCAAGTTCGTTTGACCTGCACTCCGCAATAGCAAAGGGGCATCTATCAATGAAGGAACAGAGTTTCTGGTTTTCCATTAATGGTTTTACTTCTCCGGGTATTGTGGTGAGCCTTTCACTGCTACCGGTCATAGAAGGAATACTTCCGATAAGCAGGTTAGTATAAGGATGAAGCCTGTTCGTGAAAATACTCTCTTTCCTGCCATCTTCTACCACTTTACCAGCGTAAATTATGGAAGCAAAATCTGAGAGATAGAATGCTACAGGAATGTCATGGGTGATCAGCACTACAGTAGTCCCCTTATTCTTGTTTATTTTCTTTATTATGTCAAGTATGTTCTTCTGAACTATTACGTCGAGACCAGTGGTAGGTTCATCAAGAATCATGATCTCGGGGTCTAGCATCGATGCAATCGCAATCATTACTCTCTGTCGCATTCCCCCGCTTATCTGATTCTGGTATGAATTTAGCACATAATCTGGCAGCTCTACCATTTCCAGCGCAGAAGATACTATCTTTTTTTCTTCCTCAGGAGACATTTTCTTATGGGCCGATATGATATCATGAATTTCGTCGCCGATCTTCATCACAGGATTGAGAGAATTCATTGCTGCTTGAGGAACTACTGATATTTTCTCCATCCTCATTCTTCGTAACTGCACAGTTCCCATTGTTAGAATATCCTCGTCATGGAAGTAGATGGAACCTGAGAGCCTTACATTAGGATACTTAACGAATCCCATTATTGCGTTCGCAAGTGTTGATTTACCTGATCCAGATTCACCGACTATAGACGAGATCTTGCCCTTCGGAATATCTAATGATAAATTATCGATGGCTATAACAACCCCTGCGTCACTATCATAACCAAGACTGAGTTTACGAATCTTAAGGATGGGAACTTCTTTCGATAACAATAAGCCAGAAAGTTGGAAAAGTACTAAAATCTTGTGCTGACCCAATATTTTATTGGTCAGAAATCAATTTATTAGAAGTCATGTTACCGTTTTATGAACAATCTCAGGGATTTTGAAATAAAGAAATTTTTCGAGAACGAGTCATTTTCGAGTGCAGGGTTCATAGAAGATATTTTAAAAGAAGGTGAAAACACTACTTACAGGACATCAAAGATGTCAATTAAGGTGAAAGTGGTTGAAGGTCTTGCCATCAAGGTGTCCGTTGATTCAGGGAAAACTTTCACGGGGCTTGCCGTTCCGCATAAGGATCCAAATGGCGAGAAGAAGGAAGAATTTTCTGTCTCTTTACCAGAGAAGGGAGAAAAATTCTCTATTTCTGTTAAGCGCGGAGAAGAGACAGTCTTTTCCCCATTTGCACCAGGAGATCAGCTTGGATTCCTTAGTTTAGGAGACGAATTCTACGAGAATATCACTGTTTCGGATAATGGAGATATGATCCGGGTTTCCTTCAGGCTTCCCTCAAACTACGGCATCTACGGCCTTGGAGAAAATTTTACTACGTTCAACAAGTCTGGAAAGACCATTTACACTTTTCCACATGACAACTACTGTCTGGGTGCCGAGGAAGTTTACAAGGGGGTTCCATTCTTCTTAACTGACGCCGGGATAGGAGTGGTATTTCCAGAGTACGTTCCAATCAAGTTCGATTTTGGGCAGACAATGGAGGGTCTCAACATGATCACACTGCCCACAAGTTCGTTCTCAGTTTATATCTTATTTGGATCCCCTGCACAGACACTGGCGGAGTACCTGAATATGTTTGGTGTACCGGAAATGCCTCCAGCCTGGAGTTTTGGCATGTGGGTAAGCAGATGGGCAGGAATAGGCTACAGGTCTGTCCAGGAGGTATCCCAGATACTTGCTGCATTTGACAAAAGCAGAGTGCCTCTTGACGTGATAAGCATGGATCCACAGTGGCTTCAGGATTACATACCGGGCGTAACACAGGCCTGTGAATTCCAATGGGATAGATCGAACTTTAAAAATGATGAAGATCTTGGAAATTTTCTAAATGAACGAGGCAAGAAACTCTGCCTCTGGGTGAACCCGTACGTCCTCATTAAAGGGAAAATCGGGAAGGAAATGGATGGATGTCTTCTGGAAGACGCAGAAGGCAATATTGCAATTGTCCCAAATCAGGATAAGAACCCAGACAAACCAGACAGGGGAATGGTTGACTTTTCAAACCCTGATTGTTTTAAACGATATTCCAGTCTAATAGAGAATCTCATGAGGAGATCCAATGCTGATGCGGTGATGACGGATTTTGGAGAAACGGTCCCTACAAATTCTATCGACTCCAATGGAAATCCAGGATATCTTATTAGAAACCTGCTGGGGGATCTGTATCAAATGTCAGCATTCAATGGCGTCAAGAAGGCAAGGGGAAAAGGGATGGTCTGGGGAAGATCCGGGTCTGTCCTGAGCCATAACTTTCCCATACAATGGGGAGGAGATTCCAGTTCTACTTGGGAGGGCATGAGGACTGCTCTTCGTTCTGCTCTCTCCGCAAGCATAAGCGGAACACTTTTCACAGCATTTGATACGGGTGGGTTTGCCGGAAGACCCGATCGCATTCTTTATATCAGATGGGTGGCAATGGGGGCAATGTTCTCGCACTTCAAGCTCCATGGAACAACCCCGAGGGAGCCATGGAATTATGATGAAGAAATTGTCGATGCTTTTGGAGAGCTTGTTAGACTAAGGTACGGCCTGATTCCATACATAATTTCAGAAGCGAGAAAATCCATCGATGATAAGAAACCACTGGTGAGGCCATTAATATTGGAGTTCCCGGAAGACCCGGGATGTCAGTTCATTGACGATCAGTACATGCTTGGCGATAATTTACTGATAGCACCAATTTTCAATGAAACCGGGAAGAGGTCTGTCTATGTGCCTGAGGGGAGATGGATAGATTTTTATGATAGAACCCGCGTTGACGGTCCTAAATGGATTTCCGTGGAAAAGCCGATATCAAAGATACCTATCTTTGTAAAAAATAGATCATCAATTGAAATCGTTACCGGTAATCCAAGGAACGTTGAGGATGCCATGTCGATGCAAAGGGAAGTAAAAGTGTTCCGTTCCTGATTACTCTTGAATTATTTTTAAAGCTTCCTGCATGAGTTACCTCTGCTGATCCTCAAAGAACGAAAAAATTGGCTCCCTAGGACTGCCAACATCGTACTTAGTATTCCCTGTCACCAGGTCTCCATTAAAAGATAGATACAGAGGGGAGTACACTAACGCACAGCTGTCCATTGATGTACAGCACTGGAAAATGTTCGTAATGGTTCGGGTGAAATTGCCTGATCAGGAGGTTATACAGGAAGAAAACTGAGAGATAAACGTTGCAGGAATAGACAGGGGAATCAAGAATATAGCGGTATTGTCAAACAACAGGTTTTTCAACAGCAAGCACCTGAAAAGCGTCAAGGGGAGAAACAGGTACAACAGGAAGAAAATGCAGCACGCAGGCACTCGTTCCGCACACAAAAAATTAAGGGAACTGGGCGGAAGAGAGAGACAGTTCGTGTAGGACACAAATCACATGATATAAAAGAGTGCAGTCGAACTTCCTTTCGACCTGTTTGCACTTGAAGAATTAAGGCCATCAAAGATGAAGAATTACGGCAAGCGTTTCAACGGACCGCTTGGTTCATAGTGGCCTTTTCAACGGGAACAGTTCATAGAATACAAAGCACAGGACAGGAACAAGTTCGTTGTTTACATTGACCCCCAAATACAGACCCAGAAATGCTCAAAGGGTGGTTTCTTAGATAAAAACAACAGAAAAAGAATCGAGGCTCCACTGCCTGAACTGTGGTTTCGATTTGCATGCAGACCTCAATGCCGCGAGAAACATTGGGTTACTTGGTAAATCTGAGTACTTCAGGTTGTTGTCAACCGGCCAATCGTCGCGGTTCAATGAATCTCTACTCACAAGTAGGAGGGGAAAACAGCAACAAGCTCCGAAGCTTTAGCGAGGAGTAGTTTCCCCCTACAATTGTCCATTCCTCATTCATCCTTTAATCAGGTCTAATTGGGTTCAAGTGTTACCGTACTAATTCTTTGGGTTTGTACTGCAATGATATCATGAGAGGCTAAGCAAGTTCGAACTCCGTGTTAATCCTGTTCCACCGTATAAGAGATTGATTATTCAATGAAGATAAACACCAATAAATCTCCGGAGCTTCTGGTTTAAGGTTTCTTTGAGTCAAGAGAATCGTGAGTAGCAACAACCTGAGAATGATTTACCAGATTTCTGTGTGAATATTCCTGCAAATTAGAAGAGACATTACAGAGTAAAAGGTTAAAAGCTATATTTCAATTAGCTCCCGTTCCGTTAATTAGTAAGTGTGATTCATGATCACCTATGACGACGCGGAACTATAATTCACCAATCCCATGGGCTTCGGATGCAGTATATGGTGCGCCACCTTGCAGTGAACGTCCGATCAGAGGATGGTTGAAAATTCCCCAGCGGGTCAGTGAGTTATGAAATGTGATTAACGTCCGTTAAGCTGGGGTAAAGTTTAAAACTGATCATTATGGAGAACCAGATAAGAATTCTGAAGGTCCAGAGCGATGACCTCGAAAACGTTGTTAATACCGTTAAAAAGTACATCAATACATATGAAACGCAGGTCAGCCCCCTAGGAGTCAGGTTCCTGTTCTTTTACAGTGATAACCCGGATTTTGCCACTCAATTTGATGAATTGAGAAAAGAACTTGTTCCGAATGGTTACATACCTTTTGTCCAGCAGGACGGGGAGAATTTTGTCGAAATTTCCCGCAGGCCTCCCGTGAAATACAGGGAAAATTGGGTGAACATAATAATGCTGGTCCTGACGCTGGCTTCAACCATCTATGTGGGTTCACAGCTATCTGTTGATTTCGTGCCAGCGGGTCCTAACGCCGAGTACATAAGCCTACTGTATGGATTTGTCTATTTCTCGCTGCCACTTATGCTCATACTGGGCATACACGAACTGGGGCACTATATCGTGGCTAAGAGATTCTCAGTGAAAGCATCACTGCCATTTTTTATTCCTTTCCCAATCGGTCTCGGGACATTCGGGGCTTTCATCTCCCTGCGTGACCCAATACCAAACAGGAAGGCGATGGCCGAAATAGGCGCCGCCGGACCAATATTCGGTTTCCTGACTGCTCTTCCACTGCTGTTTGTTGCGAATTACCTTAAGGGAATATACCTACCAGTAGAGAACACCTTTCCATATCTCATTCACCTGCCCATAATATACAACCTTTTCGGACTGTCATCGTCTTCGGTCACGCCAGTTTTCCCAATGGTCTTTGCTGTTTGGGTCGGGATGTTTGCAACCGCCATGAACCTTTTGCCGGTTGGACAGCTAGACGGCGGTCACGTTGTCAGGGGGTTGCTCGGCAGAAGATCGTCCTTTATAGGATATGCCTTCGTCATCTTCCTGATAATCATAGGTTCTTTCTATACTGGCTGGTGGATACTTGCCATATTCGTTATCTTTGTGGGCATAAACCACCCTCCAGCCCTGGATGATTATTCAAAACTCTCGAGGCGCGATGCGGCCATCGGTATATTTGCCCTCCTCATGTTCATATTCACTTTCACCATAATACCACTCTCTGCGGCAACGTGATCCATTGCACCTCTGCGAAACGCACTGGAATGTTTTTTATCCTTAAAACCCGTTAACATGGACATGAAAGCTATGGCTGTGCTTCCTGCGTTTCTCCCAATGGATGAAATAAAGGCAAGCGTGAAACAGATTTTGCCGGATCTGGAGATTAGGACGGACATGGATTTTGAGAGGAGTGAAGTGGATGTCCTCGTAGTCACAACCTTCACCAAAGTCGATCGCGAAACACTGGCGAAGTTTCCATCTCTGAAGTTCATGCAGGTTGCGAGCACCGGTTACGACAATGTTGACCTTGCAGCAGTGAGGGATAGGGGTGTAATGCTCAGCAATATTCCGGTTGCCAACAAGGAGAGCGTGGCAGAACACGTTATAGCTATGACCCTTTCGCTCCTGAAAGACATGAGGTTTCTGGACAGTGAGCTTCGCAGCGGGAACTGGCCAATGATCACCGGCTCAAGGGAACTGAAGGGGAAGACTTTTGGAATTGTCGGGATGGGGGCCATAGGAATAAAACTGGCAGAGAGGCTACTCCCCTTCGAAGTGGCTCTCGTGTACACTGATGTCCGCAGGCTACCAGAAGAAAGAGAACAGATCCTCGGTATAACATATCTGCCCATGAATAAGCTTCTCGAGGTTAGCGACGTGATTTCAATTCATGTTCCTCTCACTGCGGAAACTGAGAAAATGTTCTCCGCTTCTGCGTTTGAAAGGATGAAGGAGAGTTCCATACTTATCAACACGTCCAGGGGAGAGGTCGTGGATGAGAAAGCGCTTGCAGACGCAGTCAGGACGAAGGGATTAAGAGCCGGGCTGGACGTATTTGCACACGAGCCGCCAGATTTCAACTCGGAACTTTTCAGGCTGGACAACGTGATTTTTTCGCCGCACATAGCTGGTGTTACCGTGGAGAGCCAGCAGAGATTCATAACTGAAACGATCTCTAACGTCCTGCGCTACGCCCAGGGGCTTGAACCATTGTACAGGGTGGCATGATGAAGGGCTACGAGATCTTTGAGGATGCCGTGGAGTCTCTTGACCTGTACCCGATCTTTGGAAATCCTGGAACGACCGAGATCCCCATGTTGAGGAAAATAAAGGGTTACATACTCAGTCTGCATGATTCAATTTCTGTCGGGATGGCTGACGGTGCTGCCCAGGCCAGCGGCAGCGCGACCCTGGTAAACCTTCATGATTTGCCGGGAGTGGCAAATTCCATGGCATTCATCCATACAGCCAGGATCAACCGGTCGCCCGTTGTAATCACCGCGGGCCAGCAGGATTTGCGGCACGCATTCTATGATCCGCTCCTGCAACACAACCTGCTCATGCTGGTCGGGGACGCAGTGAAGTACAGGTTCGAAGCGACGCAGGCGTCCGACATAGCTCCCGCACTCTCCAGGGCCAGAGCCATAGCAATGACTCCACCGATGGGGCCAGTATTTTTGTCCTTTCCCATGAACATAATGGATCAGGAAACAGGCAGGGCGAACATTGAGGAACACGATCCAAATTATTCCATTGTGGACACTGACGCTGTAAAAGAGATAGTCTCCATGATAAACCGGTCAAGCAATCCTGCCCTCGTATTTGGGTATGAGATAGACATGTTCGACGCCTTCGCAGAGGCCATAGATTTTGCACATGCGATCGGATGCCGGGTTTATGGAGAACCCCTGGCAAGCAGGGCGGTTTACGACTCATCAGACAGTAACTATGCTGGCGACCTCCTTCCTGCCTCCACGCTTATCAACCTCAGGCTCCTGCAGCATGACCTCATCCTCTTTGTGGGCGGAGACATAACCCTCTACCCATACCTTCCGTCACCGCTGCTTCCAGGAAAAGAGGTGATATTTGTCGGCATGGATCTGTCAAACAGGATGGGAAAATCTTACAGCATGAACCCTAAACTTTTCCTGTCCTCCGCGAAAAACATGGTATCAAGAAAGGGAAATTTCCGTAAGCCGGATGATTTCAGCCTTGCAACAACTGTAGCAAGGGAGAAGCGTGTCATGGGCATCAATTATGTTATGTCGATGGCCAGGAAGGTATTTGAGGGATATACCGTCGTGGATGAATCAATTTCCGCGTCACCGGTTGTCAGATCCATAATGGGTTATTCCCACATGAGATACTTCTCCGCAAGAAGTGGGCAACTGGGCTGGGGCATCCCTGCAGCCATGGGAATAGGTACAGTCATGGATAAGGTCCTTCTGGTCATCGGCGACGGATCGTTCATGTATACTGTGCAGAGCCTATGGACTGCGAAGCGGTATGACATACCCCTGAAGATACTTGTCCTGAACAATGGGGGGTACAGCATACTGAAGAGTTACTCAAAGAGCTATTATCCCGGCCTGGAAAACGCAGATTTCTTCAACCTGAATCTGGATATCGCAGAGGTTGCAAGAGGATTCGGCGTGGAGGCAAAAGTTGCGGGACCTGATCTTGCAGAAATGGAGTGGTTACGTGAGGGTAATAATACAAAAGTATTGGTAGTCAACATGAATCGGGAAATACCGAAGCTCTTTCTCTAAACGCTATGAAAATACCTTTCCCATGAATCGATAAACCCTGGCTTCAGGATCCTTCCAGCAGCTGCTTCGCATGCCCGCCTTGATGCAGGTCTCATCCAGGAACTGCAGAGGACTGAGGTTCATTTCCACCATTACCTGTGGAAGGAGAAGCCCGCTTCGTATTCCCTTTGATATCTCCAGCCCGTGCACGCCTCTGACAATAAGTGCGGAAAGGTCCGTATCCTTTCCAATACTGATTTCCTCAGTATCACTGAGAACCGTCACTTCGTATTCCAGTAAGCCAAGCTCATCTTCGCTGACAGGAAGAAACCGTGGGTCATCCGTCGCTGCATAGACAGCAGCTTTCTGGACTCCTATGTAAAGGGGGTAGATAGCTTCCACAAAACCAATGCACCCTCTCAGGTCCCCATGAATCTTCAGGGTAACAAAGACGCCTGCATTCTGCCTCATGGACGGGTCTATGCTTCTAACCGCAGGCACGCGCATCCTGAGTATGTGTTCCTCCACTGATTCTCTTGCAATTTTAAGAAGGATCTTCCCGTCTTCAGGGGTCATCGACGAAACTTCGTCTATTTTCATTGCTGTCCATGTTATAATGAGTTTCAGGTATAATAGTTGATCAGAAGGGGATAAAGTCCATGGTTGTAAGATTTCAACTCTTGGCTAATAGTAGAAATGGGAATTTGTCAAAAAATAGTTGGTGAGACTTTGAAAATATCGCTCTTTAAATGCTTGAATTCTGCAAAACCGGTCACAAATATGCATTTTCTGTAATGGATATGTGCATGTCAGGTTGCTTGCGCCTTTAACATCAGCTAAGAGTTGATAATGTCAGAAATGGACAAAGGTTAATTATCGGGTTTCCCTTGTTTAACCATGAGACATCCGGCAGTTTCCGGAATGTTCTACCCTTCTGCAAAACCAGACCTGGAAGCAGCTATAGACAAGGTCCTGTCCGCCGCAGTTTTGCCTGAAACGGAAATGAAGAGGTTAATTGGTGTAGTTGTTCCACACGCAGGTTATGAATATTCCGGAGGTACTGCAGCATATTCCTATAACTCCATAAGGAAATATTCCAGTTCACGAAATTTTGTCATAATCGGCCCCAACCACAGGGGCATAGGATCAAGCGTGAGCACAGGAATGGATGAATGGGAGACACCTCTTGGTACCGCTGAGGTCAATGTTGGTACCATGAATGAGATAATGTCCGAGGTGCCTTTCGTCGAAAACGACCCCAGATCACAATATGCAGAACACTCCATAGAGGTACAGATACCATTCCTCCAGCGTATATACGGCAAGGAATTCACGTTTGTGCCCATCTGCATGTGGTACCAGGAGAAGGATGCAGCGATACCGCTTGGTGATGCACTGGTGAAACACATTGATGAATTCACCATAATAGCCAGCTCCGACCTGAACCATTACCAGAAGCAGGAGATTACGGTCAGGAAGGACCTTGCGCTAATCGATAAAATTGTGGAGCTTGATCTGGCAGGCTTTTACAGGACGCTCAGGGAAGAGGACATAAGTGCATGCGGGTATGGCGCCATTGCCACCCTCATGCACGTCACCAGGAAAATGAACGGCAGGATAAAATTGCTGCACCACACAACTTCAGGGGAAGTTACCGGTAACGACGAGCCAGTGGTCGGATATGCATCAATGGTGGCGTACATATGAAGGAAGCAGTGCTTTACTCGGAAATCGGGGACGGCAGGGTGAAATGCACAGCCTGCTGGAGATATTGCATTCTAAAGCCTGAACAGACAGGTTTCTGCGGAGTCCGGACTAACATTGGCGGGAAGCTGTATCTGTCAGTCTATGGGCTGGTGTCAGCAATGCATGTGGACCCGATAGAGAAGAAACCTGTGCTGCACATGTTTCCGAATTCGAGGATATTATCATTATCCACCACGGGCTGCAACTATGCCTGCGCCTATTGCCAGAACTGGGACATCAGCCAGAGGAGAAAGGCCGAGGGGACGGAGATATCTCCCGAGGACGTGGTTGACGAAGCACTGCGGTTGAAGTGCAGGGGGATTGCGTACACTTACAATGAGCCGACCATATTCATGGAGTTTGCGCACGATATCGGAGTGATAGCCAGGAAGAAGGGGCTGATCAACATCTTTGTTACCAACGGCTTTGAAACGGACGAATCCATAAACATGGCAAGGGACTTCCTTACAGCCGCCACTGTTGATTTCAAGGGCAATGCGGGCACGCAGTTTTACAGGAAATATATTTCCGTACCAAGTGCGGAACCGATTTACGCTACCCTGGAGGGGTTCAAGAAGGCGGGAATACACCTCGAGATAACCGATCTTGTTCTTCCTGGAATTGGTGATAATACAGATGAATTGAGAACCATGCTTGGTAGGATACTTGACTCTGTCGGAAACGCAGTCCCGATTGAATTCCTGAGGTTCCATCCCGATTTCAAGTTACAGGACCTGCCGCAGACACCGGTCCGAACGCTGGAGCAGCACCATGATATCGCCCTTGAGATGGGGTTCAAGTATTCCTATGTTGGAAACGTCCCGGGGCACAGGTTCGAGAATACATATTGCCCTGGATGCGGTCGTGTCGTTGTTGAAAGGAATATTTTCAGGACAACAAAGATAATGCTTACCACTGATGGAAAGTGCGTATACTGCGGATACGATACCGGCATAATCCTCGACGATGGGAAAACTGCATCTTTAGCAGGAATTTATGAGGCGTAAAACAAATAGAGCACCGTTTTGCCGGGACTGACAGTGCTAAAATGATAATTTGCCCAAAATATAATTGGCTTGCATCCAATTTCTGCGTAGAAAATCTCTTTTTGCGTTAAGCCAGTGCGGAAAACCTCTATATAGAAAATTGGGTTGTATAACCATGAACGTGAACGGGCTGTTTGTGGGAAATGGATGGATTGATTGCGTTACAAACATGGAAATTCGGGTGGGATAATATGTGGTTTTTCAGAAGCCCGCAGATAATTTACGGGGAAGATGCACTGTCATTCCTCTCAACTCTGCCCGTTAAGCGAGCAGCCATAATAACGGACAGGTTCCTGCTGAACACCAACCTGCCCGGCAAGGTAAGGGATGCTCTGCCGGAATCTACGGGGTCAATTGTTGTTGGCAACGTATCAGAAGAACCCGACGAGGAGCAGATGGTTGCGGGAATCAGCACAATCAGGGATTTTTCACCAGACTGGATAATAGGCCTCGGCGGTGGATCCTCAATGGACACTGCAAAGATCCTGTTTGCCATGTACGAAAGGCCTGACTTATCTGTCTATGATATAACCCCCCTTGTACCGTTGAACCTCAGGAAGAAATGCAGACTGATTGAAATCCCCACTACCAGCGGCACCGGTTCAGAATGTTCATGGGCAGCAGTGCTATCGGAGAAGAATGAGAAGAGGAAGAACGAACTGGCTTCCCCGGAGATACTGCCGGACTACGCCATACTTGACCCGGTGATGGTGTTGGACCTTCCTGCGGAGCAGACAAGGAACACCGCCGTAGATGCAATTACCCACGCAATTGAGTCCTACGTCAGCCAGTGGAACAACCCCTATTCAGATGCCCTGTCAGAAAAAGCCCTTTCCCTGATAATCGGGAGCCTGGATGAGGTGCTGAATGACCCCACAAACCTTGCCCGGAGATCAAACGTACATATCGGTGCTTCCATGGCAGGACTGTCATTCTCCAACTCACAGATAGGCCTTGCCCATGCGCTGGGACACTCCCTGGGAGCACACTTCAAGATAGCTCATGGCAAGACAGTCGGTCTCTTCCTCCCATATGTGGTCGAATACAATTACCCATCCAGTGAAGAAAAATACGGCAAACTGAATTCACTTTTCAGCGAAAAGTACAAGGGCAAAAAACTGCAGGATAGCCTGAGATTATATTTCAGGTCAATCGGCCAGCCCCTGACGCTGAGAGATGCCGGGATAAGCAGAAATGCGTTCACGGAATCACTGGATTCTCTTGTTTCCATGGCATCAGAGTCCACGGGCGTCACCATGAACCCAAGGGATGCCGGAAGTGATGAGATCAGGAAACTATTCATGGATGCTTATGGAGGTCTGTAGATCATGAAAAATTATGGGAATTTCATTGATGGGAGATTTGACACTGATGGTGAGAAACAAGAACTGCGAAGCCCTGCGGACGGTTCAGTAATCGCAGGAATAACTATGGGAAGCAGAGAGAAGACCCTTGAGGCCATAGATTCCGCATACGATGCTTTCCACAAAAAGTGGCTTAAGACTACGCTGAGTGATAGAAAAACACTGCTGCTTAAGCTCGCAAACAGGATCATGGAGAGATCTGACGAATATGCTACGCTTGAATCACTGAATACTGGAAAAACAATAAGGCAGAGCATGCTGATGGACATACCGCTGGGCATAGAACACATAAAATATTTCGCCACGAGCGATGAGTTCACCGGATCAAGGAAAATCCTGCACCCGGAATACCCTGACACTGAAGGTGAGATACAGTATGCCCCGATGGGGGTTGTCGGATCCATCGCGCCCTGGAATGTTCCCTTCCTCATGGCAGTATGGAAACTCGCACCAGCTCTTGTTGCCGGGAATACCGTAGTCCTGAAGCCGTCACACTTCACCCCATTAACAGCACTGGAGATGGCTGCGGATATCAAGGCAGTTGGATTTCCGGACGGCGTCGTTAACGTTGTCACGGGTGACGGGGCTAAAGTGGGTGAGGCAATGACTGGCAGCAGGAAAGTAAGCATGATAAGCTTCACAGGGTCCACGACAACTGGAAAAAAGATAATGCGCGATTCCTCTGAAAGCATAAAGAAAGTAACACTGGAACTGGGCGGAAAGTCCCCGAACATAGTGCTCGACGACTGTGACATAGATCATGCTGTAAAAGGCGTCATGTTCGGGATATATCTTAACTCAGGGCAGTTGTGCGAATCAGGAAGCCGGCTCATTATTAGTTCACGCATAAAGGACAGGTTCCTGGAAAGGATGAAGACATACCTGGATGGCATGAAAACGGGAAACCCCATGAGCATGGAGACCGATGTCAGCGCAATAACAACTGAAAAACAGAGAAAGAAGATCGGCGATCTTGTAGATGCAGGCACTGAAGAAGGTTCAGTAATTTTCTACAGGAAGAACATGCAGGGAGTACCGGCTGGAGGATATTATTTTCCACCCACAATACTCACGGATGTGCCTCCTGATTCTGAGGTTGCAAGAGAGGAGATATTTGGGCCTGTACTTGCTGTCTCTGAGTTTGAGACGGACGATGAAGCTGTGGAGATGGCGAATTCATCGAGATATGGCCTTGCCGCCGGAGTGTGGAGCAATAACATTCAGAGAGCAGGAAACATAGGAAGCAGGCTGGAATCAGGAACTGTGTGGATAAATGAATACCACCTGCTTTCGGCTGCAGCACCGAGAGGGGGTTTCAAGGACAGTGGAGTTGGCAGGGAACTTGGTACTGAAGGAATAATGGAATATACCCAGACCAGGCATCTTTTCATCAGCAGGGGAAAGACTGACCAGGATGACGTCGCATATGGCCTCATACTTGGATCGCAGTAACCGTCAGGTTACGGTTTCAGAGGTGTGCAGAACGGGAGGAAAAGAGGCTAATATTTCAGCAATCCGTCTCCCCTTGGATCAAGTCCTGCTTCAACGAACTCACCTGCTATTATTGACTGTGCATGCCCTGTCATGCTGTTATTATCTCTGATGGGCGTGAATTTTCCCAGTCGCAGCGATTCCTCATAATAAATATCAGCGTCTCCATATATGCTTGCAGGATAGACAAATCTCGGGTAGGAGACCGCTTCCTTGGCTTTCCGCTGGAGATCAATGATTCCGCTGAGTATCTGGACATTTATCTGAGGCTGAACGTCTCCGCCCATTGTACCCACGAAGATTTTTTTCTCTCCCTCTGCGTATACTGCCATTAGAGTATGGAACGTCTTTTTTCCTGGAGCTAGGGAATTATGGTGCTCCCGGTTAAGGGTAAAGTAGCAGCCCCTGTTATTCATGTTTATCCCGGTACCGGATATGCTGTGCCCGGATCCAAAGCCGGTATAATTGCTCTGTATTGCGCTTATTCCGGTATCTCCGTCATAAACTGAGAATGCAGTGGTATCAGAATTCTTTTCCGGCGCCCTTCCTGTCAACCTTGAACCAGCGTATACCGCATCTTTTTCAAGCAATTCCATGGGAAATTTTATTCGGGAAGGATCTGCGACGTACCTGGATCGATAATCATACGCCACAAGCATCTTTTCTATCATCCGATCGTAATAATCTTCTGTTGAAATGGAGTCAAAGGAAACGCGGTCCAGCATATTCAGCCATAACAGCGAAGTTACGCCCTGGCTTGGAGGAGGATTTGTATACACATCGTATCCCCTGTATTTTATCCTCATTGGATCAACCCAGCTGGCTGAGTACGAGTCAAGATCGCTGAATCTCATGAGCCCACCCCTGGCTATCATGTCCTTCTCTATCTGCCTGGCAATTTCCCCATGATAAAATCCATAGCCACTGTCTTCTCCTATCTTCTCAAGTGTCTTCCCAAGTGCAGCTTCATACAGGATTCCGTCCTTTTCGGCAGGCTTATAGATTTCTTCCCATTCCTTATCGTATCCATTCATCCTGCCTATGGCCGATGCAATTCCTGCTGAGATCCTGAACCCGTTCCTGGCAATCTCTGCTGCCGGTTTCATAAGTTCACCCATGTCCATGGAGCAGTGTTCGCTGAGGAGCTGCCATGATGAAACCAGGCCTGGTACGGAAAAGGATGATAATGGCCCCCTGTTCGGAATCTCAGTAAACCCGGATTTTTCAAAGAACTCAATCGATGCCATTTTTGAGGCGGGTCCACTTCCATTCAGTGCCTTGACCGAACCGTCCTTGACAATGGCAAACATGTCGCCTCCAAGCCCATTCAGGTTTGGCTGCACTACCGTAAGAGCCGCGCTGACAGCTACTGCAGCATCGTATGAATTTCCTCCGTTCTCCATTATTCTCATGCCTATGCGTGTGCTCAATGGATGAGCAGATGCAACCGCGAATTCCTTATTCATTCCTTCATCCCCCTATTTTGCTGTATCCTTAAAGTAATTATCCAGATTCCGTGCCTTTGTGATACACCAATCTTGGTTTTAAGGTCTGCCATTTTAAGCCAGTAATCTACACCCGTCTTTTGATCCTGGGACCATCTAACCATAAATTGACCTGTGCTTTCTGCTGCGCAGAGTCGCAACCCATAGACCCAGGTTTAAAAGAGTTGTGCCGCTGCAGCACCCTCATACGTAATGAATGCGCAATCGCTGCCTCCTAGATTAAGCGGACCCATTTTTCCAGTGTATTTCAGTTTTTGGGCACTAATCTATACAGAGTGGCAAGGCATTCTAACTTATACATTCTGCCAATTAATTTCAGCTTTTGCTTCTTCCTGGCTTTTCTATTGCGTACCAGTGATGAGCGGTATAGTCTTTCGACTCCGATAGATTTGGCATTTACATTTTGGGTTTGAGTTCCAACATTTGCTTCAAATGGTATCATGCCTAATATACAGTGGCAACTATTTATCCCACTGAACTAATTAAGGCATCATGAATGATACCTTTTCCGACTTTGTCGCATACCTGTCAGAAAATATGCAGGAGATCAGGAATTCCCTCCTGATGGATTACGGATCAGAACCATATATGCACTATGAGCATGCTTTCATGAATAACTTCCACCCTTTTTCTCCTGGGGAAAGAAAAAATTACAAGATTTCCGCCACAGACAGCACTGAATTCGTCAGGGAACTTTATTCTGGCAAGAAGCTGATACTGATCAGGGCATATTCCAGACTCGGTGAAGATATATCGAGCAATTTCCTGGCGGAAGTCCAGTCAGTCGGGAGGGATGACCTGAACGTGTTCATAGGCCTCCTGATGGAGCATCAGGAACATCTATCGGTAATTGACATGCTTCGCAGACACAGGCCCGATTTTGCCCTTGTTGACGGTTCCCTCGTCGGCAGGTTCATGCATGAGCACAGGCTGATTAGTGCCACAAAATACGAGGACTTCATGGATGCATATTTCATGACTCTCAACGATATGCTAGTAGCGTCCTCGGAAACAGGAGTGCCACTTGTATTCATTTCAAAGAGCTCAGACTCCAGGATGTTCATACGGCACCTTCAGGGAATCATCGGAGACACTGCCAGGAGACCGGAGGAGACGGATCACCTGCTCATTCGGTCAATGGCAAAGTTCAGCGGTTATTCAACGCCGCTGCTGGTACCAATGAAACCGGTACCAACAAATGTGAAATACAACATACTTACTTTCCACGCAGTTCCGGACGTAATGGACCTGCCTCTCAAGATTGACGTCTTCACAGGCGATAACCAGGAAATCCGGACAGATGCACCCCTGCCGGTTTCAGTAAACGAAGACCTGCTCAACATGGTATTCTGGGGGTACGGTGGCATAAAGGCTCATAACATCTGGCTGGCCGACATTGACAGGCTGGTAAAGTTCAGGACGCCTGAGATAGAGAACCTGTACATGAAAACATTTGAGAGGATGACCGGTATACAATTCTATGAAACCAGGGGGGAACGCCGTGCAAGAATCAGGATCTAATATTGGATACACAGTTGGAGAGAACACGTCCGATCGCTTTCAGTTCGTGGTCAGTTCCGGCACTCCGGTGAAGAAGTGGGACTACGTCACAATCGATTATGGTGATGCTAAAATTCTGGGGAGGATAGAGAGGATAGTATCCAGGAGCGAACTTCTCAACGATAGCATGGATTTTTCCACCATACAGAAATATGTGGAGTCCGAAATAATAGACAGGGTAAGCATTTGCCAGGCGCACACTCTTGGGTCATTTGAAAATGGGCGGATGAGACAGTCCAGGGATCTCCTGCACCCCGGACTGAAGGTATACCCGGCAGATTCATTCATGCTCAGGAACGCCTTCGGGTTTCCCGGAGATGATGCTCTTGAAATAGGGTATCTTGGAGATCGGAATGACGTACCTGTTTCCGTGAGCGTCAACGGCCTCAGGCGGCATCTTGCAATTGTTGCCCAGACTGGAGCCGGTAAGAGCCACACAGCAGGAGTCATAATGGAGGAGCTCCTGAAGAAGGGAGCGTCAATAATAGTCCTTGATCCCCATGCCGATTATGTATTCATGAAATCGGGCGGAACAAAAAACAGCTATTCCCGTTTCATAAAGATATTCCGCACTCCCCTGAGTACGGGAAGATACGACCTGAACGGAAAAGGTATAGTGGAGGAATTCACCCTGCGTTTCCAGGACCTGACACCTGAGGACCTTGCAGGAATCATGAACATCAGGGAGAACTGGACAAACCTGTCCGGCATCGTTGAGAACGCCCAGAAAGCAATGTCAGGAAAAGGCGATTTCCAGGACTTCCTCAATGCGCTGGAAACCCTCAAACCTGAGGAAAGAAGGAAAATTGAAGGCAGGATAAAATTCCTTAAGAAGATCAGAGGAATATTTTCCGATACCTCAACGGGAAAGGGAGACTATCTTGCCCCAGGCCAGATGAGCATACTGGATCTTTCGGGGATGGACCAGTTCATGGCCAATTATTTCTCCTACAGGGTTGTAAATGAGATATATGAGAGCAAGCTTTCATCCACATACAGGTTTCCCGTATTCATATTCATAGAGGAGGCACATAATTTTGTCCCTCCAGCATCCAGCACCCAGATATCGCAGCTGATCAAGAGGATAGCTTCCGAGGGCAGGAAGTTTGGAATATTCCTTGTGGTGATAACACAGCGCCCGGGAAAGATAGATCAGGACGTCCTGAGCCAGTGCAACTCTGAAATAATACTCAGGATAACCAACCCCCTGGACCAGAAGGCGGTAATGGAGAGCGGAGAAAGCGTCGGAGAATCCATAATGTCTGATCTGCCGTCACTCGACGTTGGCGAAGGGATACTCATAGGGGAGTTTGTCAAGATGCCGGTGATTGTGAAGATACGGCAGAGGGAAACGGATGAGGGCGGAGGAGACGTGGACATAGTTACGCTGCTTAAGGAGAGCCTTTCAGAGAGATCCAGGAAAACCGATCCTGAAAGCATACGGAAAGACATTTCAAGCCTGATGGGTGATTGAAATGGTCAGGTTCCTTCATCTCTCGGATACGCACCTCGGTGCAAGGCAGTACATGATGGAGCTCAGGGAAGAAGACTTTTATGACGCATTCAGGGAGGCTATAGACATAGGCCTGGCTGAAGATGTCGATTTCTTTGTCCACTCCGGAGATCTTTTCCACTACGCTGATCCGAGCAACAGGGCACTGACAGAATTCAAGAATGCCGCACTCAGGATCAGGGAAAGCGGAAAGAAAATGTACGTGGTCCTTGGTGATCATGACAGGCCGAAACGGATAGATTTCCCTGCTGCAGACATATTTGATCACCTTAACATAGTCCTGCTGGGAAGGGACGGCTGTGAGAGCACCCTTTACTCCGGTAATGGCGAGGAAGTCATGATCTGCGGCATATCCAACATGAAGGGCTTCAGGAAAGCCAGGCTTCCCGAGGAATACCGTAAGGCTGACGCCATGGCAAAGGACTCGTTATCGTCAGTGCTGATTACGCATCAGGCTGTTGAAGGATATCTTCCTCCGGAGGAGTGCGAAGCACTAAAAAACGAGATTCCAGTGAATTTCAGTTACATGGCATTCGGCCACATACACGATTCGGATCAGGTGAAAATGGGGAGAAGCGTGTTTGCCTATGCTGGATCGACGGAAATGACCAGCACAAGGGAGATAAAGGCGTGTGCAAGGAACGGAAAGGCTGTGAACCTAGTGACCTTGGAGAACGGAAATGCCGTGGTGAAGAGGATCAACCTCAGGAGGGTCAGGCCCCAAATCGAGATAGACGCAAGGGAAGAGAATTATCTTGCCCTTGTCAGGGATGCGCTGGAAAAGAATCCGGTGCATAATGGAAAGCTTCCCATAGTTACCCTCAAGATTTCAGGAAAGAGCGACAGACTGAAAGTGGGTGAAACGCTGGAAAAAATGAAGGATACTGCAATATTCAGGAAGCCGGAGTTCATAAGCGAGGATAGGAGCGCGATTGAGAAACCTGATGATAACAGCATGAAGAGTTACTTCGCGGCCTATTTCAAGGATAACGCGGAAATGGCATCACTGGCAGAGAAGATGTATGAATCCCTGCTGAACGACGATGATGATCGCACCTATTCCACTGTACTTGGCTATCTGGGAATCACGGAGGAGAGGTAGGTTGATACTCAAGTCAGTTACGCTCTCCAATTTCGTATCGCACGACAGCAGTGAAATTGATTTCGCAACGGGAGTCAACCTGATAGTTGGCCAAAACGGGGCGGGAAAGTCGAGCGTCGTGGATGCTATAAAATTCGCACTCTTCAATGAACGCAGGTCCGGGAACATACAGGACATGATAAAGAAGGGAAAGCTGGAGGCTTCGGTTACGCTGAATTTCAACATGGGTGGGATAGACTATGAACTTTACCGGTCAATTGCCATCAGGAAGGGAGCCAAGGAAGCATGGCTCAAGTCGCAGGGAAGCATGATAGCCGAAACCTCTGAGGGGGTTACTTCACAGGTTTCCAGAATATTGGGGATGTCCAAGGATGTTTTCCTGAACTCTGTCTTTGTGAGACAGGGTGACATCGATTCGCTCATTTCTGAGGAACCGAGAAAGAGAAAGGACTTCCTCGCCAAGGTGATAAACATAGAGCGCCTAGGCAAGCAGGCGGCCAAGATAAGTGAATATATACGGAGGATGGAGAACGATGCATCTATTTACCATTACAGCGAGGAGAATTTTTTGGGTCTTTCCGCAGACATTACCAAGAAGGAGAACGAACTCAAGAACACAACAGAAACAATTACTATTAGGCGCAGAGAAATGGACAGCATCGCGCATGCCCTGGAGGTCAAGACAAAGGAGAGGGATGATTTCTACAGATCCTACCAGGACTACACTTCCAAGACAGCACAGATGAAAACCATGAAGGCAAGTCTTGATATCGCGATACAGCGTATAAACGAGACAAAGGCCCTCATGGAATCCTTAAAGGATACGGAGAAGAGAAGACATGAAATAGAGAATGACCCCCTTTACAGGAATGGCGAAAAGATATCCAGATATCTTCTAGAGGGAAAGGACCTGGCGTCTGGGAAATCCAGGCTGAAGGTTGTTTCGGAAAGCTTGGAAAGATACGAGGAACTTGACTCAAGGCTGAAGGCACTCCAGAAAGATTATGATGAATACAATCGGCTTGACGAACAGTCCAGGAACCTGGATACCCAAATCAGGTCCGCTGCTGGTATAGTGAGGCAGTATGAAACTGCCGTCCAGATAATGGAAATGCAGAAGAAACGCATTGAAAAACTCAGGCATGATGCTACGGCAGTGGAGAATTTCAGGGACTTCATGCCGCCGGGTTCCCCCATTACAATGGATTACATTGCAGAGTTCCAGAAAAAGTTGAACGCCGATAAGACAGAAGCCTCTGGAAAGATTGAGTCCCTGAAGGCGGAGGCAGCAAGCCTTGCCAAGAACCTGAAGGAAATAAGGCAGAACCTCGAAACTCTGGAAGGCAGAAGTGTCTGTCCTCTGTGTGGATCCGACCTGACGCCTGAACACATTTCATCCATGCGGGAGGAGTACAGGAAGAGGGAAGAAGACATTACTGGAGAGATAGCACGGATTTCAGAAAAGAAAGAGGAACTGCTCAACCATATAACAACAATCACCCTAAAAATTGACAGAATCCAGTCCGCTGATCTCAGGAACGCAATGAAGGCAGCTTCTGACCTTGAAACATCCACAAAGGAACTTGCTGAGGCTGAAACCCTGGTCATGGATCATTCAGCTGAATATGAAAAGATCAAGAAGATGGAGGAACAGCTTGCAGCTACAAGAACAGCCATGGATACAGCAAGCAGAAACCATCGCGAATATTCCGTAACGCTGGCAACGAGAGACTCAATGAACATCGACGAACTCCGGGAACACAGGTCAGGTCTGCTGGCAGAAGTTTCAGACATAGAGAACAGGCTTGCAGAAATCGAGAGGGAAATTGGTTTTGTGCCCGGAATGGACAGCATTGCTTCCCTGGAGAATATCAGGAAGGAATACAACAGCATATCCAAGAAAATTTCCCAGCTGGACTCCTTGAGGGTAACGGAGAATGAGATATCGTCAAGAGTAGCGGAGATGGAAAAAGTTCTCTCTGATCTGGCAAGAGAAATCGACCTTGAGTCAGGAGCAGAACTGAGTTACAGGAAAGCTGAAGAGGACTACCAGATGATCCGGAAGGAGCTGCTTGAAAGGCAGATGGAAATTTCAAGCCTGGACGGCATGGAGAACCAGATCAGAAAGACCCTGGCGCAATTGCAAACTGAGAAGGAAGCTGTTGAGAAGTCAAGGATATTGTTCAACAGATACAGGAGTGCTATTTCAACGCTGGAAAGCATAAGGAAAGCCTTTGACAGAGATGGTGTCCAGAAGATAATAAGGAAAAGGTTCTCTCAATTCATCTCCGACAGGACCGTATCCCTGATAGCGTCCTTCAACCTGAACATAGATGATGTTTCAGTTGACGAGGACCTCGACATACAGGTTTCCCAGAATGGTTCAATGGAGAGCATAGACTCTTTGAGCGGAGGGGAGCGGACAGCACTTGCAATAGCTGTCAGGCTTGCTATTTCAAGTTATCTCGAAAACAGGATAAGCACCATAATAATGGATGAGCCTACAACTTTCCTGGATGAGGACAGGAGGGCTAACCTGAGAGACATAATACAGTACTCGCTCAGGGATGAAGGCATCGTTCCACAGCTCGTCCTTATAACACACCACAGGGAACTGTATTCCGTTGCAGATGCAATGTACGAGATAAAGAAGAACAACGGAACCAGCGAGGTTACAAGGCTTGGATGAACCTTCTTCAGGAAGCACATGCCCCTGGACAAACGTATTATACACCGATCATGATTAGGTCTACGAAATATGCCCAAGATCAGTGCAGTCATTCCCACAATGAATGAGGAGAACACCATTGGCAGTGTCATAGACGGGTTGAAAACACTGGATGACATTGAAATACTGGTAGTGGACACCAACTCAAGAGACCGCACAAGGGAAATTGCGATATCAAAGGGAGCAAAGGTTATAGACCAACCGCGGCGCGGTTACGGACTGGCGTACAAAACCGGGCTTGACCAGGCTGGAGGCGACATAATTGTCTGCATGGACGGGGATGGTACATATCCAACAGATATGGTCAGCACCCTGATAGACCTGCTCAGGAAGGATGATGTGGATTTCATCTCTTGCGACCGGATGTCACTCAGGAATGGCGAGAATTATACAACACTGCATTTTGTGGGAAACAGCGTACTGAATATTACGATCAGGCTCTTCTTCAAGCACTCGATGAAGGATTCCCAGAGCGGGATGTGGATCTTCAGGTCAGAAATATACAGGAAGATGGGACATCTTAGCGAGGGGATGTCATTTTCACAGGAGATCAAGATAGAGGCGATGAAAAAGGGGAAATTCATAGAGGTGCCCATACGCTATGGAGTCAGGATCACAAAGCCAAAGCTAAAAACCTGGGGGGATGGAATTTCCAATCTCCTGAACATTTTCGTGAAGATGACAAGGAAGTAGTGATAACGCTGAATATTCCCTGAGCAAAATAGAAAAAATCTTTATATCGTAGTTAAGTCTTATTTCTTGATCAGATGGCGCTTCTAAGGGGGAACAAAGGTAAGGCAAAACCCGCGAGGGGAAAGGACAGATCCAGGAAATTCATTGATCTGGACGAGCTGAAGATACAGGATGACTTCACCGGGTCTGACATGGTAGTCCGCGTTGTCGAGATAAACAGGTATGATGATGTCTCGAGACTAACGGAATTCACCTATGGCGGTACCATACTGATAATAGACTACAGTCCAGTGGCAGATGACGAGCTCACGCGCAGGAAAGTCCTTGATGACATAAAATACCTGGGCAGGGACACTGGTGGAGATGTTGCTGGATTTGGAAAAAACATGATTATTCTTACTCCAAAAGGAGTGTCAGTAGACAGGAATGTTGTCAGGGGAATCATTTAGGCGCAGTCTCTGGTGATAGGCTCTCAAAGGTATGCGGTATCCTTATTTTCAGGATGAAGGAAAGTCCGACCGCAACCACCACGGCGGCTATTATAAAGTCAGTTTCATACCCAAGATAAAGCGCTACGAAGCCTGACAAACCTGCACCAAGTATCTGGCCTACTCCGTTCAGGGAGTTGTATGCCCCTATGGTCTTGCCCCTGACATTCTTTTCGCACATCTTTGAAATAGATGTAACCTCTGAAATGCTTATAAGGCTCCACAGTCCTCCAAGTATACCATAGAATGCAAGCATTATGATAAGCAGCACAAAACTTCCTGTGATGATAAACGGGATGAAAGCAGCAGCTGTGAATATGACTATCCTTGCTACTATTGAGCTTGTAATAGTCTTTGTTATGCCGAAACGATTTATCAGCGTACCCGCAGGCCTGAAAGCAATAGTGGAAAAAACGCTGTTCAGGAGGTACATAACGAATATCTGCAGATTTCCTGCCCCCAGACGGTCTATCAGGAATACAGGGAACGGAACAAAGAATATCTGGAAGCCAAACATGAGGAGAGTGGTTGAGAACAGATATTTCTTCAGGGAACCGGAGAGCCGGTGTCCGTTCTTTCCCTCGGTGAATATGTGAAGCACGAATGAAGGGAGGTACCTGATGCGCTCTATCACCCTGATCGTATAAAGATAGTTTATCCCACTTCTCCTCAGTCTCCTTCTCGGTTCCGGGAGAAGATAGAGTGAGCTTATGGCCGCTATAAGATATATAAATGCTGATATTACGTAAATATCAGGCAGGGAAGATGTTGTGAATGCCGTATCGCCAAGAACCAGGATTGATCCAAGGATGAGGCCAAGAACTGTTCCAATGGAAGTGATCATGTTGAAGCTCGACATTATGGATGGCCATCTTGATTCCTCGGTGTTTTCCAGTATTATCATGGTTGATACGGGAACACTTGCCATTGCTACTATCTGGAAGGCCATAAGAACGAGTATGTACTCCCCGATACCCCTTATGAACGGGATAAATATCAGGGTAAGGAATGACCCGAAGAATCCAGCAAAAATGAATATTTTTCTTCTTCCAAACCTGTCGGAAAGGTTTCCCCAGTAGACCAAAGCCGGTACAGAAGCCGCTGAAGCAAGGGCTGAAGTTATACCGACAAGAGAAACATTGGATCTGAGATATATAACCACAAACAACGGGATAAGCGGGGTGTTTATGCCACCAGCAATGTTAGAAAACAGATAGCTGATAAACCAGCCCTTCCTAAGATCTCCATTCTTCCCAACCATCCTGTTTGACGCGTCGTCGGGAGTATTCTGGGATTTGACGTCACCCTTATTAATAATAAAACCCGTGAACTACCACTTCTGCCTTACAGGCCATCACAGGAATTTATTTTAAATTTTACTGATTTTGTCTGACAGTTTCTTCAGGAATAAAATTTCGCAAGTTTCTGCAACATTGCCTCATCGGTCACAATGTCTGTGAGAAGCTTCAGGGTTTTCTCATGATCATATTTGAATCTCCTGAACTCCACCTTCATGCTATCCGTATCAAGTGTCGCATAGTGGGGCCTCCAGTTTCCGTCCCTTGGCTGGCCAACGCTTCCGGGATTTATGATCCTGCTCTTGAAATACATGGGGTAATGTGTATGACCAACCATTATGAGGGAATACTCCATGAGGTTCTTGTCCCTGGCAACCATGTCTGCTTCGCTTCCATACATATACCCATTCAGGCTGTTGTATGGTGATGCGTGAGTCATCAGGGTCTTGATCCCGTCAAGATTCACAGTGATCCTTTCCGGCATTTTCTTCAGTTTGTCGATATCCTGCTTTGAAAGAAGTTTTCCTGATATTTCCCTTCTCGTATATTCGCTGAGATCGTGCATGTCAATGGAGCAATTGCAATCCTCATTGTAGGCAACGGCCCTGTCATGATTCCCCATCACGGAATAGTCCGCGTTCTCTGTAATGAAGTCAAGCACTTCTACAGGTTGTGGGCCGTAGTCAACGGCATCTCCAAGAAATATCAGCTTGTCGTACTTTTCAGAGTCAACCGCGGCCCTCAGGGCTGAGTAATTGGAATGGGCGTCCGATATGATAAGAAACTTCATGATTTAGCATGAATGCCGGGTATTTATCCGGTCTGTGAAGTTAGCTGCAAACGAATATTATTATATGAAGGAATTATCATATGAAATTATTTTCACTGGTTGGCGGATAAATGAAAAATGTTGGAGATCTGGAAATATACAAAATGCTCTCAGACAGTACAAGGCTGAATATAGTGAAGATCCTGGTGCAGGGGGACCACTGCGTCGGTGACATAGTCAAGAAAACAGGTAAATCACAGTCACTGGTGTCTCACAAGCTCATGGATCTCCGTGATTTAGGGCTCGTGAAAAGTCATTTTTCAGGAAAGAACATCATATATTCGCTGAGCGATAAATCCATGATCAACCTGATCATGCAGGGCGAGAAGACGGGGAGTGACATAAATCTGATATGCAAATGCGTTGAGTGCCCGGAAGATCATGATGGAATGGAAGGTAACAACCAGGTGCACTGATGCAGATACTTTTCCCGGCATCCGTTGCAATATTCGCATTCACGCTATTCCTTGTGCTGAAGCGTCCATGGAACCTTGGCATTGGATATTCCGCCCTCATAGGGGCAGGAGTGGCAGTAATCCTTGGAATAACCTCATTTTCTGACATAATTATAGTGTGGAATATTGTCTGGAATGCAACTTTCACTTTTGTAGCAATAATCATTGCGTCACTGGTTTTTGACGAGGCAGGGTTTTTTGAATACCTTGCGCTGAAAATTGCCCACTACTCCATGGGGGATGCCAGGAAACTTTTCATCCTCATAATACTGCTTGGGTCCGGAATATCTGCCGTATTTGCCAATGACGGCACTGCACTTGTCCTTACTCCTATTGTTATTGCCATCGTTTACAGGTCGGGGTTCAACAAGAAACAAATTATCCCGTTTATTATGGCTACTGGATTCATTGCCGATACTGCGAGCATTCCGCTGACAATCAGCAATCTCGTAAACATAATCTCTGCGAGCTATTTTTCCATACCGTTCCTTGTATACGCAATGAAGATGATTCTTCCTGATATTGTGTCCATCGCGGCTACGGTACTATTCCTGTGGCTCTATTACAGGCACCAGATCCCTGACAGATTCGATACAAAGCTCCTGGAGAAACCGGAAACGGCAATAAGAGATCCGCTGCTCTTCAAACTTGCATTCCCTGTTATTGCAACCCTTGTAGTCCTTTACTCAATAGGCGGAATATTTGATATACCCATAGCGTTAATCGCGGTTCCAGGGGTAGCGGCACTGTTCATAGTGGCTCGCCTGCACGGCGTTATAGATACAAACAGCATCATTCGCGAAGCGCCCTGGCAGATTGTCATCTTTTCACTCGGGATGTATATAGTAGTCTTTGGTATGGGTGCGCAAGGTTTCACCCAGTATGTTGCGGATTTGCTGATCGCCATTGCAAGGCTGGGGAATCCAGTATCGACCGTATTTTCTGGATTGATATTCGGATTCATGGCAGCAATTATGAACAACCTGCCCTCGGTGATGATAGGCAACCTGGCAATAGCCAGGATATCCGATCCAGGCATCCTGGTGTATGCAAACGTCATTGGAAACGACATCGGCCCAAAATTCACGCCCATAGGATCGCTTGCCACGCTTCTGTGGCTATATTCCCTCAAGCGGAAAAGGGGAATAGTAATATCAGCCCGCAGCTATATGAAGGTCGGATTTATTATTGCCACACCCGTTCTGATAATTACCCTTCTGGCTCTTGTTCTGTTATAAGCAACAGCCCGGTTGTAAGGAAAGAAAAATAAGAAATAGGTAAAGCCCATGGGAAAAGGAAGTCATGTCAGATGAAAGAAGTCCATGGGACAATGCATCGTTCTACATCTCCCTTATACTGGTAATTTTCGGCATCATAGCACTGACAACTGGCCTGTTCTCTTATGAGCTGCTTTACCTGATGGGATATTCAGGTACCGGATCACTCATAGGCCTTGGTCTTGTGGTAGCAATCATATTCTGGGCTGCGGCATATTCTGTTTACATTATATCAAACTGGCAGAAATGGAAAGCAGAGGGGCGGGAAAACCGATAACCTGGCTGGAAGCGATAGATACCTGCAGCCGTGTATAGTAACTGAAATCCTTTTCCGTTTGTGACCACTTTTTTTAATATTGAACGTATATCAACTCATGAGAGCCATAAAAGCAAAAGTCCTCTATGACGGAACTTCTTCAAAACGGGATGTGTATATTTCCTTTGATGACACTATAAAAAATGTTAGCGAAAATAAGCCAGACTGTGAAATAGTGTCAGAAGGGTTCGTTACCCCTGCATTCATAGACGGACACAGCCACATAGGCATGGTCAGGGCAGGTGAACCTGCAGCGGAGGATGAATCCAACGAACAGATGGACTCCATTTATCCACTTGTCAGTGCCCTTGACAGCGTATACATGGATGACCACGCCTTTGGGGAATCCATCGAGAATGGAGTACTTTACTCCGTAGTCCTTCCCGGTAGCGGGAACCCCATAGGAGGGAAAGCTGTGCTGATCAGGAATTATGCCTCAAATATCGATCAGGCATACATGCAGGATATTGGGATCAAGGCTGCTCTTGGGTACAACCCGAGAAGCACGACTGAATGGAAGGGAAAGCGCCCCACAACGAGGATGGGTGCAGTTGCTCTGCTCCGTGAGAATTTTATTAAGGCGAGAAAAACTGCGAACCTTATCGCATCCGGGAAGAAAATCCCGGACGAAATAGAACCAATAGTGGATGTCTTCATGAACATTCTTCAAGGAAAATACCGCTTGATGGTGCACCTTCACAAGGAGGATGATGCGTTCACGCTTATGAAGCTGAGAGACGAATTTGGTTTCAACGCCGTGCTCAATCATGGGATTGATATTCATCACGAGGAGGTTTTCAGGAAGGTTTCTGCCGCAGGAATTCCTCTTGTCTATGGCCCTCTTGATACACACCCCTACAAGGTTGAGCTGAAGCATGAATCGTGGAGGAATGCTGAAAAGGTGCTTAACTCCGGAATAAAATTCTGCATGATGTCCGACCACCCTGTGATACTGCAGCGAAACCTGTTCTACACGATGAGGCATTTCATGAGATTTGGACTCGGCAGGGAAGAGGTTATAGCAAAGTTGACAAGCCAACCTGCCGAGATACTTGGAATAAAATCCCTGGGAAGAGTCGAGGCCGGTTATACAGCTTCATTCAGCGTTTGGAATGATGATCCCTTCCTGCTGTCCTCGCACCCAAAAATGGTTATTGCGGAGGGAAAATCAGTATATGAGGACTGATATCCGGATCAGCCAACGAATTTTAATAATACTGGAGCAATGATCTCAGATGCTAAGGAAATGCCCAACGTGCGGATCAGAAGTTGACAGCGGGGCAACTGTCTGCCCGGTCTGTGGGCTTGAGATGGAAGTACCCTCATCAGATAGCCAGGTAGCTGGTATACTATCGATCAGGGTATTTGCGGCGATTAGCATAATATCAGGGATCGTTGGGCTTGTGACAACATTTTCCGGATACGGTATCTCAAGTATAGCCCCTATTTCCGGAACATCCGTATCCACATCTGTCTCCAATTTTATAAGTTCTCCGTCTTTTGCCTATTTCATTGCATTGATCATTGCCATTACTGCGGTAGCCTTGATTTCATACTTCATGCTTTACAGGGGATTTGACAGGCTGTCAAGATCCTCAAACAGGTTTAGGTCCCCGAGAACGGGAGCCCTGCTGCTCATGGCTGGATTTGCCATGGTTATCATTCCTGCTATAGTGATAATTATGCTGGTTCCAAACCTCCTTTCGGGGGTCTCAACCAACTCTCTGCCTGGACCATTGATCACGAGGCTGCTCGTTGCAAGTTCCATACTACTGGTCGGTGTAGTGATACTGCTGATCGGCATTATAATGGGCATCATCATGGGCATGCACAGGCTTGCTTCCGTATTCAACACTGGCATGTTTGATGCAGCAATGATACTGTATTTGATCTCGTTTATTTTCACTCCGGTCATCATCGTGGCGGCAATACTGGCATTGGCCGGCTGCAATGAGGTACTCAGGAAACTCAGGAACGGAAACCTGAAGCAGCCTGTACAGTGATCTTGCAACAGTGAGTTGTCAAGTCGGTCGCAAACATGCCTATCTGCAGTTCACTGAAAGATTGGATTCTTATCCCTTATGAAAGAGCCTGACTGTAGGTCTCTCAGTGCCTCGTTTATCTGCTCACGGGTGTTCATCACCATTGGCCCGTACCAGTAAATTGGCTCCCTCAAGGGTTTACCTGAGAGGAAAATGAACCTGCCACCGCTGTCCCTGGAAGACACTGACACGGCGTCTCCATCGTTGCCAAACACCGCAGCAGATCCTGGAAGTAATTTTTCTCCTGTTGATCCGGTCATTACCTCTCCTGCGATACTGTAAATTATTGAGGTATAACCTGTTTTTACCGGAAAAGTGAATTCAGTTTCCCTGTCCATCCTTACATCCAGATATGTAGGGTCAACCTCACTCCTTCCCTTAAGCGACCCCTCTGTCCCAAGGTATTCTCCTGCGACCATCTTCACAGTAGAACCATTACCATCGTCGACGACAGGGGTTGTTTTCCCTTGAATGCCATTATACATTGGAGTGGACATCTTTATTTTTGCAGGCATATTTATCCATAGCTGGAACCCTACGGAGCTGGTGGTCATGCCTGTTGTCCTTAGAAGCTCCTTTGGGTCCTTGTCGTCCAGGGGTTTTGGCATTTCCTGATGGAAAATGCCACTTGCAGCAGACATCCATTGTATATCCGATGGATATATGGTACCCCTGTTGCCTTCACTGTCCTGATGTTCGACCTTTCCCTCCAGTAAATAAGTAACGGTCTCTATACCTCTATGAGGATGCCACGGAAAACCTGAAAGGTATTCCTCAGGCTTGTTTGATCCAAAGTGATCAAGGAGAAGAAATGGATCGGTCCTTACTGCAGACTCATGACCTCCAAATATTCTCTTGAGTTTCACTCCCGCCCCATCGGTTGTGGTTGTTCCTGCATATATGTATTCAACATTTTTTGACTTTATGTCTTTCATAACTATCACATTCCCATTGCAATGAAGCTCCAACCTTCAGGGTGGAGAGTAATTGCGACACTCTTTTATATTGAATTAATATATCAATATTGTGCTCAAGACCCTTCAGATCAAGCTCCTCCCTGACGACAATCAGAAAGTAATTCTCACCGATACGTTCAGGCAATTTAACGATGCATGTAATTTTGTCTCTGAAATAGCGTGGAACCGGAAAATATTCAACAAGGTACTCCTGCAGAAAATAGTATACCATGACATAAGGGATAAATTCGGACTGGCTTCCCAGCTTGCGATCAGGGTCATTGCAAAGGTCGTGGAGACCTATAAAACGGATAAGGCAATATTCCATGAATTCCGTGAGTACGGGAGCATCGTATACGATCAGAGGATACTGAGCTTCAAGGGCATGGATGAGGTCAGCATCAACACGGTTCAAGGCAGGATAAGAATACACATAACCATTGGGAAATACGGTGAGATACCATTCAGGAGAATGAGGGGGCAGAGTGATCTTGTACGAAAAAATAAGCTTTTCTACCTGATGGTCGCTATCGATGTCCCAGTGGAACCGCAAATAGAACCGAAAGACATTATGGGCGTTGATCTGGGGAGGGTGAACATCGCCGTTGATTCCACCGGCAAATACTATTCCGGCGATAAAATAGAAAAAGTCAGGAAGAGATACTCTGCCCTCAGGGTCGACCTCCAGTCTGCAGGCACCACGTCTGCCAGACGGCATCTCAAGAAGCTCTCCGGAAAGGAGGGCAGGTTCGCCAAGAACACAAACCATGTGATATCGAAGGAGATTGTGCAGAAAGCCAAAGGCACCTCTTCTGCTGTAGCCATTGAAAATCTCAAAGGCCTCAGGGAGAGGACAACCGTTAGAAAGAGAGAGCGATACCAGCATAACTCCTGGGCTTTCCACCAGCTCAGGTCATTCATTGAATATAAGGCCAGGATAATGGGCGTCCCTGTAATCCCAGTTACTCCAGAAAATACCAGCAGGGAATGTCCGTCCTGCCACACCATTGACAGGAGGAACAGGCCAGAACGACCTAAATTCAAATGCATATCCTGTGGTCTTGAGGGAGAAGCAGATTTCATTGCTTCCCTCAACATCAGGAACAGGGCTGCAGTCAATCAGCCCATCGTAGCGGGTGAGCCTAAGAATGCCCAGCTGCAAGCTCCGAAGCTTTAGCGAGGAGTAGTTGACCGAAGACTGCACTGCACAAATTTAATGATGCAGTAAGTAGTTTTTTCATACTTAGTATTTAAAACAGATTTAAATACCTTTTGATACAATTTCATGCTATAAAAGTGAAAATGTAAGTTAGATGGAATGAACTCACAGAATTCTTTAATGCAATTCAATTCAGCTCAAGTGAAGTTCCTGATGAAGGAATGTAAAAACATCAGTATCTTGTGCTACTCGCAGGTCAAGAGTGGCCCCGAAACCATGGCCGGCAGTATCAATCCTCAGGAGAATCGGCTTGCGTGAACGTGTTGCGCTTTGAAGCCTTGCAGCCATTTTCTTTGAGTGAGATGGATCAACTCTCCCGTCATTTTCGCCAGAAAGCAACATTACTGATGGATATTGTGTACCATCTACGACCCTGTGATAAGGCGAATATGAGTAGATGGCGTTGAATTCATCCGGATCCTTTATTGTTCCAAACTCCGTTATATTAAAGACCCCATTATCCTGTGATTCCACCCGGATCATATCGTAAATTCCAACATGTGATATCACTGCACCGAATAGTTCAGGTCTCTGCGTCAGTACTGCTCCCATGAGAAGTCCTCCGTTGCTTCCACCCTCAATTGCCAGTTTCTCCTGGCTTGTGTATCCGGTCTTGATCAGGTATTCTGCACAGGCGATGAAGTCGTCGAAGACATTCTGTTTCCTGGTAAGCATGCCCGCCATATGCCATTCATCTCCATATTCCCCGCCTCCTCTCAGGTTTGCAACTGCGAACACCCCGCCCATGTCAAGCCATGCCAGAGTGTGGATCGAAAATGCCGGTTTGAGGTTGATCCCGTACCCACCGTAACCATTGAGTATAGTAGGATTACTTTTGTTCTTGACAGTCCCTCTTCTCATTACAAGATTTATGGGAATCCTGGTACCATCCTTCGAAGTCGCAAATTCCCTCTTTGCTTCAAACGAAGAAGTGTCCAGTGGAGATTTGCATTCCAGAGGTGTTCTTTTTATTGAAAGTGTATGATCAAGCAGGTACCACGATGATGGCTGGATGAAACTCTGGCTCCTGATCAGGAGAGAATTTTTCGGAACTGCAACTATTTCGTCTATGGATGATATCGGTTCAGTTGACGGAACCACTTCAGAGACGTATGTTGAGTCACTCTGAGCATAAACAAACAGCCTTGAAGGCCCGCCGACTACCTCGGACACAAAGATCCTGTCCTCGGTTACAGCAAAATACTCTATGGATCCTTCCCTTGCGCCAAAAATGGTCCCAGGATGTTCGATATCCGGAGATTCCAGGGAAATCTTAAGTATTCTTCCACCTGGAGAACCTTTCGTTGAAAGGAGAAAGAGACTCTTGCCGTCCTTCGAGAATACTGAACCCTTTGCCTGGTCCTTGAAATCAGTTATCTTGGTCCATTTACCTGGCGATTGCATGTAATAGTGAGAAAACTCACCGCCATCTCCGTTTGCCACTGTTGCGAGCAAACCATCTCCATGCTCTGGAGAACTGAGTTTTATCTCTGCTATTCTCGGAAACTCCTTCCCAATCACGTAAACATCACTCTTTATGTCAGTTCCGAGCTTGTGGAAGTAGACCCGCTGATAGAAGTGCATATCATCCTGCGAAAACTCTCCCTCACGCGGGTATCTCGTATAGTAGATGCCGCTTGAATTTTCATTCCACTCGGCGCTTCCGCCTGCAGTAGGGTAGTTAACCTTAGGAAGGACGTCCGGAAGTTTTTCTCCACTTTTGACATTGAAGATGTGAAGCGAACCATCCTCACTACCGCTTTTTGAGAGACTGATTGCAACAAGCTTTCCGTCCCGGGAGGGGACAAAAAAATCAATGGAAGTCGATGAGTTCCTGTCATACTCATTTGGATCGAAAACAATGTTCTCAGAACCGAGCATGTCGGTAAATTCAAAGCGCACAAGATATGGTTGCTGTTTCGACGGATCCCACTTCATAAAAAACGCTTGACCACCGCGGAATGTGCCACCGTAATAATTCGGCGAAACTCTGGAATAGAGCTCTTTAAGGCGATTATGTATAGACACCCTGTCCTGAATCTTCGCGAGATATGCCTCAGTGAAATTGTTCTGGTCCTCGACCCACTTACTAACTTTCTCATCTTTTGCGTCCTCAAGCCAACGGTAATCGTCGTGAACTGTCAAATGATGATAGATATCTGTAACACGCATCCTCGGAGTTTCAGGGTATTGCAAGCCTGAGTTTTGATCGTTCTCTTGAGTCATTTTAACATTAAAATGTGCTGATTCTATTTAAGCTCTTGTTCAATATTTGCCGGTCCGGACCAACTTTCAGCATGACATTCCCGGAGTTGCGCTGAACACAGATGGACTGGTTAACGATGCCATTTTCGCATTCACTGCGTTTTTCCATATATCTTATTCCACACAAATCCTGATAAGCCTCTATTTTCATAAATTATCCCGGCTTTCTCACACTGACGCTAAGAGGGACCAAAATACAGCGGATGACTATCATAAGATACCATTAATCAGGATACAACGGAGGTTCATTCCATATAAGCTAAGTGTTCTATAGAAGCAAATGAAAGGCTCTTTGGAACACTATTGTCATAATTCTAGTGAAAGCCCTGTCAGGCTGCCTAACTGAAGCCAGAGCAAGAATAAGTGCAGGGGATGGGATTTGAACCCACGTATCCCTACGGAACCAGACCCTCAATCTGGCGCCTTTGACCAATCTCGACAACCCCTGCAGGTCTATGCTGATAACGTTAATTCTTATTTATCTTTCTTTCCTGCACAACTGCCGATGAAAAGGAATGTAAACCTTATTCTGCATCTGACCGTCGCAGAAACCACAGAAACTAGCGCTTCTCATGACATTTCGCTGTGCGTTACAATTGTGCTTTAGGGAAAATAATTTAACACTCTGCAAGAAAGAGAAAAGACCTAAAATGAGACAGAATAACCTTTAGCCACAAGGTTCGCCTTGGACAACAATAAAAGTTTAAAGACGTTCAGAGGAAATTACGAAAGCGTAAAATATAGGGCAATGATTTTTTGATGTTGAAGGAGAAATACATTCTAACTATTGACGAGGGCACCACACAGTGCAAATGCGCACTCTGGGATGAGACCGGAAAAATGCAGCATCTTGGAGTCGGGGAGATGAAAATGATCCGCGGAATGAACGGCGAAATTGAGATGGAACCGTTCTCCATAGTCAATACCGTGAGGCAATGCATAAATGAGGTCCTGCAGACATCTGGCTGCGATCCCGCACAGATAACCAGTATCGGGTTGACAAACCAGAGAGAGACATCTGTCATATGGAACCGGAACACCGGGCAGCCTTTGTACAATGCAATTGTTTGGCAGGATAGGCGTGGGGAAGCCGAACTGGGGAAGCTTCAGGAGGAATCCAGAAACCATATCAAGAGTGTAACCGGTTTAGTGCCCGATCCATATTTTTCAGCATCAAAGATCAGGTGGATGCTGGAAAATACCATAGGAGGCAAAAATATTGATGACCTTATTTTCGGGACAGTTGACACGTGGCTTATATGGAATATGAGCAATGGTCACAGACACATAACAGATGCCAGCAATGCATCAAGGACCATGATATATGACATAAACCACCTGGAATGGTCGGAAGATCTTACCGAATCTTTTCACATCCCTGTGTCTTTGCTTCCCGAGGTGGTGGATTCCGCTGCTCCGGAACTTGCTCTTATCGATGTATCGGGATCGCAGATACCTCTGAACTCGATTGCGGGTGACCAGCAGGCTTCGCTGTTCGGACACCAGGCGTTTCTTCCCGGAGATTCTAAATGTACATATGGCACAGGATCGTTTGTGTTGGTGAATACTGGTGATAGCGTCTCAATGAAGCAGAATATCCTGACCAGCATTGGATGGAAGCTGCACGGTAGTCCAGCCATATATTGCAACGAGGGGAGTGCCTTCAACACAGGGTCTATTATAAAGTGGATAAAAGATAACCTTGGAATAATTGACAGTAGCGGGTCGGTTGGAGATGCAGCCATGAAATCATCCCCGGATCATGGATTGATATTTGTTCCGGCACTATCCGGACTTGGAGCCCCTTTCTGGCTTCCGAGTGCAAGGGGAACCATTTTTGGGATTACAGGGAAAACATCAAAGTACGATCTTGTGAGATCGGCACTGGAAGCCATAGCTTTCAGGATCAGGGACATAATTGGCAGCATGGATGGCGGGAGCGAATTAAGGGACAGGATAAGAGTTGACGGAGGACCGACAACTAACAATTTCCTTATGCAATTCCAGGCCGACATACTTGACATGGATGTATATAGGTCTGCCAACAGTGAAATGACTTCTGCAGGGGTCGCTTACATGAGCGGTCTGTCTGATGGCATGTGGTCCTATGATGATATCAAGGCGATGAGTTCATACCTGGAACCATTACATCCCGGAATGGATCGTAGAGTTGCTGAGAGATTATATGGAAACTGGAAGAAGGCAGTAGAGAGCGTTCTCAGGCACTACACAAGCTAGTTACTTCATAGAATCACTTACACATGAAGCGTTTGGTCCTCGCTACGCAGCTGACCTCTCATGACTCTTGGCTGTGGCCACGGATTGCAATTTTACCACCATTATATGCTATATTGTCTTTAGAATGATTATCATCGAATGTTTAATATCCGCGTAACAATAATCATCCATGGACAGTGAAAAACAGTTTCCTACATTCGACTGCATGATATCCAACACACAGGAACCCTATGATTCTGAAGTGGAGAATTATTTCATAAATGCACAGTACCTGACAATTGAGCTTAACAACCTGAGACTCATGGACAGGGAGTGGAGTGCCAATTACGTGAAGATGATGAAGTTCCTCTCCGACCTATCAGATTCTATCATTTACAAGAAATCTCCGCCAAGCCACGATTTTCTTGTTGATCTTGCAATGGGAGAAGAAACTGAGGACAGTTCTTCTGAGAGATTGCTGCGATCCCAGAACCCCCTTGTAGGTAATCTCATGGGAGCTGCGCTCAAGGCAAGAGAACTGATGTTCTGGTTTGTGCGCCTTTCAAAAGAGACAAGGTTTGCTGATGGATTTAATATTAACAACTATGAAGGCTTACCTTTCCTGAGACTGGTTCTGGTTTACCGAAGCATTGTTCTGTCAAAATAAGAGAATTCAGTTTTTCTTTTGCACCAGATTGTGGCGCGAATAGACGGCATCTTCGATCTCATCCAGAGTTAACCCCCGAGTTTCAGGTGTAAACAGTATTGTGAAGAGGAACGCCCCGAGCATGACAAAGAAGAGGATATAAAGAAATCCTGAAGCACCGATTGTTACCGCAATATACGGAAACTCGAAAGCACTTAAGAAAGAGACCAATCTGGTTATTCCGGTGGCGGCACCCATGGAGGTCGATCTTAACCTGGTTGGAAGGAGCTCTATTGCATAAAGACCCATGGTCTTCCCGGGGCCGATATTTTCAACCCCGAACCACAGAATAAGCCCAACAATGCCAGAAAGTATCATCGACAGTCCCCTCAGATTAACAGCCAAAGCCATCAGAGCCATGCCTAGTGCCATAAACCCAAAACCGAATATCTGCAAAGGTCTTCTGCCAATTGTATCATTCCACGACATAGATACAAATGCCCCTATGAAACCTATGGCATAGAGGGATGAGGTGATGAGGAATGTTTCTGATCCGTGAAATCCAAAGTTGCCTATTATCAATGGAGCGTAGAGACCAAACCCGTATGATCCTATATCAAGCAGAATCCACTGAATCCATATTATTGCTGTTCTCTTCCCATAATCTCCCCTGAAAATCGAGGAGAGAGAAGTTTTTGAATCGAATTTTTTACGAGTGTGGGTACCTTGTACATTCTTGGTTGAAGTTTTCCCTGAAGCAGATTTCCAGCGCTCTGATTCCGGAATGCCAGCCCTGAGCAAAATCAGTCCGACAGCTGGAGCTGCGCTGAACCCCAATGCAAGCCTCCAACTTTGTGCTCCAAGGAAAGCAAAACCTGAGTATCCAATTATGAAGGCCACGCTCGCTCCCAGACTCCAGAAAGCCCATACCATTCCGTATCCTGTTCCTCTTTTCCTGTCAGGATACATCTCAGTTGAATAGACCGGCCCTATGGCGTAATCAGCACCGATTCCAATGCCCAAAAGGAACCTGAATACAATAACCTCTATAATGTTGGTTGAAATGGAACTTAGCAGTGGAAAAATTATGAAGAATGCCACGTAAAGTATGTAGATATACCGCCTGCCTGACAGATCTGAATAACGGCCAAGCAGGATAGCACCCGCCATTGCCCCTAGGAGGGCGGATCCGCTGACGAAGCCCATCTCAAACGGTGTATATTGCATTATGCCGTACGTGGAAAGTATGAATGTGAAAACTGCAACCACAGTCAGATTATAGCCATCCAAGAAATATCCCATACCGGAAAGAAGCGCATACTTCCTGTAGCTCCGAATGGATATGCTACCTGTTGGCATTGGCAAAACTGGGATTGGCATGCCTTGTATTGAATCTTTCTAAGTTCTGGAACTCAAATTTACTCTCATTTCTGGCTTATAGTCAACAACCGGGATAACGCTACTTACTTCCAACGTATAAGTTGTTAAAAATGAAAGTCAAAGAAGTTTTGAATCAATAACGGATAAGCAGGAAGAATGTTCATGAGTACATGGCGGATGGCAGTATCAAGTATACAGTCGTGCCGGAAAAGCAGTATGGCTACAAAGAAGAGGATGTTTTTAAAATAATGAAAAAGGAACGAATAGACATACTCCATATGCACGTGTTTCAGCAGTGAACCAGAAAGATGGTTTAAGTATCAGGTAGAAGATAACTTCCAAAGGCGTAAGTTAACATGGCAAGGGAAAATCACAACCTGAATGCACAGAAAAATAAAAAAGGGAGACTGGTGGGGCAAGCTGATCAGGATGTAATTCTCCGAACCTACATAGAAGAGGGAATTAAAGAATTATACCTTAACAGAAAACACCTATTTTATGAGACAAACAAAGACTACTCAAGACTCTCCGAGGCTTATTCGTTTATAACTAATAAAATAAGAGGAATGGTCGAAAAGAGCCCAAGCCTTATGATTCCCGGTGACGGCAATTTTTCTTTAATCCCATTGACTGATGACATTGCTAACGATATATGCGATTACATGCATTTTATCCTGATCTCTCCACCTAATAATTTCAGGTTAAAACCGAGAGTTAAGAGATACACTACAATAGGGCTCATGAAAGTTCCGTCTCTTGACTTTCTGCTGCTTACCCTGCTTGACTTTAAAATCCCCACCTACTGGACCGATAAAATACCAATATATTATAGCGCCAGCATTGCTATTATTCAGATAATCTCAAAGAACGCGGCAAGCACAAAGGTATCAGAAATTTCTTCAAAAATTACTATGCCGGATAAAAACAGCGATGAATGGACAAAAATTGTTGATTTTAGTAAAAAATTCACCCAGTGGATTAGACTGGGTTTGATAGGCTAGGACATCAGTTTTTCTTTGCAGCACTGGGAAGCACCAATTGAGGCTTCCCGTTGATGCGTTTATACGATGCAATTGCTATTTCTTCCAGTGTAAGACCTTTCGTTTCCGGAGTATACAGCATCGTGAAGATGAACGCCACTATCATTAATGCAAGCAATATAGCGAAGAATGTGGATTTCCCCAGGGAATCACCGACTATTGGAAACAGGAACGCACTGAGGAATGACACAATCCTTGTAATACCTGTGGCATTGCCCATTGATGAGGATCTCAGTTTTGTTGGAAGTAGCTCTATGGCATAAAGACCCATGGTGTTTCCCGGCCCAAGGTTTCCCATTCCATAGTCGAGAATAAAAGCTAATATTCCAAGCACGACCAGTATAGATCCAACCGTCACCGAAGCAATGTAGAACAGTAACATTGCAATTGCCATGGAAGCAAACCCAGCCGCCTGAAGTGGACGCCTCCCAACTTTATCATTCAATCTCACAGCCCCATATGCGCCCATGAAACCTACTGGCATATAGAACGCGAAGGATAGAATCAGTGTAGTTGCTCCTTTAATCCCGAAACTACTGAGTATCACCGGAGAATATAATCCAATACCATAGCCTGCAATGTCGTAGAGTATCCATTGTATCCATACTATTGCCGTACGCTTTCCATATTCTCCCTTAAACAGACTGGATGCGGAACCAGCGGCAATTTCTGCCTCCCGTTTCCTTTCTTCCAGTAAGGCAATGATGTCACCCTCACTTATTCCTACTTTTTCTGAAACGCGCTTTATGTGGGCATCAACGTTCCCATTGTTTACGATATTCCATCTAGCTGACTCTGGCATCCTAGTTCTCAATATTACAACAATTACTGCAGGAATCGCCCCCAGTCCAAGCGCCCATCTCCAAGAAGTCAGAGGGTCCGAAAGAAAGAACAAGTACGCTACAAGGAATGAGAATGCAGCCCCGATGCTCCAGAATGTCCATACCCAGCCATATCCTGAACCCCGTTCCTTGTTAGAATACATTTCCGTTGTATAAACAGGGCTCAGCGCATAATCGGCCCCGACACCCCATCCAATGAAGAACCTGAAAATTATCAGTTCAATAAGGTTGGTTGCGAATGCACTTAATATAGCGAAAACTGCAAAGAATATCAAGTCAAAAATATATAGATATCTTCGCCCAATTTTATCCGAATAATGGCCAAACACCACAGTGCCTACGAACGCACCCAGCAATGCAGATCCACTTACAAATCCTTCGGAAAATGCATCATATGGGAATATTTTATAGGTGGTCAAAACCAGCGTGAACACCGCTATGACGCTAAGATCATAGCCGTCAAGAAAATACCCCATTGAAGACAGTGTCGTCACTACAGACCGCGATGGTAGATATGACTCATTGTTCTTGCTTTCTGCTGTCACAAGGAACCACACCACCTAAATTTATATAAATGTTTCATAAATATTTTTTATAGTGAATATAGTTCCCATTTAATTTAGCCTGATTTCTATACAGGACATGGCTTAATAGGCATTTAAAATTGAGAGAGCCTATATGACTTGTTTCCATCAATTTAGCGTCTATCATGGATTCCGGCCAGTGTTTATATAAGCTAAAATCCACAATATGATGCAGGAAATCATAACGCGGTCGGGGTCGCTGCCTAAGCGTTCTTGCCTAGTAAATATTAATAACTACGAATCATAGTAGTAAATCGCATGGATCTGATTACCTCCGTACTAATATTGCTGTCGGCTTCCCTAATCATAGGGGAACTGCTCGAAGTGAAGGGTTTCCCCGCTGTCGTGGGTGCACTATTAGTGGGACTTGTCCTTGGGCCGGCAGTATTCAATATCCTTCAACCCAATGCAGTACTGCATGGACTCTCAGAAATCGCGCTTTTCTTCATCGTGCTTCTGATAGGAGTCGATGTAACTTCAGACCTGCTGACTAAGTATTCCGGTAAGGGATGGATCCTGACTATTTCGAGCTTCGTCATTCCACTAATAACAATGGTAGCAATAGCGAATTTCGTTTTTCAGGTTGGTCTTACCGAATCCATAGCAGTATCAATTGGGATAGGGGTTCCATCTATCTCCATAATTTCAGTCCTTGTAAACAGGTATTCACTCCTCAAGAGTTCGAGCGGAAATCATATCCTTGCCAGTGTAGTCATAACTGACATCATGGCTTTTATTCTTCTGTCCGCCACAATAGATCCACAGAGGGTCGTGGAAAAAATGATCGGGATCGCTATCCTGATAGTTATAATCCTGCTGCTAGACCGGATCATAAAGAGGCATTCAACGGAAATTGTCAACTTTTTTGTAAGGCTGCATGCAACTGAACGTGGCGAGGAAATAATATTTGGCCTTATAATAATCTGGGGTCTTCTGGTATCCGCTATACTGGATATTATAGGCATTTCCTACGTACTGGGAGCACTCTTTTCGGGATTGATTGTAAGTGAGGTCATAGTGGGAAAGGAACTGATCGGGATTATCAGGAGAACGCTGAACAGGCTTAATGAAAGTTTCTTCATACCAATTTTTTTCACCATAGCTGGCCTCGATGCTACAATACCGGGAAGTTCGTATTTCCCCCTGCTGGTGTCACTGGTCGCAATAAGTGCAATAGTCGGAGGAGTATTGACCTATTTTTCAAGCAAAACCCTGATGAGAGACATAAATCCAAGGACTACAATGGCCATTCTCGGTGGAAGAGGCGCAGTCGGGATAATCATAGCGGCAGTCGCGTTTCAGGACGGCGTAATTGGCAGCTCCCTCTATTCTCTCGTTATTTTAGGGTCGATCATACTCTCATTAATAATGCCGGTGCTGGCTGATAGAAGAGACAGGCTGGGAAAGCCGGATAAAACTTTGGATTACTAGAAGCCCTGACAGCAATCAAGAAAAATTGTGTGCCCGCAGATGGGGCAAGCTGCATTGTGCCTGAACGAATAGCAGGAGGTGCATTCACATTCTGAAGAGCAGTCTGCACACATAAAAAATGGTTATATTATTTATCACATTTGCCGGTTGGGCACGCAGGATCGAAGGTTGAGTCCAGTTTGAGGTATTTGTCAGGAACCTTGGCTATTAGTTCCATTATGCTTTCCTCCTCTGTTTCCTTCTTCTCGACCTTCTTTTTCTCTACTTTCTCCTTTGGCTCCTTTCTGCTTGCAGTACCAGTGTAAAGTACCTGCTGTGTCTTGCTCTGGTCCCTATATACAGTTATCCCCTTGCAGTGAAGGTCTTTTGCCATTCTGTACGCCTTGCCTATGTCCTCGGGAGAGGCATCAGACGGAAGATTGATTGTCTTGGATACTCCAGAGTCACAGTATCTCTGGAAGGTAGCCTGCATGAGAACATGCCATTCCGGCTCTATTTCGTGTGCGGTAACGAAAAGACGCTTTATTTCAGGATCTATGTTAATGTTGTGTAGATTGCCGCTCTTGGCAACTTCCCTCATGAGTTCTTCGGAGTAAAGATTCTTGGCCCTGAGCATTTCCTCAAACAGGGGATTGACCTCTATGAGTTCCTGCCCGTTGAGAACATGCCTCACAAATGCTATGGCAAAGAGTGGTTCGATGGATGATGAGCAACCTGCTATGATCGATATGGTTCCCGTGGGAGCTATGGTTGTTGTGGTGGAGTTTCTCATTTTTATTCCCTGTTCTTCCCATTTCGATCCGTACCAGCCCGGAAAGACTCCCCTCTCTTCCGCGAGTATTTTTGACTCCTCGTGAGACTCGTCCTGGAGGAACGCCATCATACGCTCTCCCATGACAAGCGCATCGCCGCTGTTATATGGTATACCGAGCTTGATGAGCATGTCGGCAAATCCCATTATGCCAAGTCCAATTTTTCTTGTCTTCCTCGTCATCTCCTTTATCTGTTCAACCGGGAATTTGTTTGCGTCCACTACGTTGTCCAGGAATTTGGTCGAGAGTCGTATGACGCTTCTCAACTTCTCGTAATCAATGTCCCCATCCTTTACAAATTTAGCAAGGTTGATCGAGCCAAGATTGCATGATTCGTATGGCATAAGCGGCTGCTCACCGCATGGATTTGTTGCCTCTATCTCACTTATGTGAGAAACAGGATTTTTCTTGTTGATCTCATCAAGGAATATCAGCCCCGGATCGGCTGTTTTCCACGCCTGGTTTATTATTGTGTCCCACATGGTGCTGGCCTTTATCCTGCCGGTCACCCTACCATCGCGGGGGTTTTTGAGTTCTACAAACCCATCGGAATCAAGCTTCTCGAAGAACTCATCTGTCATACCGACTGAGATGTTGAAATTGCTCAGTATGGTGTTTTCGGCATCTTTGCTCAGTATGAAGTCCATGATGTCCGGGTGATCGAATCTCAGAATGCCCATATTGGCACCTCTCCTCTTCCCACCCTGCTTAATGACATCAGTTGTTGTGTCAAATATCCTCATGAACGATACTGGGCCCGATGCAACGCCCTTTGTGGATCCTACGATATCATCCTTCCCACGCAGCCTTGAGAAGGAGAAGCCTGTGCCGCCTCCGGATTTGTGTATCTCAGCAGTGTATTTCAGTGCGCTGAATATGCCGTCTACACTGTCATCCACAGGCAATACAAAGCAAGCCGAAAGCTGTCCCAGTCTCGCCCCGGCGTTCATCATTGTTGGCGAGTTTGGTACATACTCAAGGTTCAGCATCATTTCCTCGTACTCGTTTATAGCTTCCTCAAAGCACGTTGGCTTGGTATAGATGAAATTCATGAACTCATCGAACTTTCCCTGGATCTGGCCTTCCTTTACGAGTTCATCAAAACCTCTTTTGAGAACCTCGATCTGCGTCTTTGACAGGGCCGATATTTTCTTCCCGTTTTCCGCTAACTTTCCGCTAAGCTGGTAATTCCTGTACTCATACAGAGCATCTATTGCGCCCACATGACTGGCAACGCGCCTGAACATCTGCCTTGGAGTCTCTATGATCTTGCCTTCCTCGTCCTTGAGGAGGTACCTTGCCTCAAGCACCTTTATTGCGTTTATTGAGAGTTTCAGGTCATCCTTGACACCGATTGATGCCTTCTCGTCCCGTATGATTCTCCTTCTTTCCCTGTAAAGGATGTATGCTTTTGCAACTTCCACGAATGACTGGTTGTTGCCTGAGTATCCCATAAGAGCACTTTCTACCTTGTCCTGTATCTGCTCCACTGTTGGCTTTTGAACGATTTTTGAAATTTCCTTTACAGCTATTTTTGCCACTTCTTCGGCATCCTTCATCGTGCCAACTTTCACGGAAAGCATGGCCTTGTATATTGCCCTTATAATCTTTCCCTCGTCGAAGGCAGCCTCTGTCCCATCTCTTTTGATAATAGTCTTAATCATTGGTTCACCCGGAAGATCGCGAAAACATTCTCTTCCTTACACATAAACATCTTAACGGTATATTTTACTTTATTCACAGAGTTTACTACTTTGTTTCAACTTGGAAACATATTTGATCAAATCAGTGATCAATATATATGATCATATCTATTCCTATGTTGGTGACCGGTTGACAGTTACCAGTTTCTAATCTGTAATCGGGAGCGAATTAACATGCAATTCATTTCATTTATATACATATTTAAGGTTGTAACAGGTCTGTATCTACTTGTGCCCCTGCGATCGTCATTGAATGCAGCCACAGTAGCCAATGAAACGCGGATTACGATTCCTGCGTAGATTCATTAAATCAGAGGGGATTCTCATAAATGAGGACTGTTGAATGTGTTCCAAACTTCAGTGAAGGACGGAAAAAAGCTGTTGTAGACCAGATTGTAGCTGAAATTACGAAGGTCGACACAGTAAAGCTTCTTGATGCCGAGCTGGACCCTAACCACAACAGATCGGTGGTTTCCTTTGTCGTATCATACGAAAATGCTGTAAAGGCTGCATTTGCAGGAATAAAAAAAGCGTCAGAGCTTATAGATATGAGCAAGCACTCCGGGGAACACCCGAGATTCGGCGCTTCAGATGTAATTCCCTTCATACCGATTTCCGGAACAACGATAGAAGATTGCGTAAAACTGGCTGGAGAACTGGGCGAGCTTGTTGGCAACCAGCTGGATATACCGGTTTACCTGTACGGCTCCGCCGCAAGATCTGAAAGGAGGAAAAACCTTGAGGACATAAGAAACAAGAGTTTCCAGTATGAACAGCTTAGAACCGCCATAGTGACCGAAGAATGGAAGCCCGATTTTGGACCAGCAAATATAGGGTCGGCAGGAGCGTCCATAATAGGTGCACGGGACTTCCTCGTTGCCTACAATGTAAACCTTAACACCAAGGATATATCCACCGGCAAGAAGATTGCAAGGGCACTCAGGGCCAGGGATGGTGGATTCACATTTGTCAAGGCGCTGGCATTCTACCTTGAAGACAAGGGAATGGTGCAAATATCCATGAACCTTACAAGCTTCAGGAAAACCCCCATATATCGTGCATTTGAGATGGTGAAACTGGAATCCTCCAGGTATGGGATAACTGTTGCTGAATCTGAGATTGTCGGGCTGGTTCCCATGGATGCCATAACAGAAGCTGCACAGTTTTACCTTCAGCTCAACGGATTTAGCTCGTCACAGATTTTCGAGAAGAAATTGTGGGGTGATTAATGTGGAAGATCTCGATAGTTTCATGAAGAGGCTTTCCAGTGGCTCTCCCGCCCCGGGCGGAGGTGCAGCCAGCGCGCTAGTATCGGTAGTGGCATCTTCTCTAGCTTCGATGGTCTCGTCGCTGACCCTGAACAAAAAAGGATATGAAACGGAAAAAGAACGCATGCTGGAAATTGAAAAAACTGCTTCTGAAACTTCTCTAAGGCTTCGTGCTCTGATGAAAGAGGATGAGGATGCATTCAACCTTATAGTATCCGCCTGGGCACTGCCTAAGACTACTGATATAGAGAAAAATAAACGGAAGGGAGAGATTGAAAAGGCAACTCTAGTTGCAATAGGCGTACCACTTAAGATAGCCAGGGAATCCCTAACCATACTTGAAACGGCTTCTTATCTGGCTGTAAAAGGCAACAAGAATGCGATAACTGACAGCGCATGCGCATCAGAATTCGCTATGGCCGCCATAAAAGGTGCGCTTTACAATGCAATGATCAACCTGAAATCAATATCAAATCCAGAGACCAGGACAGAACTTGATGCTAAGATCAGGCTGATCCTTGACGCGGCACTGGATATTTACAATGATATTGAGAAGGCAGTGAAGAAAAAGCTAGCCTGATCAGGTTACAGCAATATTTTTAGCCAGCCAGCCATAACACACCCATGGATGATGAACTGCTGGTTCAACCTACCATGGACGATTTCCTTGCCGCTAAGAAAGAACTGAATGGGAAGATAAACAGGACTCCGCTTAATTATTCTTCAACATTCAGCAGGATTTATGAATCTGACATCTTCTTCAAGATGGAGAATATACAGAAAACTGGTTCTTTCAAGGCCAGAGGTGCGATTTTCAGGATATCGAAACTCAATGAGGACCAGAAAAGAAGAGGCGTGATCACAGCTAGCGCAGGCAACCATGCCCAGGGCGTGGCATATGCAGCGATGATTAATGGCATAAACGCAAAAATCGTCATGCCGGAGTACACCGTCCCGGCCAAGGTAAATGCCGTCATGGATTACAAGGCACAGGTAGTTCTCTCTGGTTCAGACTACAATGAGGCTCACATACGCGCGGATGAGATATGTAAAGCTGAGAACAGGACGTTTATTGACGCATTCAACGACAGGTGGATAATTTCCGGCCAGGGAACAATAGGGCTGGAAATCCTGGAGGATCAGCCCCAGATCGACACTATTCTAGTTCCAATTGGAGGCGGGGGGCTCATATCTGGTATAGCACTGGCAGCGAAGATGATAAAACCCGAAATTAGAATCGTGGGTGTGCAATCTGAGCAGGCAGACTCCATGAAGCAATCCGTTGCCGCGGGAAAGATAGTTCCTTATACCAGCACAAACACAATAGCGGATGGAATTTCAGTTAAGTACCCTGGCGAGCTGAACCTTAAGATAGTACAGAAATACGTAGATGAAATAGTAACAGTAAGCGACGAGAGTATCGCGATGGCCCTCTACAAGCTCCTTGAGCGAAATAAGGTACTCGTGGAACCATCAGGAGCGGTAGGGCTTGCTGCGCTGATGGAGGGAAAGGTCAACGTTAAGGGAAGAAAAGTTGCCATAGTTCTCTCTGGAGGGAATGCCAACCTGCTTCTTCTCTCGAAGATAATATACAAGGCCATGGAGGTAGAAAACCGCCTTATAAGGATAGATTTCCAGATACCTGACAAGCCGGGAACACTGATGAAGATAGCGACAACAATATCTTCCATCGGAGGAAACATATATCATGCCCAGGTGGACAACATGGAAAGAAGCACGCCGGTCGGTTTCCAGAGCGTAAAATTCACGGTAAATGTCAGGGGAAAGTCTCACGCCGAGGAACTTATTGAAAAACTCAAGACCCTTGGATATTCATTCGTGGTTGAAACGTGAATCAGCGCCTTATGGAAAATTCCCTGTAATCTGTGTAGTTGGCAAGCCTTACCTGACTTCCGCTGACCATTGCCCCCGGCAGATCCCGGCACTCCCTGATAACTTCCATCACGGACGTTTTGGTACCGCTGAAACATGCTTCAACGGTTCCGTCCTCTGCGTTCCTGATCCATCCAGTCACGCCGTATCGCGCCGAAACATAAGATGCATTTCGCCTGAAGTTAACTCCCTGGACCTTCCCCGAAAACCTCACTTCTGCTGTAATCAGTTCTTCATCCAAGGTGCCCCACCCTATCCTTATTATCGCGGTCTTCACGCAGTCTGTCAACTATCCTTCCTAGTTCTGCCATCTCTGCAACCCTCGTGGAATTGAGCCCCCGGATTGGAAAACTTGAAATGTATACAGCTGAATCATCGATCCTGGATTCCTGAAAGCCTAAATTAAAACCATTTTCTCCCGAGAACTTGGAATATGTTACCTTGCCAATGAAGCATACTACCAGTGGTTTCTTTTCCACAATCTCCTGTTGGATTCTCCTGACTCCAGCCACTTCTTCGCCTTTCTGGAGAAGGGTAGTATTCACGGTCGGCCGGTCCACTATGTTCATGAAACCGTATCCGTAAATCCCGGGGAAGTCCTCTGTGTAAACTCTCATCAGGTTGCGATCGTCCTTAAGCTCTTCCACGGAGTTATGGATCAATCCAGCCCTTGAGAGGTTATACCAGAAATTCCTGTTGTTTGAGAATGGAATCCCATGTCTGTCGGACCCGGGATGTGGATTTATTCCTACAAACAGCACGGATGCCCTATAAGGAACGTTGTATTTTATCACTTTTTCCACCATAGGTGATCCCATCGCCATTGACTTCAGCGAATGGCGTCAGCTTATGCGCGGATAGGCTCTTAACTGTACTGATTTCGTACACATGGTACCCCCTGACAAGCATGGCATCTGCAATGAGGGACCTGTGGCAGCTGAACGGGTTTCCTTCTGCACACATTATGGCTACCCTTTTATTTTCTGCCAATCGTTGTAAATCTAAAATGGCATCCCTGAACTGCCCTGTCTGCATATAGTCCGCAAAACCCCTGAAACTTGCATTGGACCAGCCACTATTTACGGAGTTCCCCAACGGTTTCCGCAGTCCTCCCAGTCCCTTCATGTTAATGTATGATATTCCGCCTTTGCCAAGTTCTCCCGGCAACACGTCGATATTGAATTCCGGCCTATAGCGGGATCTTGGAATGGTTCTCACATCCACGAGAATATCGATCCTGTTCACCCTTAACATGGTCAGGAATTCGTCAAATGGCCTGTTTGAATAGCCGATTGTAAATAGAATTCTTTCCCTCTCCTGCGCCGGCCTGACTGCAATATCATCATTCACTTGTGGTCATACACCTGAGGTCTTTTTACTTAAAATGCATTGTGAATCAGCGGGCTCAGTCAGTTTCTGCTGACAACAGTGACAATATCCTGATCCTTGAGGTCATAATCCAGTCCTGCCCTGATTTCACCCATTTTGCGGTTCGGACCGGTCATGATTGCATACCGGAATGACGACATCATCTCCCTGCTGATCTTCCTGCAGACATCACGGACCTTTGATCCCTGAGTAAGTACGAGAGGTCTTTCAAAATCCACTCTGCCTGACTTGTCCTTAAGGTAGATCCTCACGAATTGCAGGGACTGGAAGATGGCATCCTTGAGCGGTTCGATGCCTATGCCCTTTGAGGCGGATACTTCCACCACAGTGCCCCACTGTCTCTTGAGCTGCTCGATCTTTGACTCATTGTGTGGTATGTCTATCTTGTTGACTGCCACTATTGAGGGAATATAGACAACATTCCCCTTGAGGAAGTCGATGAGGTCGTCAGCCGTGATCCTTTCCCTGATGTAAAGCTCGGCATTTGTTATCTTGAACTCCTTGAGTATCTCCCTGATCGAGTCCTCGTCCAGCAGCGTGCCCTTTGGCCTGTATACTTTCAACCCGCCGCTGTTCGTGCGCTTCAGCGACACGTTCTTTCTTTTCCTGTTCAGCACTATTCCTGCTTTGTACAGTTCGTTCTGTATCTTGTCAACTCCCTGTGTCTGTACGTCAACCACGATAACTATCAGGTCTGCACCCCTTACAGTGCTTAATATTTCCCTTCCCCTTCCTGATCCAGAGGCTGCGTTTTCTATTATGCCGGGCAGGTCAAGTATCTGTACTCTAGCTCCATTGATTTCCAGTATTCCGGGGATGACCCTTAATGTGGTGAATGCAAAATTTCCAACCTCGCTGTCTGAATCCGTCAGCTTGTTCAGAAGACTGCTTTTCCCGACATTTGGAAAACCGACGAGGGCAACGGTCGCATCTCCACTCTTCGGTATCGAGAACCCGGTACCGCCATGCCCCTTGTGGGACTCTGCTTCCATCTGAAGCTTGGAGATTCTGGCTTTCAGCAAACCAATGTGTCGCTCGGTTGCCTTGTTGTATTGCGTCTTTTTGATCTCTTCCTCTATCTCGCGAATCCTGTCCTCTATACCGGCCATTTGCTGTGCAACGATACCATTGGATTACTTTAAGTTGACTGATTATTCCGTTATTGACCGGAGGGATGCCACATAAATCAGCTGACGACCGCCTTTCGAAACTCTCCCAGCAGAGGGACAACCAGCGCACATGCCACAATGAGGACACCTATTACAATAAATAGAGACCGTGAAGATGTCAACTGAATGATTACGCCACCTATTGCTCCGGAAAGGAATGTCATGGAGAGGGCCATTGTATTGAACAGCCCCATTATACGCGCCATTATATCTGAAGGGATTCTTTTATAGAGAATTGAGTTTATTGGGGGATTTATCATCCCGATCATGGCGCCCATCACAAATATAGGGATATACAGAAAGTAAACTGTCCTTATAAAATTGACAGAAACAAAAGCCAGCCCAACTACCAGCAGGAGAGGCATCACAATGCGATCCAGCCTGCCCCTCAATTTTGCACCGGGAAGCGAACCAGCGGCTATGCCGGCTGAAATCGCAATGAATACGAGACTGAGGTATATCGCCGGCAGATGAAAGATTTCCTGAACCAGAACAGTGAAGGCTATTCCTATCATGGCAACAGACATGTTTGCAATCAGGGATAGGAAGAGTGCCTCCTGCAGGAACCTGTCCTTCAACAGGAAGCTGAAACCTCCGCGCAAGCCGTCAGAAACCGATGTTTTCGGTATTTCCCTGTCGCGGTACCTTATGAAAATGAGGGGGATCGTGGAGAGCAGGAATACAATAGCCAGTGCAGTTGTGCCTTCCCCAGTACCGATAAAAAGAAAAACTCCAGCCATTACATATCCAAGAGCTTCTGCAATAGAGCCAATTCCATTCATAATCGCGGAACCTTTCTGGTATCTCTCCTCACTCAGGAAGATTTTGAACCAGACTGATCGGATTGAATTCGTCACATCCGATGTAAAGCCTACAAGCACAACAGACAGGTAGATCAGGAATATCTCGACCCCGTATATGTGCGAGATTGCGGCCAGGAAGATCAGGAAAACAGCGAATCCCCTTGCAATCATTGCAACAATGGAAATCATCTTTTTGTGCATGGATCGGTCAACTAACGTTCCAACCAAGAACGAGAAGAGAAGCGGAACTGAAAACAGCCCATCTGCAAATCCGGCTATTACTGGAGACCCCGTGATCCTGAGCGTAATCCAGAGTACCATAATGGAGAATGAGGATATTCCAATTCTCGACACGGCAAAACTTGCGATCATCATCCTGAAGTTGGCCAAATTCACGGGTAATTTATCATTATCCGTATAAGTGTTAACCATACATATAACCTATTCTTATACGTAGATATTTAACTGATATATAAATCTAGGGTAACATGGAACCCATTGACAAGGCCAACATAATGGCAAACTCCTTCAAAAACCCCACAAAATTAGGCATAATAGCGGTGCTGATACAGAAGGGGGAAATGACAGTTACCCAGATTTCAAAGATCATAGGCACGACAAGATCAAACCTCTACCAGGCAATCGCTGAACTTGTATCGGATGGCCTGGTCAATGCACCCGACATCAGGGTATCAAAAAATTATGTAGAGAAGTTTTATACAATTAACGAGGAAGCTTTTTCCGGTGTTCCACAAGAGAAGTGGATAGACGTGATGACTTCACTCAGCTCAGATGACTTCAGGGACATCACTGTGTCCTTTCTTCTTACACAGTCTGTGATACTGAAGATAATAGCAGAGGAGATCAGCATGTCAGAGGACCAGTCTATAGGGAAGATGAAAGAACTCATCAAAAAGAACAAGGTATTCCTATCATATTCCAGGCTTTCCGATCAGTCATACTTGAGCATCGCTCCTGAAATTGAGGCACTAAACAAAAAACTTGAAGAACTCGATAAAAAACATAGTGTAAAAACCCCCAGAAATACACTCTTGATAGTTGGCATTCCGTCGATGGGCCTGCTGAAGACAGAAAAATAGGATGTGCCTGCATTGTAGGGTAATGTATCGTTGCCCCGCGGCTCTTGAACCATAAGCGCTGGTCCGGAATGGCCATAACAAAACGTGAAAATTGATAGATCCCGGAAGACTGGATTTAATTCCTGAAAATTCGATGAATTGTTTTTCCAGGCAATTAGCCAGTTAATCACAAATTAAGAGAATGCCCTTCACCAGATGGACTTAGTTGACAGAACTGATCCACCGGGCTGATGTGCAACCACTGGAATGACTATCAACCTCCTCCCCTGACTGAAGCATAGTGAGACCCTGTTTCTCCGGCCGGCATCTCGTTGACTTATACCAGTAAAAGTTTAACTAAGAGCTTGAATTGCATGGATATGAGCCTCAGGGATTCCCTGTCTTTCAAGGGTTCCGTTGCGACACAAGCGCTGAGAAGCCAGCACATATTAACAGTGGAATTTGCTGAAGGATACCTGGACAACAGCATTGACATCAAGAAATTCCTGGAACACGTTGATTACTCCATCGCCGTACACTTCCCTCTTGAGGATAATTTTCTCATACCCATATTCCGCCCTTTTCTGAAAAAGTACCTGGATTTTGAGGAACCCATCAGGGTTATTTCCGGCGAACACCAGACCATAAGGAGAGAGAGGCAGATGTTGTATAGACCAAACATTTCTGAGTCTGACGATGAGGTTGAGACGACTCCGGACGAGCTGTTCGGGAAATGCGGTGTTATTGCAAGAACATTACTGCAGCATGTCTACAAGGAAGAAAACGGACTTTTCGGCCTTATAGACACCTACTTGCCTGAACCTGAAAAAAAGGAGGTCTCAGTAAAGATTGAAGAGAACATTCCTCTGCTGGAGAAGAATTTCAGAAAGTAAGTTACCTGTTCCCGGGCCTGAAGAGGTAATGGAAGGACTTCTCATTCAGTCCAACAGCCATCATGTATTCTTTTTCCCCAAATGACCCGATTATGGATAGAGCATCACCCATTGAGGCTTTTATCTCACCTGGATCCATGCTGTCCCACCTTGGGAATAGGTCGGTTTCCTCACTGGCATTGTGATCTACCAGAAGCCTGAAGAAGAGCGGAATTCTCTCTGCCACAAGTCCCATGTTTTCCTCCTCGCCCCACCGGATTATATTTAGCGCCAGTGTGTCGATAAGCTTATGATCCGCCTTTATTCTCTCGGCCCTTTCCTTAAACTTGGCTGAATCCGGAAAGGAATGTGCCTCGAGTATGGGAAAACAGATTTTCTCCTCAATTTCAATGTGGCATGACTTTACATAAGAATGAAACCGCATGAAGTCTTCGGAATTGTAAGGCTTTTCCAGGATCCATCTTGAATTCTTTATTGCAAGGTGTTCTACTATGAGTATTTCCGCCAGGTCTGCCATAACAAGTACCAGGTCAATATTGCAAGTCTAACGTTAAATTTTGCCGTTAGCCAGAGAGGACAATGTCATGGCTTACTGGTGAGCAGGAACAGAAATATTGTCTCAAAGAAGAATGACTGTGAAGCCACGATGCTGAATGTATAGTTTCCGTATTCCTGTTCCAGTGACTTATAGTCGGTCAGGGAGGACAGTACAATGTATATTTTTCCATCCCGCCGCAGGAATCCGAATGCAGCATCCAGGAAAGGCCGTACCACTGCGAAACCGTCGCTGCCACCATTCCACTGTATAGCCTCCTCGAGATCATCATCAGAAGGAAGATACGGAGGATTGAAGATTATGGTGTCATATTTCCCTCTGACGGCAGAAAAGAGATCAGACCTGAAGGCGTTTATGCTGACAGAATTCCTCCTGGCATTTTCCAGCGTGCATTCAACTGCTGCTTCGCTGATGTCGCATGCAGAAACCGCTTTTCCCATTTTTGCATAATATATTGACGTGAAGCCTGATCCTGATCCAACCTCCAGTAAAGCGGATCCAACCATTGCGTTGTCGACCACAAGGAAGGTGTCCTCCGCGGGAGCATAGACTCCGCGGCATGTTTCAACAGTAACGCCCGCATATGAGATTTCCATGAACTCTTTATCGGGTGTTTATTCAGATTCCCTATTTAGATTTGCATCCGGAAGAGAAAAGAGTGTATTATAAAAGTTTAAATAATCGTTATCGATTATCCGATATCGATAAAACGATATCGAGGTATAAAAATGTATCAAGGAATGAGAGGAATGCATAGAATGAGAGGCGGCTTGAGATACTGGGTATTTTATCTTCTCAGGGAACGCCCGATGAATGGAGCGGAGATCATGAATGAGATAGAGTCGAGCAGCATGGGCTTCTGGAAGCCATCGCCAGGGTCGATTTACCCGCTTTTGGAGAGTCTTTCCGATGAAGGGCTCATAGTCAAGAAAGAGGATGGGAGATACGAACTGACCAAAGAAGGAAAAGCCAATGCCGGATTCGGAGGGATGTTTGGAAGCCACAATCCAAGAAGTGTTGAAGACATGGTCTCTGAAATGGGAAGCTTCCTTTCCTACATGGAGGACCTGAAGGTCTCGGATGCAGAGAAAGTGAAACCTTATTCAGAGAAACTCAAAGAACTATCGGAAAGACTGAAGAAAATTGCAGGGCAGTAAATATTGTCTTTCTTCCAAATTATTTTTTACGATAAAAAAACATCAGGGTTTCCAGCTGGTTCAAAAATAGAGTCACATACTAGGTAATGTATATACTACCATTATATTCATTATAATGGACCTAGAACTAAAGTACCTAAATCTTTCATATAAAGGAATCAAAAATGATATTCTATTCAGTATTAACCCTTCGTTCAACACGCAGTTTCTCCAAGTTAAGCTAAGTTTTTAGGTTGCTTGCGCTGCTGAATCGCTTGAGAACGCAGACAGCGAGCTCACTATTCATGAACCCAGAATGTCCTATGAATTGGTTGTTCCCCTTCTCTCCTCATATCCGCCAGCGTGCTGAGCACACTGCTCAGCTCAGTGAGAAATTTCTTGAAACTCACCTCCTCATGGTAGAAAAGATACCAGATTGATTCAACCATCTGCTCGTATGCAAACCGGAAGTACCGAGCGCGAATGTCCTTGCTTTTGGTATTTATGCGGTATTCATCCTGCACCCGGAACATGGTCTCTATGCGCCACCGTGCCTTGTACTGCCTGACAATCTTTTCAAGATTCGTATTCGAAACGTTTGCTGCAAACACCCCCCTGTTGTAATACTCATATTGGCGGTGATCATAAATCTGCCTCGGGAATACAAGGCTTATGCCCCCAACAACCTTCTTGACCATCGCGGTAGAAGGAGAACTTATGGAGAATGATCTTCTTCACCTCAGGTATCATGGAGCCGAGTTAGCTTTTCACAGACTTATGGTTCAGCACGAATATGAGATATGGCACGCACATACCGGGGAGTGCAAGGCTGTTTTCCTTGGAGTAGAATCCCCTGTCGAACAGCACAAGATCAATATCGTGAGTGTTGCTGCTCATTCTCCGAAGTATGCCAGATGCCTCCCCCGGGTATGTCGCCGTCCATTGGTGAAGGGATGTATAATATTGGCAGCCTCAGATTCTTATTGACAATGTTCGCAGTAAGGTACGAGTATTTTTTGGTAACGCCATGATCACTGGTTCAACCATGTATACACAAGCCGTGCCTGTCACCGTAGAAGTCCTCTGTTGTGTAGTCAAAGGCTATTATGTGTCTCCTTTCGTCCATGCTTGTGGGTCACCTTATTGCTGACATTCTAGTAAACCGGATTTTCTTCACGGTATCAACAGTGGAATTCTCCACTGCACTATACAGGAAAACAGACCTGCTGCTAACAGTCTCCCCGTATGTGTTTGCGCCAGCAGCATTCAGCAGGTCCCTGTTGTAGTGAAATCCGTTCAGATATTGTGTGTAGTGCTTCAGTGCAACAGAATCTTTGGTGAAATTTTCCAAGGGCCTCAGGAAGCAAGCAACCCGACTCTGTTCATGCAACTATTACATAGACAGTCTTTCCAAGATACTCCTTTGGACAGTCTATCTTGGCACTGTTTCCAAATGTATTGACTGTTCTGATGAAATACCCCTCTATGCCATCTATATCCAGTCTCGTGGCAGGCGTCAGCGGTCTCTTCTTCATAGGATATACGGTGCATATCCAATAATAAAATTTGTGTTTTGGTGTTCTAAATGATTTTAAAAGAAATGAATATTATTCGCAAAAAATGATATTTAACTTTGGAGATACTGCATCTGGGGTAGCGGGTTAACAAAGTTATGAAGGATCTCTTCAACATTGTTCTGTGGCAGACCAGTCTAATCTACTTATAATAGGCTAATGAACATATTTATATATAATAAAACGTATATTATCATATGCGAAAAAAGAATAATATAAATCGCATAGTGTTAGCTATAGTTGTGACAACTTTGGTTGTTGGGCTATCGTTAGCTGCTTTGATTGAAGTGGAGGGGGATGCAGGCAATGGAACATTTGGAAATCCAGCTTCTACAACGTATTCCCACGTTGAAAGTTTGACCATTGGTACATATGACCTAGTAGGTCTACTCTTGTACACCACAACCCTTCAAGAACACTGGAGTACCTCCCAATCTGGAAGCGTAGTAAGTTATGAAAATCCGCCATATTGGAATGTTGGCACAACACCTTGGTGGCTTTTTGGAAGTTGGACTGTTAGCACAGGTCACGGTATCGTTAACAACAACAATGGCACCTACTATGCTTATGGTGACGGCAGCCAAGACATAGGCATTGGTTCTTTTCATTTAAGTGGTCCATTCTATTCTGAAATTTGGTTTGGAATTGGGGGAGAGTTCAGCTTTATTCATGGATCTGGAACCGTTTCCTAAAAGTGGTCACCTTGCGAGATTTATTCAGAATACCTTCAATCATCCCTATATTTTCAATTTTGGCTTCATTTTTAATTTTTGCTATGATATTTACACCGAACATGTCTGGATCCCAATTGGCAACTGCTGAAACAAGCGGAAATGGGACGTCGCAATCCTCCTTTTTCGGTGACTACTATTTGAACGGTTCAAACATCAATGGAACCTTGAATTTTACTAAGGAACCGAGCCAAGTTATTATTACTGTAAACGTTGAGATTAAATTTGCCAGAAGAGATGGATTTTTTCCAGACAACCGAACCATTAACGAGACAGCGGATTTCACAATTTCTAAATCAGGATACATCTGGAACAATTCTGCAGTGACTTTGCCATTTATCTACAACTCACATGTCATATCCCACTATAATTCTGTTTACATAAATGTCACAAATAAAGGCCAAGTACAACAAGTCCTGGATACAAGTTCTGGCTTGGGAAAATACCATGAGGTGTACATGGTTTACCCTACCTTCACAGGTTATGTTAATTATAATGATCTCTATCTCGCGAATGTGTCTGCATCGTCCACTGAACCCTACAAGGATTATAGTTTCCCACCGATTTATGAATTTGGTTTTGGCTCAAAGCTTTTGTATAACTTTGAAGGAACTGATCCAGTCTTATCGTACATACTGAATTTGTCGGTTAAAGGATCAACAGGATATTTTCACCCTCCTTTCTCACTAACACTCACAAAAACAAACTTTAGCATTGGGCAAATAAACTGGCTTTATGTTATAGGCGTATACCTTGTCGTTGGGATCATTGTGGGATTACCGATTATTTTGATTGCTACTGTTATTTTATTAGGCTTGTTCTTTTATCGTCGGAAGAAGAGACAAAAGACTGAGGGATCAAAATGAGCCAAATACTAAGAGGGGACTGGTTAACTGACGCTTTTGGTTAAAATCAACGGGATAGAGAAATCATACGGTCGAAAGAAAGTAATCCCATTAATGGATCTAGAAATCTCTCAGGGAGTGACTGGACTGATTGGTCCTAATGGCGCAGGAAAGACTACCCTTATTGAGTTAATTTCAGGTCTTAGGCGCGTCAGTGCTGGAAAAATAAATTACTATCTACCATCGATAAATGGAAAGTCTATAATATCTGTTGTCCTAGAAAGACCATCATTCCCAAAAGAAGTAACAGTACAGAAGTATCTGCAATTCATTGCTAAGCTGCCTGGCACACTCTCTCAGATACATCTGTCTGACCTGCTTAAAATTAAAGATGTTCTAGATGAAAAAATAGGAAATTTATCGGCCGGCTATTTAAAAAGGTTGGCACTATTAGTAGCATCTATGCAGAATGCAAAACTGGTAATAGCGGATGAGCCGTTCTCCAACATAGACCCGGCAACAGTAGACGCAATTCTTTCTTATATACGAGAGTCAAAATCAAGAGGGGTTTCATTCTTGATTTCTTCACATGACATAAGAGAATTAACCCTTGTTTCAGATAAAATATTGATGTTAAGAAACAATGGCACGTTAAAATTACTTGAACCAGGAAAGGATAAACTTTCTGTTGAATTGATTGGTAACGATTTCGCTGCATTGTCTACTTTTTTAAAAGCAAACAACATCGAGAATATAATAGACGGTAAAAGAGTAATTGCATTTCCAAAAAATTTCAATCTACTATACGACACATTAAGAGGGTACAATGGTAGCATTTCTAATATTAAAATACAGGAAATGGATGAGAAGATAAGGAGTGAGTTTAATTCAACCTCTAATGACTCTTGAATTTGAGAGAGTAAAAAAGTTCCAACTTGGCATCGTTTTGATCCTAATGGCAATTGGACTCTCCCTCTATATCCGATTCAACTTTGCTCTTGAAAGTATGAAATTTTTGTCGTTCTTCTTTTTTTATTTTGTTCTCAGTGGCCTCTATGTATCTATTTCAACCACTGAGAGCGTAAAAAACGACTTGTCGGACGGAGTTATTAAAACATATATTTCTTATCCCCAGTTGAATGGCTATTCCTATTTTATATCTAAATTGATGGTCAAAGTCCTTTTTGCTATTCCTTTTTTGATTTTTGGATTGTGCTTTGCGTGGATTGTATTGAGTTATCCATCGAGTTTTGATACCCATCTTCTTTTTCTTTCTATATTTTTCATTATAGTCTACAATGTTGCTTTAGGATGCATTGTCATTTTATTATCAAGGTTCGGAATTTTTTCGGAGCTTTTTTCTATACTGTTTTTTCTTGGCATATTCTATATAATATTAACATCTGTTTCAACTATTGAAGTCAGTTATCTGTTCCCTCTGCTGCTTCTTGGCGACAAGGGTTTTGGTACTGTACTTAATTGGATTTTTTTTACCGCAATATGTGTTTCTGCAAGTATATCATTTTTACTCACTTACTTAATCGGATGGCGTGTCTTTTATAAATTCTTATAATAAGAGGTTCCCTTGATCTCTTTGTGGTGCACTGACCCATTAAATTATTGGAGAAGATTGCCTAATAATTATACTAATATATTAAGAAATGAATTGAATGGGGTCTTGGGGGCACAATGACCGAACGAAGGCGTTGGAAAGCAGAGGAAAAGCTTGCCCTTATCAGCGAGATCAGGGAGAAGGACCAGGTCGTGGAAACCTCCAGGAAATACGGCGTCGATCCATCCATGTTCTACACCTGAAAGGAAATATTACACACCTATGGAGTGGATGGCCTCAGATCGAGAACAGGGAAAGCCGATCCCAGCATAAGGAAACTCAGGAAGGAGAACGAAAGGTTGATAAAGATGCTTGCAGAGAAGGAACTTGGAGTATCATTGCTGCAGGAAGCACATTAAAAACAAGGAGGCGGCAGTCCTGACCGACGAGTACAGAAATAGGAGTCTCATGATCTTCGGGATTCTAGATCTTCTCCAGATTCCTGAGAGTACCTATTACCGGAAACCCCTAATGGTGGGCCTGGAGAGGGTATGAAATCAAAGTACAACGATGTTCTCAACGTGAAATGAGAGCATCCAGATCCCCGACACGGAGATCCTGAAAGAGATCTGGGAGCTGCTCAGGAGGGAATTCGTCTGTTATGACTAAAAGAAGGTCACAAAGTACTTGCATCACTCCGACTATCAGATCAACGGGAAGAAGGTCTTCCGTATCCTGTAGGAGAATAATCTCCTGAACCACAGATACAATTACCGCAGTCCTGCAAAGAGGGTTGTTGATTCCGTAGTATATGTCAATGCACCCAATGGGGCCAGAGAGATGAATACAAAGTGCATCTCGGGAGAGAACGGAACGGCATACCTCTTTGTCATAATAGACTGCTTTTCCAGAAAGATCGTGGAAAAGCACCTTAGCTAACACTGCACTTCGCACGACGTGAGGATGGCGATGGATTTTGCATTCATGGATAGAGGCATTTATGCAATATATCTGGGGTGCGTGTAAGAATCGACAATGGCACTCAATTTGTGGGTAAGATTAGAAGAACTATTCTTCTCGTCCCTCTGCATTCCACATGAGAGGATTCATCCTACCACACAAGAGAGGACATACAAATAGAATCGTATAATTCCATCCTGGAGAATGAAGTGATAAGAAGATTCGAGCTCTCACCCTTTGAGGATAAAATGGACACGATAGACAGGTTCATTGCATTCTACAACAATGAGAGGCTGCATTCAGCAATAAATTACAGAGCACTGAGAGATACATATGAAGAATAGAAGAAAAATATAATAGAAGGGGTGATGATTGCTAAGAAGCAAATCTAATCTCACAATATGGGACCAACCCAACAACAAGGTGTATATGGCAAACCCCTCCGGAGGATGGGGTCAATTCGTAGTCTGAGGTGTATTTATGGGAATAATCGTAACTCTTCTTGTCGTTCTAACTGTATTCCTTTACCTACTTTATTTGGAAGAAGTTATTGCGCTGAAGGCTACACGGAAGGAGATACTAAAGTCTATTTGCCTACCAACGGTCGTAGTTTCAATCTTAATCCTGTTTTTCCTCTATGGAACTTACGCCACGAGTTTGGCCCCAGGGAATTCTTATATCTGGAATCTTAAGAACATTCTTGGAATCGTTGGGGGTTTGAGTGCATTTTGGTCCTTTATTGCAATGAATTCTCTGGGACGTTTAGCTGCTAAAAGACTGAAACAAAAATACGGGCTATCTGAGAGTGAAATGAAAAACTTGAATATATTAAACTACAAAAGAAGATTTAGGGAATGGGAACGTAAACAGGTAGCTAAGTAAGATTGCGATTTTCGTTAACCGCGTTAACATGCCTCTTCAGAAGAGGGATGACTGGATCGAAAATGCCTCGTTCTGCACAAATGTGTGGCACAATTTATTCAATATGGGTCGATTTTAGAATAGTGCCCCGCCCCCAGTTATATATATATTATCCTTATATTCATTATAATGGATCTTGAATTAAAGAACCTAAATCTTTCATATAAGGGAATCAAAAAGGATATTCTATCCGGTATAAACCTCTCGCTCAACATGGGAAAGATGGCAATTGTGGGATCGAATGGCTCGGGTAAAACAACATTGTTGAAAGGAATTATCGGGCTTTCTCAAATAACTGCAGGGGATCTGAAGGTATTTGGTCAGAGCCTGAAAACCATATCGAATATAGTCGGTGTCGCAGCCAATCTGGATCAGATCTACAGACTGCTGGACCTTCCGATAAAATTAAAGATAGAAATGTACTGTTCGATGGCAGGCATTGACCCGACAAATGCCTTCAAGCAGATAGAAAGGTATGATTTATCTAATATCCTGAACAAGAGAACAATGGAGCTGAGTACAGGTCAGGACAAGATCTTCTGCAACATCATGGCACTGAATATTGGATACAGACTCGCTCTTCTTGACGAGCCCTTTGAAACACTGGATGTGAAGAGGCGGATTATGACCATAGAGGATCTTAACAGATTCAAGGGAAGTCTGCTCATCAACACTCATGACTTTGGCGCCCTTAAATCACTTTCAGACTGGGATCTGTATCTGATCATAGAGGGGAAACTTTACGGAAAATTCAATTCCAGCGATATAAATAGGTTATACCTGACGAAAGGGGAGGCTCCAAAACCGCTCTCGACCATACGGACAAATTACGGTACATTTTCCATAACCATGGACAGTGGTGACACCCCGCTCTCCTCATCACTGGATCTAGACAATGCCATTCAAGAGGTGTTGAGATGATCGCAAAGTATTATTTTCGAGCTTTGATATCTAATAAACATCTATGGTTCTGGGGAGTTTTTTTCAGCTTTATATGGGCAGTGTTAGGCGCATTCATAATTGACAGGAGTTCCCTGACAGCAACCGACGCCATGGGTGTTACGGCAGCATGGTTTTCCATAATAGTGCTAATTTCATTTTCCTCAATAGCGGTAACTATAATGATGTCACTGGGCTGGTCTGCGAATGCCCTCGTTTTTTCGTTCAAATTTTCCAAATTATCAAGAACAAGATATCTGTTAGACCTTATCATAGCATGGATATCGATTGCAATTTTCTTAGCTGTCTTTAGTATCCTGTTCACTGGGGCAATGTTCTATCTTGCATCTGGCGTCAATGTGTTTCCGGGATACACATCCTTCCTCGAGACATTTCTGCTGGATATCCTGGTTGGGACGTTTTTCATGCTCCTGGCGATTTTATTGGTTTCACTGGTACTGGCCTATTCTAACGTAAAATCTGTAACATTCCTCTCTTTCATCCCTATGCTGCTAGTCTTTGTCCTATCCTATCAGATGATTTTTGGGTCGGTCCCGGAACTTATGGTTTATATCTCACCGTGGAATTCAATGCCAAGTCTTCTGTTTTCTTTATATACTAATACCCAACCTGTTAACAGCTTCGTTTCAACTTCTCCAATTACGTTAAACTGGGTGACACTCCTGATAAGTATCATTCTGTGGTTACTTGTTATATTCGTTTTAGACGTTTATATAATCAAAAAGATTAAACCACAGGATGTTGAGGCAATGAGACAGCTATGATTGCAGAAGAACGGAAAATGGTTGACGACTCACGGGCAGTATTTGATAGAGCGTTGTGAAATGTTCATCGCCTTCGTATCTTACATGAAATCCGAGAGAGGAGCCTATGATCGTGCAATGAGTCTTCTCGAATCCACGGACATGATCCTGGATTCGCTCCCCCTTGGCAGGTATTATTTATCCCCGTCGTACATGGATAAACTTGGTGACACAAAGGTCTTCGTGATCCCGAAGAAGAATGCCACACTCAACGGCTCGCAGAAGTGGAAATCACCATGAAGGAGTTTGTTGAGGATACCACGAAATACCTGGAACAGTACCATCAGAGAAGCAATTCCGAACCTAGATTCGCAGCGGCCAAGAAGATGCTTGGTTGGAACATAGCACAAAAGATGGATGACAGGATCAATAATGTACTATTCTGCACAAATGTGTGGCACAATTTATTCAATATGAGTCGATTTTAGAATAGTGTCCCACACCAAAAATAGCGAAACCGTTATATTGATCACAAAAATGCTGAACTTATAGGGTCTGTGCGATCCAAATTCATGCCTGTGCAGAAACGGAAGCGGGAATGGTGCAAAAAATGGAACGGAGTACCCCCCGTTAATAAATCAAAAACAGGAAGCCTTTTCCGCGAGGTGGGGCAATTCACTATCTGGAGTGCTAAGTTTTGACTCTTACGCTGATCATAGCAGAAAAAGCAGACGCTGCAAGGCGTATATCGTATTTTCTTTCGGACGGAAATTCAAAACAGAAGAGAGCTAAGGGGCTCAGCTACATTGAATATGGAGAAGGTGACCGTACTGTGGTGATACCACTGAGTGGCCACATTATAGAGATAGATTTTCCGAAGGAGATGAATGACTGGAAGTCCGTGAAGCTCTCTACACTGGTTGATTCAAAGATACTCAAAAATGTGAAGAACAGGACCGCATACAATACACTCAAGCATTTTGCCCCAGATGCTGACAAGGTGATTATAGCCACTGACTACGACCGGGAGGGGGAACTCATTGGCGTGGAAGCACTCGATATAATACTCAATGAGATCAAGACGCTGGATAAGAGACCGGAGATACTGAGGGCAAAATTCAGTGCACTGACAGGTGAGGAAATAAGGCAGGCTTTCTCTGAACCCATAACCGTTGATTACAACCTTGCTGATTCTGCCGAGGCAAGGGAGGAAATAGACCTTATTTGGGGTGCTGTTCTGACGCGTTTCTTTTCACTTGCCGCACACAGGTATGGAAAAAACTTCCTGTCAATAGGCAGAGTCCAGACGCCAACCCTTGCACTGATAGTGAAAAGGGAAAAAGAGATTATGGATTTCAAGCCCGAGCCTTACTGGAGACTCCTCGTAACCTTCTTCAAGAAAGGGGCATTTCAGGGGGAGTATGAGAAGGGCAACTTAAAGGAAGAGGCTGAGGCGGAAAAGATATTCAATGAAATAAACGGAAAAAACGGGGTTGTGGTGGAATTTGAAAAACACCTGGAGAGGATTGGTAAACCATCGCCGTTCAATACAACCGACTTCCTGAGGGAGGCTTCCAGGATTGGGGTTCCTCCCGCAAAGGCAATGTCCATAGCTGAGGTACTCTACACGAGGGGTTACATAAGTTACCCAAGGACGGACAACACGGTTTATCAGAGATCAATATCGCTGAAATCCGTGCTTAACAAACTTGTTGCTTCCGAGTTTTCGGAAGACGTGAAGAAAGTACTTTCCCAGGAGAAAATCATCCCTTCCCGGGGAAGAACGGAAGCAATGGACCACCCACCTATATATCCGGTAAATACAGTGAAAAAAGGTGTGCTTAAGGGAGATTACGCCAGGGTTTACGAACTTATCCTGAGACGCTTCCTGGCCACACTTTACATTGCTGGGGAGAGGGAAATAAAGGAAGCGACTGTAGATGTCGGAGGATACAACTTCAAGACCAGAGGGGTAAAAGTTACGAAGCCTGGCTGGCTGGAGCTCTATCCCTACAGAAGGATTGATGAATTCTACCATCCTGACCTTGAAAAAAACGAAGAAGTGAAGGCAACTGAATGGAACAAGATAGGAGAGGAGACCAAACCGCCAAGAAGATATGACATGGCATCTCTCTTAAAGACCATGGAAGAACTCTCACTCGGTACAAAAAGTACAAGGCATGACATAATTGGCAAGCTTCAGGACAGGGGGTTTATTGAAGGAAACCCTGTCAGGCCCACTAACCTTGGGATGGGGCTCATAGACTCAGTCACGAAAGTTAAGTCAAAGATATCAGAGCCGGAAATGACAGCAGAACTTGAAAGCGAGATGGATAGGATCGCAGGAAAGGAAATGAAGAAGGGGGAGGTGGTTTCCCAGTCCAGGTCAATGCTGCATTCCGTTCTGACTGATTTTGAGAACAGGGAGAATGAGATAAAAGACACCATTGATGGATCATTGAGGAGGGGAGAAACACTGGGTAAATGCCCCTTCCATGAAAACAAGAATATCATACTTCTCAAGAACCGTGATTTCTACACGATAAAATGTGAAGTCGACGGGTGCAAAATAAACTTCAATGTGCCGGGAAGATCACTCATTCAACTGCTCGAAGATAAGTGCCCAGTGTGCTCGCTTCCCAAGATAAAGGTCATAAGAAAAGGGCAGTCCCCGGATATACGCTGCATAAACCCTAGATGCGAATACAACCGGACAAAAGATTCATTCGGTGAATGCCCATCCGACGGCGGAAGCCTTGTTGTAAGACAGTCGAGATTCGGCAAACGGTTCCTTGGCTGCTCTAACTACCCGGACTGCAAGGTTACGTATGCACTCCCCCAGATGGGGCTTTTATCAGTTACGGGCGAAAAGTGCCCACACTGTTCCGCCCCACTCATAATAATGACGGGAAAAGGCAGGAAATGGAAATTCTGCCCCAAAATAGACTGCGAATACAATGGAAAGAAGAAAAGGAGTGAGAAAAATAAGAAGAGTACTGCCTGAGTTATCGGCAATGATCATATTTGTAGCATCTTCCCTTTTCGCTATTTACGTTTCTCAGCAGCTGATCATACAGGACGCTGGAATCAAGGCTACCAGCACCACCGGAGGGATAGGGAATGTACTCATATTCATACCCCTGATAATCGTTTTCTCCTTTGCTGTTATATTCCTAGCCAGGAAAAAGAGGGTGCGATTCCTGAAATGGATATTCATCCTTATGGTCACTTATGTGGTGTTCTATGTTTCCCTGATAATATCAGTTCCAATTGCTGCGTACTTTGCTAATACGCTCTTTGAGTTCAACGTTATATCCCTTGCAATATTGATTATCCTGCCATTGCTGTTCCTTTATCTCCTGGCATTCAGAAACGAGTGGTACGTTGTTGACGCCTCGGGAATTATGCTTGTTGCAGGCGTATCGTCCGTCTGGGGCGTTATAGTAGGAATCTGGGCTGCAGTTGCTCTCCTGATAATATTTGCTGTGTACGACTATATTTCTGTTTACAAGACAAAGCACATGATAGCTCTCGCGGAGGCCGCAGTTGACGAGAATCTTCCCCTGTTGTTTGTCATACCATCAAGACGAGGCACTAAACTCAACGATATCACTTTTGCCGGAAGGGGAGAGCACGGTGCAATGATGCTTGGCTTTGGTGACATAGCAATGCCCAGTATCCTGGTTGTGTCCGCATTCACCTACAGCTACCCGGTTAACTGGTTCTACTTTGTCCTATTCACAATGGTTGGAGTGCTGGCAGCAATGACGGTACTTTTCTTTACAAATGTGGAGAAGCCTGCTCCCGGGCTGCCTTACATAAACACAGGAGCCATACTTGGATTCCTTGCCGCTTTTATCATGTTTTCACACTGAGAATTCCTGTCGCAGTATCACATTTTTCTGACATTTATATTTTGGTTCTTTCTAGAATGATACATACATGCTATTTTTACGCTGATGTTACTTGTCCTTGCCGTAATGCAGGCATGATTCGGCAAGGTTTCCCTTTTAGAATATATTGAAGCAATACCAGATTCATTAAGCCGGATGAGGACTCGTCAATTCCTTCAGAATTTCATCAGTAAAAGCCTCTGTTTTCATTTTTCCTCCCATATCCGGGGTGCTGCTGCCTTTCCTGATGGCCGAAAACATGGCATTCTCGACGATTTCCCTGTATCTCTTGAATCCGGACCATTCTATCATCATTAGCATTGAAAGGATCATTGCGACAGGATTCGCTATGCCTTTCCCGGCTATATCCACGGCACTCCCATGGACAGGCTCAAACATCCCCATTTCTCTGGAAAGATTTGCACTGTATGCAAACCCCAATCCTCCAACAGTTGCAGCTCCGAGATCTGATAATATATCGCCAAACATATTCTCTGTAACAATCACATTAAGGTTCTGCGGGTGAAACAGCATGTATTGTGCCATAGCATCGCCATATGCATACTGAGTTCCAATTTCAGGGAAGTCCTTTGCAACTTCGTTGAATACTCTCCTGAAGAAAGCAAAAGATTTCAGGACGTTGCTCTTGTCGACGCAGGTTACAGTTCTTTTGCCGTTTGCTGGAGCGCCATGACTATCACGCGCAAGCTCAAATGCCATTCGTGATATCCTTTCAGAACCCGCCCGCGTGATTATCTGGTTGTCAATGGCAACGGAATCCCTGAGAACCATTCCGCCGAAGTGACTGGAATAAAGCCCCTCACTGTTTTCCCTTACAAGGATGTAGTCTATTGTTCTTTCATCATCCACACCCCTCAGCACCGAGGTTATGCCAGGTAACAGCCGTATAGGCCTTACATTTGCAAACAGGTCGAAGTTGAACCTCAGCCCCAGGATTATGTCAAGTGCTTTTTCAGTACCGGACTCTCCTACGAGTTTTGGATCACCCATCGGGGCCTTGAGAATGGCTTTATAATTTCCGGCTTCATCGAGAATTTTTTGTAGATCCCATTTCCCCTCATTGAGTGTTCTAGCTCCAATGTTGTATGAAACGGGATTTAGTTTTAATCCGAAGTTATCCTGTAAAACTTTGAGTATTCTTAGAGAATTTTTAATGATTTCCGGACCTATTCCATCTCCTTCCAGAACCATTATGTCCATGCCTCATGATGCGACAGTCTTTTATTATCATTCTCATGGTTGAGAATGGACTCCACATGATTTACAATCTAAAAATTCAATGGTTATTAAACTAAGAATTAAATATTAAAGTGGTATGCTAAATCAATGCAATCTGACGTTATTGGTGAATTCGCAGCAAGCAATAATTTCTCTTCCCTTCCTGAGAAAGTTAGAGAAGGAACCAGACTGGCTATTTTGAATCTTTTGTCCGTTTCTATTGGCGCAAACAGGTACCCCCAATCGAGAAATATAATAAATGCGTGCAAGGAAATTCAGAGTGGGGACTTTCCAATATATGGATCTGGAGAGCACGCGGCCATGATCACTTCGGCATGGGCAAATTCAAGTTTATCACATCTTTTGGACTTTGACGATACTCATCTTGAGTCAATAGTTCATCCAAGCGCTCCCGTGATACCCAGTGCGCTCGCAATTGGATCGGATAATCATGGAATAGGTCGTGATGTAATTTACGCCTCTGCCATTGGGATGGAGGTTGCAATAAGACTCGCACTGGCGGTTGGACTGGACGAGAGATATTCTGATTGGCACAATACCTCTCTTTTTGGATCTTCAGCTTCCGCTGTCGCTTCATCAATAATGTTTCATTCTAGCTCCGAGTTGGTATCTTCATCGTTTCTCCAGGGTCTTACAGTTGCCACAGGATTTCTTTCTAATAGAGGGACGGAAAGCAAGAGTTTTCAAGTAGGGAGATCTTCAGCTGAAGGTATAATGAGCTCAATTGCTTCAAAAAATGGGATTTCAGTATCAAAGAACATCGTAAACACATTTGCAATTTCGCTATCCGGGAAGCAAAATTTAGGGATACTTACGGACGACCTTGGAGAAAAGTGGAACGTTCTTAACAACTTCCTGAAACCTTATCCGTGTGGAGTCGTGCTTCACCCCGGCATTGATGCAGCGGTGGAGATGCGAGAAAAAAACATCCCATTTGACGATGTAGAGGAGATTGATGTGGAAGTGAATCCTGTAGTAATGGTCCTGACAGCGATAATGGAGCCGAAATCTGGGCTGGAATCGAAATTCAGCGTGACTCATGCAATAGCTGCTGCACTGGCCTACGGAAAACTATTTCCAGAGCACTTTTCTGACAGTGCGGTCAAAGATCCATTAACCTTGATGATAAGAAAAAAAATAAGAGTGCACGAACGAGAATCTATAAATAGGGGCCAAACCGTAATAAACGTGAAATTCAAGAATGGAGGAAAGGAGACTGTAGACTTAAACAGGGGACCCGAAACGCCCTCTAAGCCTATGGATGAAAAGGATATCAGTTCGAAATTCTCCCATCTGGTCGATCCGGTGCTGGGCCCTGAAAAAGCAAGAGAAGTTTGGGCCTATTTCTCTAAAATACAGAATAAAGAAGATGTTGCAGAGATAAAGGAACTTTTCAGCTGATCCCGGGAAATTTAATCCAAAAATACTACATTTCTGCTGACGATAGAGCTAATAGCAAATATACTACAGCTGACACATTCAAAAAAAGCATTGAAATACGCTATTTTTAATGCGAACCATTCTTTTTTTATAGTGATATTTCGCCGGAATAAATAATTATTTTTGGCATAGCCCTAATTCAATGACTTGTCAGAAAAATATTGGGAATAAAAAAATATAAAAAAATTGGTGTTACTTGGAAATCATTTCGAGTATCTTTCCAGTTGTTTTTGGCCCAAGAATGAACACTGCAATTGCTATTATAATCCCAAAAAGGAAGTTTATGGAGAACACTGGCACGGCTCCGTATAGATCCAGAATTACAACAAAAGTGGAAAGAAAGATAAAAGTGCCAATTCTACTCAATGAAAATGCTGCTCCTGTGCCAGTTGTTCTTACCCTTGTCGGATAGATTTCGGCCTGGTATATGTGCCAGGAATTGTTGAAAAAATTGTCCAGGAACGTATAAGCCGTTCCGAAGAACAATATAAGTCCAACTAGATGAATGAGAGAGAAGGCAAATCCATCAATGCCCAGCAAAATTGCAAAAACTATTATTTCCGCCTTTCTGTCATATCTGTCCAGAACAAATGAGGCGAGAAGTGAACCGATCACATATCCACTGTCTATTACTACGGTGAACAGAAGGCTGTGAATAACAGTGAATCCCGCTGCAACGAGCACGAGCGGCGCAAGTGTTCCTATTATGAAACTCATTCCGCCCTGTAGAAACTGCAATATCCATATCATCACAGTTCTCGCCTTGTATTCTGCCTTGAAAAGATCGCTGATCGGAACATGAGCCTCTTCCGTTGTGTAGGGAACATATTCCGCAGCCGGGAACGCCGAAATATTATTCATCCTCTTAATCCTGCCCTCGATTTTATCCATTATATCATATAGCGTCAAAATCCTCTTAGATCCTTGGGTCATAAATATTTCTAATTTTCCTTAATCCACCATAATTTCTGAGTGTTTTTTCGAACGTTCGTAGTGGTTAAATAGTAGTGTCCACTATGCACTACTAATGTCGTTTATACGTGCCAAGAAGGTTGGTGGTAAAATCTATTATTCAGAGGTTGAGAATGTTAGGGTAAACGGAAAGGTTGTGCAGAGACACCTGAGATACATAGGCAGGGACAAGGACAGTCCTGATCACATTCCGCTTGAAAAGGTACATTTCGGTTACATAGCAACAAGGCTGATGCAGGGTGATCTCACCCCGGATGAACTCTTCAACATGATAGAGAGCATGGGTCATCGCATAGGCAGGGAGAACCTGGAAAGGATCGGCCTCTTCTATGATTTTAAAAAAAACTCCTTTTCCCTCTCCCTCCAGAGGAGAAGATCATCAGGTCAGCAGAGAAATGCGAGATCTGCGGAAAAAGAATGAATGAACTGTACAGTTACAGGAGAACTATCATGACCCTTTCCGGATCCGTCGATCTGAAGGTTCATGCGAGAAGGTGCCCCGATCACAGGAAGACGAACAGGAATGCCATTCACTCCGTGCTAAAAGATTCCGGTTTCGATCCCGGCATAACCATGGCTGTCGGTATCCTGAGATGGATCATGGACTACCAGCGATCGGAGATACAGATACTCCTGGAATCCCGTGGCATAAGGATATCCACGGGAGAGATATCCTTTCTCTCCAGGGAATTCCTGCTCAGGTTTTACTGCATCCACAGGAGGCACATGAAGGATCTTGGCCTGATAGTATACATACTTCACCTTGACGGTACAGGCGAATCCGGCGGCGAGATCGTGTTCATGGCCAAGGACGGTCTCACTAATATAACGATGGATGCGGTGATAATGCCATCGGAGAGCAGTGAGTACGTCACACCCTTCCTTGAGGGCATAAAGGATGTTTTCGGAATTCCGGTTGCAATCCTCAGGGACATGGGGATTGCAATAAAGGGATCTGCAACTGCTGTTTTTCCTGGCATACTGCAGCTTATCTGTCATTACCATTTCACAAAGGCGCTGGGGAAGGATGTATTCTCCTCCTATCAGGAACTGAGAGACTCCATGGTATCGACAGAGGCGCTTGCACTGATCTCGCGCATGACATTACCGGAAAAAAACGGGAATGATGGAATACTGTATGCAGAGAAGATATGGATCGCAGTAGCCGCTGAATACATCCTCTATCCAAGAACCATACCGAGCAAGTTTCCATTCGTTTTACCATATCTACAGGTGCTCGAGAGATGCATCGAGATCAGGAACATGATGAAATCCATCATAGGGTGGAATGCCTCCCACATGAAGGTCGTGAAACCTGTCATGGCATTCCACTCTGCTGTAAAGGAGATCAGCATGGATCCTGCTGTGATGGAAAGATACCGCATACTGTCACGAGTATGGTCATGGTTCGAGTCCATAAGGAAGTCGCTGAGGGTTTCAAGGGAGATGAATTCCGGCGAATCTGCCAGGGAACCTGCCGATATAGCTGCAATAGGGAATGATCTCAACGCTTCGCTGAGATCAATAACAAAGGAGGGGGAGTTCGCAGGCGGTGAACTGGAAAGAATATCAAGAACAATAAAGAATCGGATAGAGGATCACAGGGATGAGCTCCTATCCCCTGTGACTGTTGATGGCAAAACAATCAACGTCAAAAGGCACAACGGAATAGAGGAGATCGGTCACAGGTGGAGCAGGATGCACATCCGCAGACGCACCGGAAGATCACAGACTGCAAAGGAGATGGGCATGTATGGTGCCCTGACAGCGATACTCTCCAACATTGAGAATAAGAATTACATTGAGAAAGTCCTCTCAAGGATAGATTTCCTGAATGAGTTTGTATCCATCACCCCCGAGGAGATGGATAATGCAAGGAAACTAATAAGGCCGAACCCATGTGAACCAATAGTAAGAAAAGACAGGGAGAGGAAGCCGGTTCTTGATGCCCTGGTGAAGATACTTGAAACGCATGAGGATCTGCCGACCAAAGAAGTGAAAGCATGGATTAAATCGATCAAAATCTAAGACTATTTTGACGCCATATATTATATCGTCAGCTTCTTTGATCTTACCATGACTCTCAAGCCACCTAGGTGATTCATAAAGCCTGAATCTGTACAACCAAGCTGCTATTCCTCCTATCCCACTGATAAGGAGAACCCACCTCCATCCTGGTAGTACATAACTGACAGGAGCAAATAGATAAACAAGCAAGGCCCCAACTGGAGACGATGTCCATGCAAGAGTATACATCCACGAAAGCCAGTTTCCTCTTTTGGCTCTTGTAATGAATTCACTAACGTAGGTATCAACTATAGCAATTTCTCCACCGACGCTCAAGTATGAAACAAATCTCAGTGCGCCGAGTTCATAGATATTGGTAGAAAAGGCGCTGATTATGGAGAATATTCCAAAACCCAGCAGGCTCGTCAGGAAAGTGATCCTTCTTCCATATCTGTCCCCTAGTACTCCATAGATTATGGAGCCAAGGAATGCTCCAATAAACGGAAACGCAGCTACGTAAAATGTCGCAGTTGACTGACTTACATTAAGTGTCTTGGCAATTGGCAAAGCTAGTGGTCCACCAGTAAAAAGTATAAAAAGATCGAACCATACTCCAACTCCCAACTGACTTATGAATATGCGCTGTAGATTGCTTGAGGGCAAGCGATCCAACCTTGCGCCTACACCTATTCTTTTTGTTACATCTGAACTTTCCATTGAAAATACCATGAAGTATCAATATAAGAATTTATTGTAATATCAATATCAATGCAAGATTTGAATCACGTAGGCATTAGTGCGTTCAAAAAAGCGAATTTCAAAGTTGAAGTGATCTGGCAATAGGTCTCCTGCTGGTTCAGCAAGTTTGTACGTGCAATATAAATCATAATAAGATTGATGTCTCCTGCTGTATTATAGCGTCTAGAACATAAGCTTGGATGCCTCAACGTAATACTTGGCAAAATTCACAAAGACATTGACCAGCTTATTGGTTCCTTTCCATATGTCAAGCAAATTGACATAAGATTCAACCCTGGTATCTATTGGTATGAATCTTATTAGTCCTCCCTGCACGTACTTTGATGCCTGCACTCTGCTTACAATTGACAACCCCAGTCCTTCTGCAACAGCATTTATGACCGAAGAGGAGTTATCGAATCTCCAAACAACGTTCAGATCACTCTCCCGGATCCTGTTCTCTTCGAAAATCTTTAAAATCTCCCTTTGAGAGCCTGAACTATCATCTCTTGATATGTAGGGCAAGCCTATAAGCTTAGACACATTGAGCGAATCACTGTTTGAAAGCGGATGGCCAGCAGGGGTTATGATACCGTAAGTGAGGCGGAGAAGCTTGTGTATCAGAACATTTTTTAAATAAGGATTCGGCTCAAAGTCTACACTTGCTGTGACTCCAAGGTCGCACTCACCTTCACTGAGTTTTTTCAGCGTCTTCAACGAATTATTGATCTCAATTTTCACCCTTATCTTCGTGAATTTACTTTCAAACGCCCTTACTATAGGAGGGAGCAGGAATACTCCACCAATCTCTCCGGCAGAGACCTTAATTGTACCTATGAGCTCACCATCTATTCCTACATTCTTGTATTTGTCTACAATAGAAAGGATTTCCTGGGCCTCGGCAAAAAATGCATTCCCGAATTCTGTGCATTCAACTGATTTGTCTTCCCTTCGATTGAAAAGCTTTCTCTCGAAGAATTTCTCCATTTCCTTTATTCTGTAACTCACGGTAGATTCAGTTATTCCCAATTTCGATGCCGTTTTTGTAAAGTTCCTGCTCAAGCAGACATCACAGAAGGTCCTAATCTGTTCCATATCCAGAGTCATTTCAATTCTCCGTGCACAACGTTGAGAAGATACCTGCTATTTTAACCTTTACTTTCTTCTTTGCTGTGTTGCTTGAATCTATAGTATTTGATATAACATTGTACCCTTATACATTTACGACGACCTCTACCCATTTTTGCAGAATGATTTGCTTTTTGAGAAATTTTCTCCTCCTTGATCCGCCTGTTTAGATCCTATCTTTGCCCCTTTGTATCACTACAATTCAATTGAAACCTTTTGGAGCAGGGATTTCTGCTCCTTTGTGAGTTCCCCAGGTGCATGTGACCCATTGCTGTAAACAACTTCCTTTAATCCTAAAAGGATTCTCTCAGTCTCTTCGTATGAAAGATCGCACCTGTGCGCGATCATCCTCATCATGGAATATCCCAAGATGGAAAGGAATATCCTTGCCCTTGTCCCTTCCTCGGTTCTTGCATACACCGGTTGCATGGATGGCCTTGAATGCATGAAAGCTTTCTCCACCACGTCCTTCTCCCTGTATATCCTCAGTATCTCATCCGCGCCAAGCATGGTATTTGTGAAGAGGATGAAGAAACCCATCCTCTTGGTTCTCGCCTGTATGGCATTGTGCTTCAGCCTGTATGTGAGCGACCCTTTCAATGCTCTCAGGTCAAAGTACCTCGCCATGTCTCCGGTTGCAGACATCGCAGTGTGCATCATGTCCTGTTCTGAGTCGAATCTCTTGTCCTGGAGGGCCTTCAGATCTCTTTCGATATCCGACAGATGCGAATAGAATGCCTGCATCCTGTCTGCCCTGCTTTGTGCGGAGAAGTACACAATATACCGTATGGAGTCAATGCGGTGTTCCCTGAAGAACACCGTCTCTTTATGGTACTGGATGTAGTTCCTTGAATTCTCAATGTTCCCTGATTTGGCAAGCAGATCATGATATATCTTCAGGGATGCCGGTATGGCACCTATCAGCGAATAACCCTTGAGGTCCTTGATATTCTGCGTGGAATAGAATCCCCTGTCCATGACTACCATGATTGTACGGATCCCGAGATCCCGCAGTTCCATGGCGAACGTACTGACGGTACTCACCGATACAATGTTACCGGGCATGATGCGGTGATGCACCGGTATGCCGCCCTCTCTCGTAACGGCGAGAACAAAGTTGATCTCCCTGTTACCGCCATTCGTATGGTAATAGTGACCGTACATGGCAAGATCATTCTCAGATCCCAGATACCTGACTGCACTGAGATCATACACAATTCCGTGTGAGCCATATGCCCTGACAATCCTTTGGGACATTGCACTCTCCAGGATCGATATGATATCTGGGTCCTTAGATCCAATGAAATCGACAAGATCACGCTCCTCCTTGACAGTGGAATCCCTGATTCCGGTGTGAATTTCCAGTGAGCCTGCCATTCCTGTCACGCAAGATGCAGCGAGCATGACGATGCGCCTTGCAGGCTCCCTCATGTTTGTCAGGCCCTGCATAGCAGTGATAAAATCATCGTTAATGCCGAAATTCTCGGCATTCCTGTATAAGACATATGGTGCAGATTCCAGCACCTTTCTCACCTGTATGCGGTTTCTCGGTTTCTGTATCGTCTTTACGTTACCCTTAATGATCTCCTTCCCCTGATACTCAGATCGCTGCCTCACTTTGCCCGTTTCCCTGTCCCTGAAGCTTGTTACCCGGTACAGGTAGGTATTCCTGCCCCTGATGATCCTTCTGGTGTAGGTCAATGTAATGATAATATCACTACATAGTATAAAGATCTTTTTATTACCAGAACCGGTCATGTAGCTGATAATCAGAAAGCTGTAGTACTACAATGGGGCAAAGTTAGGTTAGATCGGTTTCACTCACGAGTTTCTTCACAACGAGTATTTTTTCCTGCCCATGGTCCTGAAAAAGAATATATGGATAAATTAATTATGTCAAAGTCTATAAATACGGTGCGGCCAACGATTTGGTTCGCTTTCTCCTCTTCACAATCCAGTTTATCAGGTACATAAAACCTATAGCAAAAGTAGCTATGAAGAGTCCCTGGGTCATAAAATAAGCGAATGGATCGTTGCCAAAAATAACAGCACCCTCGTATGAGTTATTATGAAGAAGCAGTTGTATAGGCCCAAATATGATGAAAATGAAAATCCAGTAGGTTAAAGCAACCTTGCGGGTAAAGATGCCAGCGCTGAATCTAATCCTTATCCTGTCGTTTAGGACCCACTGGCCTTCTTCAACCTTTTCAACTTTCATCAAGAAATATCAGAACTAAACAAAATATAAACATGCTCATTTAAAGTGAAAGACTGGTTGAATTATGCCCCACTTTCCTTCTTTTGAACTTTCACCTGGGTTCACATGGATGTTGCATCTTAAATCAAAGCCTGTTGATTTGGGATAACATATATAGTGAGGTTTGGTATTGTAAATCCTATGACTTCAGAACTTGAAATCAGATCTGCCATTTCCAATAACAGAAAAGTGTCAGAGGATGGGGGATTGGTTACATACGATCTCACAAAAGGAGTGAATTTTATAAAGCCTCGCGTAACGGCCGAAGCGCTAGCTGCTGTTTTCTTTGAAACTGATGCAATCAAATGGTTCAGTGTTTCGGATGATAAGATCGAATTTACCCCTACATACAAAGTTCGCATAGTTCTGGCCGAGGATGACAACAAGAAGCTGGAAGAAACAGCGGACGATTTTATGGCTGACCTGAAGAGGGGGGAATTATACCATAAATTCGAACAGCAGGTGAAGAAAGATTCGGTCGATGTGTCTAAAATGAGAACTGCAATGGCAACCGGGGCAATAAACTCCATGATCACCAAGCATTTTGGGAAAAGACTTGACAGGGACTACGTTGAGGATGACTTGCTGACCGATATTCTTGAAAATATTGAAATAAGGTCGCTCAGCAATAAGGACCTGATTGACTGGCAGCACTTGCCCCTGTGATACTTCATCACAACCGGCTTAAAAGTCTGCTTGCATTGATGCACCTGTGACTACCCATTCAGTGGAGACTGCTGAATCAAGTAGCGGGAATATCAAATAGAAACCTTTGAGCTAATTGATACCCGGCAAACCCTATATTTATTGTTTTTCAACAACTGACAGAGAGCTACATGAAGCTAGTTTCTAAAAGATTCCTCGAAGAATCCCTTTTTCATGACAAGTTGGACTATGATCGTGTCTATCGTCTGACCTGCCCGAATATGCTTACTTATTTCAATAGCTCTGAAATCTACGGCTTTCTATGTAAAACAGGCAGGATTCTTACGCATCATTTACCAAGACCCATATTTTAAGATGCGTAGATCTGATAAAATACTTTGACGAAGAGCGATTGTTTAATACCGGGATTTTTTTTCTCCATGTAAATGTTCAGGCAATCAGGAGACATAATTCTCTCAAGAGGGGAAGTATACGAAGAGAAAACGGTGAGTGGCAGTCTCTATTTTAGGGGTGGCAAGATATCGGAATCTGTTGCTTCCCTCACTGTGAAAGGAGACATGTTCGTTGAGGTAACCACCAGGATACCGGGAAGCATTACATGCCGCAGAGTTGCCTTGAAAGCGGATCTAGAGGTTGCGGGAAACCTCGAAGCGCTAGAGGGTATAACCGCGTCACGGAGCAGCCTCTCTGTCAATGGAAACCTGAGAGCAAAGACTATAGATGTGGACCGTACAATCACCGCCGGTTCCATTTCCTGTGAAAAAGCGGTTGCGGGAAACGACATCATTTTTGTTGAGAAGATGGACTGCAGGACAGTCTCTGTTGGCGGAATGCTGAAAGGCAGGGAGATCAGTTGCGAGGAGATTCAAGCGGATTCTGCTGACATCAACCTACTGGACTGCAGAAATTTAAGGATTGGCAGAGAAGCCAGATTAACTGATGGAAAATTCGACTCCGCTAGCGTTGATGGGAACCTTGTGAGTTCCGGACACCTGGATGGATCACTTATCACAACTGAAAAAAATGCAGAATTCAACACAGTGAAGTGCGACACGATGAACGTTGGGGGAAACGTTCTCGCAAAGGGAAAAATTGAAGTCGACGAACTGAAGGTAGGCAGTTCAATGGAGTGCGCGGATATCAATGCAAATGAAATAATTGTGAATGAGTCCATTAAATCCCTTGGAAAGGTAGTGGCTACTGGAGATATCAGGGTCGGAGAGCTGATAAGCGCGGATGGAGAGATTGAGTGCAACACGCTGGAGGCTGGAAGTGAAATACGTGCCAGAATGATAACCTGCAGGATGAATCTTGAATCTGGAAAAGTGCTGCATACGCAAAAGGGTGCAAAGGCAAGCATGATCATTCTTGGAAAGAACTGTTCGGTAACAGGCCCTATATACGGCGACCAGGTAGTTTTTTCAAGAGGGGTGCAGGCTGAGGATGTATACGCGATCATACTCCACATGAAAAATGACACTTCGGCCAGGAACGTATATGCTGATGAAATCACCATGTGGAAAAATTCGTCGATAAAGGGTAAATGCCTGTACAGGCACTGGATCAGAAGCATGAACGGCATGAAGATGGATGATATCGGGAAGAAGGTTGAAAAACTTCCTGAGTTTCCATTCTGACTTCAGTGCAGGAAAACCCTTTTCCCAGTGAAATACATAGGGATGTTCTTCTCCTCTGCCATCGCTATGACTTCACTGTCCCGAATTGATCCTCCCGGTTGTATTATAGCTGCTATACCGTTTGCGCCTGCAAGTTCTACGCTGTCGGAAAACGGGAAAAACGCATCTGATGCCATAACGGAACCAATACACCTCTGTCCTGCCTTTGCTATGGCTATCCTCAGGGCTTCTACCCTGGACGTCTGCCCTGCCCCGATTGCGACGGTGGAACCATTTCTCGCAAGGACTATGGCATTGCTCCTGCAATGAGTTACAATCTTCCATGCAAAAATCAGGTCATCCACCTGATCATCTGACGCCTTCCTTGAAGTCTTCAGGTCGGATTTGTCGAATCTGGAGGTCAACTCGTCCTGGAGCAGGTAGCCGCCCGATATCGATCTTACCCTGAGGCCTTTAATTGTTCCAGGTTTAGCCTCAATAATTCTCAGGTTCTTTTTCTTAACGAGAATTTCCAGAGAGGATTCGCTATATCCCGGAGCCACAATGACTTCAACAAACAGATGCGAGAGGGCGCTGGCAGTACTGCCATCAACCTGCCTGTTGAAAGCGATAACAGAGCCGTATGCAGACTCCTTGTCTGTCTCAAGCGCCATTTCAAACGCTTCAAGGATATTCTTTCCAACCGCAGCCCCACAGGGCGTATTATGCTTGACTATAACACATGCAGGGTCGTCAAATTCCATAACCGTGGAGTATGCAGAGTCAGAATCCATGAGGTTGTTGTATGACAATTCCTTTCCGGAGATCTTCTTTGCATTGGCTATGCCGCTTCCCGATCCATCAGAGTACAGGTATCCTCTCTGGTCCGGGTTTTCTCCGTATCTCAGCTTTTGACCGTTTATGCCGCTTATGAGTAAGCTGTCCGGGATACCGCCTTCAAAAACCCTGAAAAGTGAGTTATAGATCAGGATATCATAATCTGAAACCCGCTGGAAAGACCTCACCGCGAGTTTTTCCCGCATATTTTCAGGTACGACACCGCTATTCCTGATGGATTCTGAAACCATCCCGTAATCGGATGGGTCAGACAGCACGATTACATTATGATAATTCTTTGCGGCCGCCCTTACCAGCGATACGCCGCCTATGTCGATGTTTTCTATCATTTTCCCTGTATCGCTACCCCCAGACACTGCCCTGAATGGATAGAAATTGCAAATAACTAGGTCAAAATCAAGATAATCCTTCTCCCTGGCAGACCTGGCCGTCTCATCAGAGAGTATTCCTGCAAAGATCATGGGGTGGAGAGTCTTGACACGCCCTCCGAGAAGCTGTTCAAAGCCGGTAATTTCCGACGTGCTTTTCGCGGAAAGCCCGTTCTTTTTCAGATACTCCCCTGTGCTTCCCGTAGCATAAATCTCATCAATTGAGCTGCCACATTCCCCAAGGAAATCTAAAAGCCCGGATTTATCATAAACACTGATAAGTGCTCTCATCCAGTAGCCATAGGGAAAAAACGATAAAACGTTTTGTTTGTTTGCGGCCAAATATTACGGAGGGTAATAATTATAGAATGATGGTAATTTATCGGGATCGCTGACAAAATGTTTAATATAATTTATATATGGCTTCTGTAGAGGATAAAGTCAATGGAAACAACTGTAGTCAAGCAAAAACAGGGAACTGACAGGAATATTTCAATTGAGGAATTGAACCAGACACCGGTTTACCAGAGAGAAGTCGAGCTAGTTGAAAGGAAGGGAGTAGGTCATCCGGACAGCGTATGCGATGGAATAGCCGAAGCTGTAAGCAGGGGACTGAGCAAGTATTACCTGAAGGAATACGGAAGGATTCTGCACCACAACACCGATCAGGTTGAGGTCGTTGGAGGACAGTCTGCCCCGAAATTCGGCGGTGGAAAGGTTCTGGAGCCAGTTTATATTCTGCTCAGCGGAAGGGCGACGACAACTGTTGACGGCGAGAGGATACCGTACAAGTCAATATCTGTGAAGTCAACGAAGGAGTTCCTTGCAACAAATTTCAAGCATCTTGATCTGGATGCTGATGTAATGATAGATTCCAGGATAGGCCACGGGTCTGTGGATCTCAGGGGGTTGTACGATACAAGGAAACACAAGGCAAATGACACTTCATTCGGAGTGGGCTTCGCACCCTTTACAGACACAGAAAACCTGGTACTGAAAACGGAGAGATACCTGAATGGCGAAATCAAGAAGAAACTTCCCGCGATTGGGTATGATATCAAGGTCATGGGATTCAGGCAGAAAGACACCATTAATCTCACCATTGCTGCAGCATATGTCGACAAGTTTGTCAAGGATAAAGGCGAGTACTTTTCCATAAAGGAAGAACTTACAAGCCTTGTAACTGACTTTGTGAAGAAACAGACTGAACTGAATGTCAAGATATTCATCAACACCGGCGACCTGAAGGATGACAATGTATATTACCTCACAGTGACAGGATTATCCATGGAGAATGGAGATGACGGTTCCGTTGGAAGAGGAAACAGAGTGAATGGAATTATAACTCCTTACAGGCCAATGAGCATGGAAGCTGCAGCAGGCAAGAACCCTGTTACCCATGTCGGAAAGCTGTACAACGTACTTTCCAACATCATAGCAGCAGACATAATCAAGGAGAGTGCCGGAGATATTGAGGAAGTCATGGTCAGGATTGTTTCACAGATAGGAAGACCCATAGACGAACCGCACGTAGCCAGCATCCAGATGATATATGCACCTGGCGCGGACAGGTCAAGGCACAGGTCAAACATTCGAAGTATCGCTGACCAGAGACTGGAAAATATATCAGACCTTACCAATAAGTTTGTAAACGGGGAAATTTCAGTTTTCTAATCCCCTTCCAATTTTTAAATTTTTAGAGCAGTTTCCACATTAGATACGCGTCGGAAGCGTCACTATAATAAGACCTTATGACGGAGATTGTTGAAAACCCTAATTTCTTGTAAAAACCTATGGCCTGGTCATTGTCAGTCCTGACTTCAAGCCTGGCAGAGAGAAGATTCTCATGGTTGCATACCTCGACAAAGCCATTCATCAGTGCCCTGCCGATTCCCATCCTCCTGAATTTCGCGTCTACAGCCAGCAGAAGTATCCTTGCCTCTGTCTTTGAGAACTTGGATCCCACGATGAAACCTACTATCCTGCCATTGACTGTGTAAACCATGAAGGAGTTGGGCCATGCCTCAAATAAGTCAAGGAGAAGAGTTTCGGTGTAATATTCAGTCAATGAATTGTTCCCTATCTTTACTACTTCACTGATATCGTCCGGAGCGAATTTTCTCGTACCTGCAACCGCTGCATCTCTAACTGCGGCCATATTCATTAGCTCCATGTAAACGGCGTCCGGTGTTCAGTCTAAACATGCCCAGAAAGCTCGATAAAGCCGCGCGCTCCGGTACGTCTTTATTTTGGCAGTTGCTCACAGGAGCACAGATTGATCTCCATTTCCCGGACATATCAGTCTTCCAGTTATGTGCTATCAATATATATATTTTGGAATTGAATGTGGGTTGCAACATCAATCCTCAGACTGATTCTGCTTGATTTTCCGAATTTCTCGATTGTATGCTTCGGCTATGTCCGCTAACCCAATTGTCCCAATTACGATTTTTGGGTTTACGTCGTCAACCACAACTAGCTTGCCGGTCGTGGTAGCGGTCAGCAAATCCAGGGCCGTATGCATTGTTGCACTGGCCTTGACGTACTTCACGTCAGTATCCATTATATCCCTGACCTTTACGCTGTCTATGTCCATAGATGGCTTGATAGCTTCTTCTGAAAGGAACCCCATAAGAAGGCCGTTTTCCTGAACAACCACCCCCTTGGTCTTGCTCTCCCTTATTGTCTGAAGGGCCTCCCGCAATGGCATGTCAGGGGAAACCCAGTAATAGTCCCTCTTCATTGATTCGTATGCCGTTATGTCGTCAAGAATAGGCCTTTCGTATTCCAGTTTGTGGGCGGGAGAACTCTGCCTGTTGGGAAGCTGCTTGCTGTATATTGAGTATTTCTGCCCGGAAATGTAATAAGAGATCACGGTGGCGATCATTAGCGGCAGGAAAAGCGTATAACCTCCCGTCATCTCCGTGCCCATTATTATGATGGAGATCGGGGCCTTGGATATCCCGCCAAAAAACGAGATCATGCCAATTATTGTCACCTCAACGACATTGAGATACGGGAAGAATGGCACGAAGATTATGCCCATAAGCGCCCCAACGAATGCACCTGTCACCATACCAGGTGCAAATACCCCGCCAGATGCTCCCGAGCCAATGGTGAGAGAGGTTGCAACGATCTTGGCAATTATGAGTCCCAGCAGAAGCCAGATAGGAAATAGCGACAGCTTTTCGTAGAATATCAACTGCACCCACCCGTATCCCAGTCCCATGATCTGTGGAAAGAATATAGCTATCAATCCGACAATAAGTCCACCGATTGCAGGTTTCACAAAATTTGGTACCTTCCTTGCCCTCTTGAAAATGCGTTGTATCCCGTAAAAAGAGATTACGTAAAACACGCCAAATAAACCTGCAACAACACCAACCAGTGAATACAACAGAAGGGATTCCGGATGACTGAAGCCAAGCAATCCGGCACCGGGTATTGAAAAGAGAGGCTGGTATCGAAAATTGTACCCGAATATTATGTACCCTGTAACAGACGCTATGATTGAGGGTATGAGTGCATCGACCTCAAAATCTTTCCTGTAAAGGATTTCAGTGCTTAGCAGTGCACCGCCCAGTGGTGCCAGGAATATACTTCCTATTCCTGCCCCTATGCCTGCAGCCATGGCTATCCTGCGATCGTGATCGTTCATCCTGAAAGTGTCTGCGACAAATGACCCAAAACCAGCTGCGATCTGGGCAGTAGGTCCCTCCCTACCGGCACTCCCGCCAGATCCTATAGTTACAGCCGATGCAATGGTTTTTACAAGGGGTACACGCCTCCTGATTTTACCATTCTTGTTATGAAAGGCGTCAATGGCAGCATCTGTGCCGTGACCCTCCGCCTCAGGGGCGAAACGGTACACAATTATTCCCGAAATGAGCCCTCCAAGAGTTGTTGACACCGGTATCAGTAATCTATCAAAATTGGCTATAACGTAAGTGGGAGAACCGCCTGAAGCTGCAGTAACCGGAGGAGTAAAACCCGTTATCCCCGTCAACATAATTACCGTGAACAGTTTTATACCATAATATAGGGCATATGATCCGAGGCCCGCTGCGATTCCAATGAGGATACCGACAATAACCCACTTTCTAATTTGCCCCCTGGCAATGAAATTATCTATCCTGCTTGCAAGATCATGCATCTTATATTCAGAGGATTACTAAATAACCGTAGAGTATTTAATTTTTGGAGGGCACATTCAGCACTGAAACGAAATGCTCAGTTCTCTCACCTGGAGAAAAAGTCAGAAACCGTCTTTTCCGGATTTGTGGACAGTTCCAGACCGGGCATATATTTTTTGAACGATGCAGCTCTCCTGTCAAGAATCACAGCCATGCCCCTGTCATTTTCATTCCTGATCAGCCGCCCGATTGCCTGCTTCATTTTTATGGCTGTGGGAAAAATGACCGAATACAGCCACCCATTCCCGTATTTTCTCTCATAGTATTCCATTATTGCCTTATGCCTTGCATCCGGCCTGGGGTACGGAATGCCTGCGATGATAACCATTTCCAGTTCTACTCCGGGGAAATTCATGCCTTCCGACATCCTTCCACCGGAAACCGCAAAGATAGCGGATTTACCTGCCCTGAATTTTCGGATCATTTCCATAAGTGAGCCCTGATCTATGTCCCTTCGCTCCGAAAAGTAGCTGAATTCAAATCCCTGGCTGGTGACCTTTTCCATTGTACTGTAAGATGGAAAGAATACGATGGTGTTTCGTCCCACCTTAGTGATAAGGTTCTCGATCATATCATGCATTTTCGAAGCTTCTCGCTCATCGAATTCATCATATTTTGTTGTCATGCTTCCGTCATAAACTATCTTCCTGTTCTCTTCCGGAAAAATATACGGGACAATCATGTGGGTCATTTCCGGGAAACCCGTCACGTTTTTGTACACCTCGATAGGGTCGAGTGTCCCTGACATGTGAATGGTCCAGGATTCCCTCAATGGATCAAGTATCTTCGAGGGGTCGAGGCATACTGCCTCAATTGTACCAAGGCGATCCTTCGAAACAATTGCGGCATAGACTTCATCATCAAGCGTTTCCCATGCCCGCAGGCGATCGGCTACCGACAGCACAACTGTTCTTGGAACCTTGCCATCCTTTTCACGCTTCTCAGCTATGTAATCCCCGAATATACTCATGTAGTCTACCAGGCTGTGATATTTCTCTGAATTCATGGAATTCTCGATCATCATGTACTCGCGAAACTCGTCAAACCTGATGCGGGCTTCTCCGCTTTCGCCTATTTTGTCCCGGACGAGATCTGATATTGCATTCCGGAGCATTTCAATGAAATCTGATGTTCTAACTCGCTGCATAAGTTCAAAATCACCAAATTCCGTGCTTTCCCTTTCTGCCATGTTCAACTGGTTCACGCTGACCGAGAAGGATGCGAATTCCCTTGCGATATCGGGAAGATTGTGCGCCTCGTCCAAGATCACAATTAACTGGTTCCTTGAAACCCCCCAGTTGTATATAAGCCTCCCGGAAGTCACGGGATTGAGGAGCAATGCGTAAGGGGCAATAACCATGTTTGCGTCTTTCAATGAGAACTTGAGGCTCTCGTACGCGCAGAATCCATTTTCCTTTGCATAGACAAAGAATTCCTCTGCCGTGGGATTGTTATCGAATAGATAGCCCTGCACGGCCTTCGACCTTACAGTATCATTGAAATACCTGCAAGCTGAAGTGTCACCTGACATTACCTTCCTCTTCCGCAGGGAACAGAACCTTGAAAGTGACTCTGCTGTAAAGTCTGCCGAATCCTCCACCTCCTTATAAAGCGCACAGAGGTTTGTCCGGCCCTGCAGCGCTACCGCCTTTACTCCGAAAGATTTCCCAATTTTCCTCAACTCACTGATTACCTGTTCCTGCTGGGAATTGGTTCTTGTAAGGTAGAGGATTTTCCTGGCACCATTATCCGAAAGGTTAAGTGCAGAAATAAGCCCCATTATTGTCTTCCCGGATCCTGTGGGCGCTTCCACTGCGGCAGAGCCACCTAGCCTGACACTGGCAGTTACAAAATCTATGACATTTTTCTGGTATTCCCTTAGAGCTATGGTGTCCTGCACGAAATCACGTAAACATAATTATCGTTCATTGTAATAACCTTGCCTTTTTGCATGATATTTTTATGCACAGAATATTAATTATGCTTCCTGTCATTAATACCTGTGGAATAATGTCCGAAAAGACAGATCTATTTTCAACGGCAGTAGTAGAGATTGAGAAGCGCGAGTACAACCACCCGATAATAATCGGCGGGTTCGCTGGCAGCACCATGGCTGGGCTGCTATCAGTCGGGTACCTTATAGAACAGCTTGGAATGCACCAAGTCGCGCATGTCAGGTCTCATTACATCCCTCCGGTTGCAGTTTTTGTCGGAAATAAGCTTCGCCACCCGTTCAGGATATACAGCAACAAGAAGGGCGATACGCTTGCGATAATAAGCGAGGTTCCAATCAGCGACCTGGGACTTTACGAGATTTCCGCATCCATTATAGACTGGGCCAGGAGCATTAGCGCTTCCGAGATAATAATTCTTGATGGAATACCAGTGGATGTGATAATGGAGACAAGAAAGTCCTACTGCATCGCTGAGAGTGAAGAACTGGAAAACTGCAAAAAGAATGGCATCCCAGGGGCACAGTCAGCAATAATAACCGGCATTGGCGGGAGCCTTCTCAATGAATGCCTCGTAAAAGGTTTCAAGGGAAGTTCCCTGATAACTCCTTGCTCTGTTGATATACCCGACCCGGGATCTGCACTTTCACTTATCCAGGCCATAACGCTTAAGACCGGAATAAAAGTAGATACAAAACTGCTGCAGGAGAGCGTAAACAAGATGCATGAAGAGATGTCGGCAGTGATAAAACAGTACGCAGACGCCCAGGCGAAGAAAACTGGGAAACCATCAGAAGAATCTATGTACAGGTAGGATCATGGCTTGTTAGCCCTGATCTCATCTATCCTGTCCTGAATGGCTGTTCCATCAGGGGCAGTATCTACTATTGATTCAAGCAACGCGACAGCCTCGTCTCTTCTGGAAAGCTTCACGAGAAGGTTCGCCTTTTCCATCTTGTAAAGGTATCCTTCCGGCACCAGTTTCAGGGCTGCATCAATATCCCTGAGCGCCTTTTCATATTCCTTGAGTTCAAGGTATGCCTGGTAACGTTTGTAAATGAATATCTGATCTGCCGAATTCAGGTCAACGGCTCTGCTGTAATCCTTGATGGCCTCATCGAAGTTCTTCTTTCTCCAGAACACGTTTCCCCTGTTATAATAATAATCAGGCACGTCGCCCTCAATTTTGATAGCTTCATTGAACTCCGACATGGCTTCATCAAGCTGGCCCAGATCCTCAAGTGCCGAACCGAGCGCATTGTGGTAATCGGAGTGTTCCCCGAAAAGTTCTATTGCTTTGCGGTAGTCTGAAATGGACTGCTCAAGCATCTTCATTGAATAATATGTCAAGCCCCTGTTGAAGTAATAGTCCGGATCTTTTCCATTGATCTTGATAGCCTTTGTAAACTGCTGTATAGCTTCAGGATATTTCATGAGGTTGAAGTATGATATCCCTCTTTCATTGTAGTCATCAGCCTGCTCTGTCTTATCCTGTAAAATGAAATCTTTTGCCACGAGGGTTGATCCCCATGCTCCTATTTTAACTCTTTTTCACTCAGGTCGTTACAGAAGCATGTGTGGTCAGAATAGCTTTCTATTGGTTGTTTCCTGCTTGATTCGCCTGAAAGTGGCCCACTCTGTTCTCACAATACCTGAAATATCAATACCAGTTGAGACTGCCCTTTTCATGAACTCTATTGTATATGGATCAGAGGGATAGCCTGATCCGACCTCCCCAAACTTTTCCCTGATTTTCTCAATCTCCCTGTCCCTGGTAACCTTTGCTATTATGGACGCTGCTGACACGGCGGGGTACTTTGCATCTGCCTTGTGCTCGCAAACCACATCCTTCCCGGTTTCCATATGGAAGCGCCTTTCCGCCCTCTCGGTCAAGGTGTCAAAGCAGTCAAGATACACCTTTCCCGTGGATTCCTTAATGAGCTTTGAGTAATGGATATACTCAACTTCATTGAGGGACATCTGTTTCATCATTTCGTTAATCTTTGATGACGAGATAATTTCAGTTACAACTCTTTGAGACTCCCCCATAATGAGGGTGAAAAGCCTTTCTCTCTGGTGTGGAGATAGCGCCTTGGAATCCCTTACCCCCATGGTTCTCAGAGCATTATCGTCTGCGCATACCATGGCTATGACCATAGGCCCGAGCACGGGACCCCTGCCAGCCTCGTCTATTCCGCATTGCAACATTTCAGCGGAATGCCAGCAGACAGGTGTTAATCAAGTTTTTCCATCTCGTGCAGTTAGGTCTGACACTGGGACAAACGGTTAAATCAACCGGTTGTTAATGGAATATCTGTGATTATGGGCAAAAGTGTTATATGAAAAAATACAATGATAGGCGAATAAGAGTGGTCTGTTTTGGGTGATTATAGCACCATTATGCTGGAAAAAAGGAAGATAATTGAAGATTCACTTTCAGAGTTCTTTCGCGGGAAAATGAAGGGGATTTCAGATCCATTCATTTTGGATCTGGTTTCTAAGATAAGGGATTTTACCCTTAACGGTGGAAAAAGAGTTAGGCCTATATTGGTCCAGATGGGACACGACCTGTACAGCAGTGAGGAAAAAGGCGTTGTTATGGCATCCGCTAGCATTGAGATACTGCAGACCTATCTCCTCATACATGATGACATAATTGACCAGAGCGATTACAGGCGGGGGAAACCCAGTTACCACAAACAGGTTGAGGCTTCACTTTCAGGCAGGACCAAGGCGGTGAAGAGGATTGCGGAAAACCTTGCGATCGTTGCAGGTGACCTTGCTGAGAGCTACGCTCACCAGGCTATTCTCGAATCCGGAGTACCGTTCCGGCAGGCCTACCTTGCGTCACTGGAACTCTCCAACATTATTGAGAAGACTGGATACGGGCAGCTCATAGATATTGAATCATCTTTTAATGACGGTTTCAATGAAGAAAACCTGATGACACTGCACCTCTGGAAAACCGCGAAGTATACTGTTGAAGGTCCGCTGAAGATGGGTGCGATACTCAGCGGAACTGAGGAAGATATAAGTGAACTGCTTGCTTTCGGCGACTCCCTTGGAGTTGCGTTCCAGCTTCAGGACGATATAATAGGACTGTTTGGTGAAGAAGCGGTTACAGGAAAATCCGTGAAGAGCGACGTTAATGAGGGAAAGAAAACTTTGCTGATGCTGAAGGCTATTGAGAGATCACCGGTTGCCGATGCGAGGTTCATACGGGAATGCCTGAAAAGCGGGAATGTATCTGACAACGATTTCGAAAGGATCAGGAATATTGTGATCAGCACGGGGTCCCTCGACTACTCAAAGGAGATGACTTCGAAACTGGTCAGGGATGCCAGGGATCACCTTCAAAAGATCAGGGGAAATCCGGAGGTAAAAAATTTCCTGGACTGGTTTGCCGATTATCTGGTAAACAGGAAGAACTAGAACCTGGGACCGAATTTCTGATACATCTCTTTTAGCACATTTTCGTCTATGTGTGTGTATATCTGCGTGGTGGCAAGGCTTGAATGACCCAGTATCTGCTGGATGAACCTTATGTCTCCACCGTTCCTTAGAACGGATGTTGCAAAGGTGTGCCTCAGCACGTGCGGAGTTACCCTCTTGGAAATACCCGCATCGATTCCGGCTTTCCGGATGATCCTCTCCACAGTGGATGTGTCAAATCGCCTCTTCCTGGAGCTTACGAACAGGGCTTTTGATTCTGTATCAATAAGTTGCCTTGTTGCGATGTAACTATCAATAAGTGCTGAAAGCTGCTTGGAGATTATAACTATCCGGTCCTTGTCGCCCTTACCAGCCATGATTCTCACTATGCCGGACTCTGTGTCTACGTCATCTATGTCCAGCTTGCACAGTTCGCCTACCCTTATTCCGGTGTAAAGCAGCATTGATATTATTGCAAGATTTTTATAGTTACCTTTAGCTTTTTCAATGAGCTGCCCTGCTTCTGTCTCGCTGAGGTATAATGGCATTTTCCTCGAACGTTTTGGCGGTGTGAGGTTAGGTGGCGGTAAAATGGATCTGGACCTGTAAAGAAGTCTTATTGCCTTTACTGCCAGGTACTGGCTGCTCTTTGAGTAATTCTTCTCAGTGGCCAGAAACTTCTTGAACCGCTCAATGTCAAAAGCATCTATATCAGGCAGATCTTTTTTCACGTAATCAAGGAAATGCCCCACCAGAAACAGGTACTCCTTGATCGTGTACCGGCTCTTGCGTTCAGCCACCATATATGACTCAAATGATTTTACTGCCTGGTTTTCTGCCATGGGATGCAACCATGCATGTCTTAATCATTATATCAGGATTGTTGCCCTTACTGCCGTACGATCTCAGAAACACTTTTTATTCTGCCATCATTCATGTTATCATGAAAAGTTTTGTGATATCGTCTCCGTTCGGAAAGGAAAACCTCAGAATAGAGGAAACCCAGAAACCTGCAGAAATTGAAGGAAACGTGACCATCAGGGTAAAGAAGGCAGGGCTGAATCCGGTGGATTATAACGTGATCAATGGGAAGATACTGTACAACCTCGCTCCACTTCCTCATGTTCCTGGTTCTGAAATATACGGTACAGTGGAAACAGATGGGAAACACGTGAAGAAGGGCGATGCTGTCATCATTTATCCGCGCGTTTTTGATGGCACCTGTGAATACTGCCTCAGTGGACGGGAATACCTGTGCCCGAATGGCGGTATCTGGGGAGTTGTCAGCAACGGTGGCTATACCGATTATGTGTCAGTGCCTGAAAAGCAGGTCTTCAAGCTGGACCGCGATATGGACAGTGATATCGCAGTGAGCCTTCCAGTGGGTGGCCTTACCGCATATCATGCATTGAAACGTGCCAACGCGGCGCCAGGCCAGAGCGTACTTGTTTACGGAGCGTCTGGCAACACGGGTACATTTGCAATGCAGATTGCGGCTTCCATGGGTCTTGAAGTATATGCAGTTTCCAGGAACAGCTGGGTGACTGAATTCGGTGCAACAGAAGTATTCAGTCCCAATGGGATACCGGATAATTTCAAGGTAGACATCGTGATAGATTCTTTGGGTGCCTCATTCTGGGAAAATTCCGTAAAGCATGTAACAAATGGCGGTTCAATAGTGACCTTCGGTGTACAGACTGGAAGGGAATCAAAACTCGATATAGGAGACCTGTATACGAGGGAAATACAGATGATAGGATCAACTGGAGGAAACCGGAAGGAGCTTGTTGAACTGATAAAGATGACAGCAAGGAAATCCTTCATGGTTAGGGTTGCAAAAAAATTCAACCTTTATGACCTGAAGGATGCGATGGGATTCTTTGAGACAAAAGTGGGTGGGAGGATAATACTCGAAAATTAGTGTTTCTGCAGGTTCCTGAGGCTTGTGATCGATTTCGCTATTTCATTCCCGAAAATGTATGAAGCTGAGATGAGGACATCCGCGCCAGCTTCAGCACATAGTTTTCCCGTTTCAAGGTTTATTCCGCCATCTATCTCAAGAAGGGTGTCGGGGGCATTTTCATTGAGGAATTCCCTTGCTTCCTTGAGCTTCCCTACGGAGTCCGTTATGAATTTCTGCCCTGAAAAACCTGGGTGTACTGACATCACCAGCAATGAACTGCAACCCGGAATCAGGTCTTCTACCTCCCTGATCTGCGTCTCGGGATTGATCACCAGACTCCTCTTTACCCCTTCATGATCAAGCTTACGAAAGAGAGAGACCACGTCAATGGGAGTCTCGTAATGTACCATGATAACATCAGACCCTGCGTCCACAAATACCATGTAATACTTATCTGGCCGATCGATCATCAAGTGCGTCTCCAATGGTATGTGGGAGCAGTGCTTAACGGCCTTTACAAAATCCGGCCCTATTGTGAGGTTTGGAACAAAATGTCCATCCATAACGTCCAGGTGGAAGGATGATGCACCCGCCTCCTCACATTGCCTTATTTCTCCCTGAAGATCATAAAGTCTTGCGGATATTATGGACGGGGATACACGCATGTTTTGGTCATATCGATAATACATTAAGCTTTTCCTTCCTACCGCAGAGACAACCTTTATACTTCCTAACAATTATTACGTGAAATGAAAGAAAAGATATGTGATGTTGTTGGCTGTGAGAAGGAAAGTTTCCAGACAGTAGAGGCTGACCTTGCAATCAAGGTGTTTGAGATGAAGGAGAAAAAAACAAAGGTACACCTCTGCAAGGACCACTATAAGGAATACAAAAGAAACACCAAGAAAGACAGGGAACTGAAGAGGATGGACTGGGTCTGAACTCGGCATGATCAGTGAAATCCCAGGGATATCAATAGTCATTACCGTTTACAACAACGCCGATTCCATTGCAGACCTTATGGAGAGCCTCCTTTTGCAGGAAGATCCCAAGGAGATAATTGTAGTGGATTCCATGAGCAACGACGGCACTTCTGAGATACTGGAGAAGTATGCCGGAAGCCAACAGCTGGTAAGGCACTTCAGGATCAGGTGCAGCCGTGGCGGAGGCAGGAATATCGGAGTCAGCAAAGCCAGATATGACTTTGTGGCATTCACGGATGGGGACGCGATAGCCGATCATGAATGGCTAAGCTCCATGCGAAAATTCATCATGCAAGGATACGAGATGGTAATAGGAAAAGTAAGGCAGGTCGGAAATGAAAAATTCAGGGAACTCAACAGGGTGGAGCTTATCTACGGCGGTTATGAGGTCACCGCACCTTCCGCTAACCTGGGGTATAGCAAGAGCCTGTTTGACAGGCTTGGAGGGTTTGACGAATCTTTCATAACTGCTGAGGACATAGACCTCAACATAAGGTGTGTAAAAGCCGGAGCAAAGATTGCTGTATGCGATCAGTGTATAGTACAGAACCGCACAAGAGATTCGCTTTCCGGAATGATGGAGCAGGCATTCTGGAACGGTTATGGCAGAAAACAACTGGCAAGGAAACATCCGGAATCATGGTCTCATCTCAATACGGAAAATGTCATAGTATCCAGCCTAAATCCCCTTTATCTTCTCCGCTCAATTTCTGCCACGTTGGGTTATGTGAGTTGTTCCCTCTTCGGTAAACGATGAGCCCAAGATTGGAAAAAATTTTAATTCGAGTGTAGACTATTGAAATGATGGCGGGAGAGAATAAGAATTACTGGGAGAGAAAACTGTCAGAGTTCAGTGCTGACTCAGGGACAAGAGGTGAAAGGTCCAGGAAATGGAAAAAGGAAGTACTGGACCCATGGAACTCCAGAACAAAATATGAGGAGCGCGAATACACCAACTCTTCGGATATAAAGATAGACGAACTCTATACCCGCGATGACCTCAGGAAAAGTTTTGACGATAAATACCTTGGATTTCCGGGTACATACCCATTCACAAGGGGAGTTTATCCGAACATGTATAGGGGAAAACTGTGGACAATGAGGATGTTTTCAGGTTTTGGAACCCCGGAGGATACAAACAGGAGACTTAAGTATCTGATTGAACACGGAGAATCCGGATTGAGCATTGCGTTTGACATGCCAACGCTTTACGGCTATGACTGTGACAACAAGAGAGCAGATGGGGAGGTCGGGAGATGCGGCGTTAATGTATCTTCCCTGCGGGACATGGAAGACATCCTCTCCGGGATTGACCTTGGGAAGGTGAGCACATCAATGACCATAAATGCCCCGGCTGCCGTCCTTACTGCAATGTACATAGCTGTGGCAAGGAAGCAGGGAGTTCCCCTGGACAGGATTTCAGGAACGGTCCAGGCCGATATACTTAAGGAATACATAGCCCAGAAGGAATGGATTTATCCACCGGAAGCACACCTGAGGCTGATAAGGGACATGATGGTCTATTGCACAAGGAATGTTCCGAAATGGAATTACATAAGCATTTCTGGATATCATATCAGGGAAGCGGGATCAAGCGCAGCACAGGAACTGGCATTTACGCTTGCCGATGGTTTTCACTATGTCGATATGGGAATTGAGGCTGGACTGGATCCGTCTGACTTTGCACCAAGACTATCCTTTTTCTTCAATTCATCCATAAACTTCTTCGAGGAGGTAGCCAAATTAAGGGCTTCCCGGAGGATATGGGCAACGGTTCTCAGGGAGAAGTATGGTGTTAACGATGAACGGAGCTTGTACCTCAGGTTCCACACGCAGACATCCGGGTATACTCTGACCTGGCAACAGCCCCTGAATAATATTGTGAGGACAACAGTGGAGGCCATGGCGGCCGTGATGGGAGGTACGCAGAGTCTTCATACAAATTCATATGACGAGGCTTGGGCCCTTCCTTCTGAGCAGGCTGTGAAAGTGGCGCTCAGGACTCAGCAGATCATAGCTGAGGAAACAGGACTGGCAGATACCATAGATCCTCTTGGAGGGTCGTATTACGTGGAGTGGCTGACAGACAGGATGGAAGAGGAGGCTTTCAGGTACTTCAATGAAATTGAAAAAATGGGCGGAATCCTGCAGGCAGTCAAGACAGGCTACATACAGAAGGAGATAGCAGCTACATCCTATCGCAGGCAGATAAGGATCGAGCAGGGCAAGGAAGTTATGGTCGGGGTCAACAAGTACGCAGAGAGCGACGAGAAGCCGATCAACATACTGAAAATAAGCAGGAAAGCGCAGAAATCACAGGTATCGAAACTGCTCTCCGTAAAGCAGGAAAGAGATGAGAACAGGGTAAAACATGCACTCTCGGAACTGGAACAGGTCCTGAGAAACCCTGAAGAAAACTCGATGCCTTACATAATAGATGCTGTAGAGTCGTATGCAACGCTGGAGGAAATATCAAATGTCGGGAGGAATGTATTTGGCGGATGGAAAGAACCTATCCTTGTTTAGAGACAAACCAATCAAGGTGCTCCTGGCGAAACCCGGGATCGACGGGCATGACAGGGGAGTGCTTGTACTTGCAAAAGCATTCAGGGACGCTGGAATGGAAGTACTTTATGCAGGCCTTCTGCCTACACCGGAGGAGGTCGTGGATACTGCGATTAACGAGGATGTGGACGTAATAGCCCTGAGCCTGCTAAACGGCGCACACCTGACGGTATTCAAAAAAATTTCTGATCTGCTGAAGAAAAGGAGCATAGAAGACATAGCAGTTGTAGGTGGCGGAACCATTCCTGACGGCGATAAGCCAAAGCTTGAAAAACTTGGGATAACTGGAAACTATGGACCGGGCACACCCATATCAACAATAGTGCAACATATAACTGAAAGGGCCACGGAAGCCAGATCGAGGAAGATGCAATAGGTGTGGTCTTGAAAATTCAGGATATCATAGAGGGAATTCTCAGGGGAGATAGAAGGAGCATTGCAAGAGGGATTTCCATTGTTGAGGATGACGAAAAGATAGAGGAGTCATCCGAGGTGATAAGGGGGATTTTCAATCATACGGGAAGAGCTCACGTGATTGGCATTACCGGTCCACCAGGCATTGGGAAGAGCACAATGATCGGGAGACTCTCCAGGCTGCTTTCAGAAGACAACGGGAAGGTGTCAGTTATTGCAGTTGATGCTTCAAGCCCCTTTTCCGGAGGATCATTGCTTGGGAACCGCATACGGATGCAGGAGTCTCTGACGGAAAACGGAATATTCATGCGAAGCCTGGCAAACAGGGGAGTGAATGGAGGTTTATCCAGGTCAACATGGGATGCTGTCAAGATCCTGGACGCAGCAGGAAACGACTTTATAATAATAGAAACTGTTGGAGCAGGCCAGGCTGACCTTGATATTGTGAACCTTGCAGATACCGTGATTGTCGTACTTGGACCGGGACTTGGTGACGAAATACAGGCAATAAAAGCAGGCATAATGGAGATTGGAAATATATTCGTAGTGAACAAGATGGACCGTGACGGTGCCTTTTTGGCAATGAAGGATATCCAGGATTCTCTTTCTATGACTCCGCAGAAAGAGTGGAAAGTACCTGTGATCGGGGTTAATAGCATGAACGGCGATGGATACGATGAGCTTGTTGCTAAAATAATGGAGCACGGAAAATTCAATAAGGCCAGACCGCAGTTAAGGATAAAGAGATTCAGGAAGGAAGTGGAGATGGCCCTCCAGGCTGAGATAAGGAGAAGGTACGTACTGGAAACAAAGGAACTGCTGAACAACGATGAAAGAATAAAAGACATTGCAGAAGAAAAAGTAGACCCTTACTCAGCTGCAATGAAGATTTTGAAAACCAGAAGACCTGATTTGTAGTTGTATGGAATGTCAAGATTTAAATAAACAAATTAAATCGTTTTGTATGGCAGGAATGGATGCTCCACTTAAATTTTATGCTGACGAATTCATGAAGGGAATTGGGAACAGGGTGAAAGAAGTTATGAGTTTTGTGTACCCACCGGTGACAATGTATGAGGAGTCCGGAGAGATAGTAATAGAGGCCGATTTGCCTGGATTCAAGAAAGAGGATATAAGAGTAGTGCTTGACAAGGACTCCCTGACTTTCTCAGCAAACAGGAAGATTAGCAGATCAGGGATGATATACATGGACCAGAGACCGGAAAATGTTCATAAGAGGATTGCTCTTCCCGTGGAAATAGATTATGCCGTTGATTACACTGCAAAATATAAAGACGGGGTTCTGACAGTCAGTATCCCAATCAAGGGAATAAACACAATAAAAGTAGAGTAACATTATTTATGGGGTTTCCCCAAAGCCATTCTTTATTGTTTGATAACCTTGTTCCAGTATTATTTTTTCAGAATCACTGCCACGAAAGCTATCAGGTCAAGAATAATGCTGATCCTTGAATAGAGCGGAAACCTCGCATAAAATATCACGGATGCAAGCAAGATGGATCCAAGGAAAATGGATGCTGAGACGCGCCTGGAAGAGTCTTTGTGCTGAACCGGTATTGATAAATCCTCAAGCTGCCTTTTAAGGAGCGGTATGGCGTCCATCCCTTTCTCTATTGCCTTCACTGCCTTTCCTGCCATGATCTCCAGTTGGCTCCTGTAAAGCTCCTGAAGAAGACCTTCGTTGTATAGCATTTCCCTCAATACCTTCACAAACTGGAAATCAGGATCAAGCTGCATGCAGATGCCCTCGAGCAGGGATGACATCCTCATGTAAAGTACCAGCGGCCGCGGGAGCTTGAAAGGAAATTCAAATATCACTCCATTAGCTATCTCAAGCAATTCCCGTATTTCCATTTCATTCGGGTTCTTCCCCTGCATGCCGGCGATGATCATGCTCATGCTCTGCCTTATGACACCCCTGTTTGCTGCAGGCGAAAGTGCGTTGAGACCCAGCAGCGCATCAATAATTGCATCGGGATCCTCCGATACCAGTCCATCGTATAGGGAGAGAAGTTGAAACCGGGTCTTCTTGTCAAGACTTCCGACCATGCCAAAATCGTAAAGGATTATTTTGCCGTCACCAGTTACAGAAATATTCCCCGGGTGAGGATCAGCATGAAAGATGTCGTCTCTAAGGAGCATTCTCATAAATAGAAGATCCAGCTTCCAGGCGAGGCGTTTCATGTCAATTTTTCCCTGCCTGAGACCTTCAAAATCCGAGATCTTTATCCCGGATATGTATGACATGACCATGACCTCATCCGTGCTGACCTCTGGTATCACATGTGGAATTACCACATCTTCCCTGCCACTTATATTCTTGCGTATCCTGTTTATGTTTTCTGCTTCCTTGATGTAATTGGCTTCATCAAAAATCCTTGAGCTGAAGTCCTCTATCACGTTGTTTATGCTGAAATAAAGGAAATTCTCGATGAATCTCTTACCGATCTTGAGCAGCCTCTTTATGACCAGCAGATCTACTTTTAGATTCTCCCTTACACCAGGCCTGTTGACCTTTACCGCAACCTCCTCGCCGTGGTACACTGCCCTGTATACCTGGCCAAGCGATGCCCCTGAAATCGCGTCTTCATTGAATGAATCAAAAACTTCTTCGATTTTCCCCAGATTTCTTTCTATTATAGGCTTGACCTTCGCAAAATCTGATGGGGGTACGTTGTCCTGGAGCTTCTCAAAAGCTGCGAGATATTCCTTCGGCAGCAGATCCGGCCTGGCTGAAATGACCTGTCCCAGCTTTATGAATGTCGGACCCAGTTTTATAAAGACCTTAACGGCATGTTCACCATTTCTCTGTCTCCTGTAATTCCAATCCCCGTCCTTTTCCCTCCTGGTGCTTCTACGATCGCGGGAATATCTTCGAAATACTGGATACAGTATAAAGAGGGCTCTAAGTTCCCGTCCCCTTATCCCGGCGGGAGGAGCAGAAGTTTCCCTTGAGGCCACTAAAAGTACCCCCAGGATGAATCATACAATGAATCAGGGATAGTGCAAATATAATGCATAAAAGGAGATTATCCTTTTATAAGTATACTTTTCCGTATTTTAACAAGCTAACGCAGAAGTCCATTTACACATTGAAGTTCAAGAAAAAGAGTTGTTCCGTCGTATTATGGTAATACTGGATTATTGTGCCTTAATCGTTCCGGATTACCAGTAGTTCTTGTTTACAAATTCCTCGTATAGTTCCTCAATCTTACCCTTGTTCCTGAGTTCATGCTGGGCAAGCATGTTAAGAACTCCGCTGATTTCCGGTTCAGTATATTCCTTTGACATAAGCTCAAGAAGGTTGTGCAAATCCTTGGTAGTCTTTATTGCAGACAGAAGCACCCCGTTCAGGTCATTCGCACTGACATGCTCTAGATCATCTGAAATCAGGTGATCAAGCATTTCGTAATCCCTGACATCTGATATCGGTGTGTTGTATGCTGTCTTGCCTGCTTTAATGAGCTTCTCTATAAGGGCCTTGTCTTCCAGTTCCTGTTGAGCAAGGTTCCTGAGGATGCTTTTAACGTTGTCCATGTTTGACTCCTGCGACATCAGGTTGTATCTGTTTCCTATTTTCTCTTTCATCCTGATTGTCTTTCTCAGAATGTCTTCCCTCACCTTTCCGAATTCCCTGCCTGAAAGAGAAGATTTACCGCTGGAGCTATCCATGTTCATAATACTATATATTACAACAGCACTAAATAAACATTTTGGATGCATCAGTATCTCAGAATATAATTATTCAGGAGTTACAATAATTCTATAGAATAGTCTTTCTTCGTTCACTGAAATATTTATTCAGGCGTGATTGAAATCGTGTGGATATCTCATGGAAAAGGTGCCAATTAATGCGACTAATCGACTTGAAATAAGGGGTCTAAAGGGATTCTTTGTCAAGACAGTTACAAGCTTTGGGACAAGCGCCAACGTAGATTGCCCAAAGCAATTCATATGGAGAACGGTGTATTTAGTAATTCTATGATCAATACCGGAAAGCTTCTCACACCCCCGAATGCACCGGATCTTTTCAACAATGTTAAGAGAACACCGAAAAGTAAAGATTCAGGATCCCACATTGACAATGTATGTCATGAGGAACTCAAGCCGGAACACACTATTGCACATGAATTCACTATATGCATCTACACACATGCCATAACAAAAAGCAGAAATTTACGCACCCCTGGAATTATGTGAGGATAAATCGTGTAAAGTCACGTTTCATGGTTTAAATTGCAGCTTTCCGAATATAAGCGTATAAAGAAATCCAGCCATGATAGAGAACGTGCCTATTACAGCTATTCCCCAATAAGGACCAATAGGCACAATCCCATTGTTAAACAGCATATATGTTAAAAGAGGTGATAGTAGGTAGAGTATTGCGCCCATTGCGGGTGAGATTGCAATGGAAAGCGACGTATAACTCTGAAGTACAACAAATGATGCAAGGGGCAGCATGATTGTTGTAGACAGGATCACAATGAGGGCGCCAGGCTTACTCGGAATAACAGAAGCAAGCATAACAACTGCACTTTCCATAACCACGGTCATAGCTAAAATCAAAAACACAGTAATTGATGAGAAGAAATAAAAGAAAATAGCTTCTATTGCAAGGAACGGTATAAAACTCAATAAAAGTGAAAAAATCCTGCCTGCAGCGACCGCCCTCCAACTCCCTATCAACGTTATCTCAAAGATTGTTATCTCGTCCTCCTTTAGGTATACCAGTCCATTGAACATTACCATGAAAGGTATCACTAGGAATTCTGATACCAGGTAAATGCTAGTACTTGGGTCAAAGACAGGGTCCTTCAATGATAAATATTGAATGGCTACAAGAACGAACAAAACTATCTCCGTCTGCGGATGCGGAAATGTATCCTTGAAGTACCATCTTAATGCATTACCTAGTTTCATAGTAAACTCTTCTGACACCGGCCTGTCTGAATCCACGAATTTCTCCTCTCTTCATGCTTTCATATAATTTTTCACTCTCGCCCTTTACAAGGCAAACGTTGCCATACCTGAAAATGAACCCAAATTCTGGTACGTATCCGGGGCTAATGTACACCTCAAAGATCTCATCCCGATAGAGGTCGTCAAACGTTCCGTTCCATTTAATCTCTCCCCTGTCAAGCAGGACGAAGTAATCCCCCACTCCTTCCGCTTCTTCCGGAATATGTGTTGAGAAAACATATTCTCTTCCACTTTTAACCAGTTGATCTATTAGTTTTGAACTTCTGAATGCGTCCAGGAAAGCAAAGGGTTCGTCCAGTATCAGTGTACTCCTTGTGCAGTAAATGGCATTGATCACGGCAACTAGCTTGGTCTCACCGGATGAAAGTTCATTCATCCTCTTATCCATGATCTGCCCGAGGATTTCCGCGTAAAATGCTAAATCTGCGACATCCCCGCATGACCTAGTTTTCTGCAGAAATCGCAGGAAATCCCTTACCCTGATTCTATAGGGATATCTTGAAACCCCAAACATGTATGATAATTGATCCAAAGAAATTTCCCGTTCGTTGTATGGGCAAGTATCGTTGATATATGCCTCCCCATTAGTTGGACGCAATAACCCGGACATTACAGCCATAAGTGTTGTCTTTCCGGAACCGTTTTGCCCCAAAAGGACAACCCTTTTTGCGTCAATATCCAAATCAACATTGTTTAGGGCAACCGAGTCTCTGAACGATACACTAAGGTTCCTGAATTTTATTCGCATATATATCAAAACCCTTTTCTGAATCTTATAATGCCCAGGACCCCGCCAACTGCAAGTAGTGCAACATTTGCCGGGTATGAGATATCAAAACCGTATGAGAACCAGCCAAGCCAGTTCTGGCTGATCGCTACATTTCCAGAACCTAAGATAATAGTAGAAAAAACAGGTACTGTAAATGCCTTTGCCCCGGGATACAGAGTGCTGAAGAAACTATAAAAGTCACCGGTGTATTCAAAGTTGGCCAGAGTATAATGACCATCAACTGATACATAATTAACCAAACTGCCACTTGCCGTAGTTGTTGTGTTCAGGTATGATGGGTAACCAAGATATGCCTCAGCTGCGTATTCTCTGGTGCTCCCAGTTATTTTCATAGTCATATAGCTGCTTACAGGGGTTGTGTTTGCCGGGAGAATAAACTGCAGAAATGGGTCGTCTTGATAACTTATGTTAACATTGCTCGAGTAGATTTTCGTAATTGTACTCCCTATAAAGGGAGCTTTCTGTAAGTTCTTTTCGTTCAGACCAACATGTGTTCCAGAAATGTTATAGACCGTTATTGCAACATGATACTGATCATTTCCAAGCCCATCTACTGAAACTTTAAATCCATACCCATAGCCAGTAAGATTCGGTTCAGCTTCAAACCCATAGATGCCGTAATAATTGAGTTCAGCACCGCTTGCTGTCGGACTGTGTACTGTATCGTGAGTATAGGTGCCAAAATAAAAAGAAAACATTGGAATTGTATTAATGACTATGCCAAAAAGAATGAAAAAAATGAAAAAATATGTGGAGTACCTTGAGGTCCCCTTTCTTCGTTTGGAAACCCTCTTACCGTAAGTCTTACGATTCACCATCAAAGGCTATACATTACATGGGTTTAAATTAATTTCTAATCGTCAAGGGGAATGACAAAGAAAATCTCCGTAGATGATTGGCCTAGTAGATATCCATATGTTCCCACCATATCATTGCTCTGGGCAACCACATTGTTAATTATAGTACCAGTACTTCCACTAATTGTGTATTGTGTGGAACTACTCAGTTCGGAGATGGTCGGAGTATTGGTAGTACCGTCAATTGAAGCTGAACCATACCATGCGTGAGTCTCTGTTGCGGAGAAAAAAGAATTACCATTGAGAACGAACTGCCCTACCGATGTATCATACCCGAACGTCCAAACGGTGGTAGCAGTTCCCAACCACAATCCAAAAGTATCATGCCCTGACTCACTCACAGTGTACTCATTTCCATAGTACACAGTATCAGCAGGAGTTGCAGCCGGAGATGTTGAGTGAGGTGGCTGATACGAGAAAAGCAAACCGAAAGTCACGCTTATACCAAAAAGCACTATCAACGAAATTGCAATAATTTTCTTGTTTTCAGAATGAATAAACTCTTTAGGAACTTCACCGGATACTACCCTTTTACCAAACACAATCCGTTCGTTGTTATTCATAGAACCTATCTTCGATGGAAGTTCTATTGTCTCTCGTTCAGTCTTTTTTCTCATATTATGGATTAAATTACTTTCTTTCAATGTGCATACCTCCTGTGATTATATTAGGAGACACCCATATTAACTTTTTCATGGTGCGGGTCTTGGGAGAGATAGTTGGACACCGAGTGATGAGCCTATGGGAAATTATGTTGGAACAATACTCTTAATCCTGCTGCGCTTGAATGTCCTTGTCGCTTTCCTCACTGAACTATCTTACACCGATGCAGTATTACATGGGAGAACCTGATACACTCCTAGCTGTGAGGGAAGCACGCATGTAAATCCTCAGGTCAGCCTTCCGTTGCTACATGATCATTATCACCTTATTTATGAACATGCCCTTTGGACCGGTGCAAGATCTCACTTTTCGCAAACACGCTTAAGCGTTCAAGGATGCAATCTGATGATACAGCGAAGACAGATACTGGCACCCAAATACAAGAGATCATGGATTCGACTCAGCTTCCCCAAGCCATGCAGGAGATTCTGTTGACCCGTTTATCCGGACAGTTCAGCCCTTCTCCAGCTTTGACAGTTTGTTCTCTGTCAGTGCTGGTTTCTCATATTTCCACTCCTTCCTTTCCGTGAGCATTGTGAATATCATCCTGACAAGTTTTCGCCTAGCCGACACATGAGCAAACTTTTTCAAACCTTTCCTGTTCTTCACTGAATCGTAATATTCACGGATGGGTTTGTTGAGCATCATGGTTCTGTCGACTGCAATTTATAATGCCCATCTTGCAGTCTGTGTACCCTCCTTTGACATGTGTCTTCTCCTCTTTATTGAGGAGGAATCCTTTGTGCTTGAAATGATACCGAAGAATGATGCCAGTTTGTCACTGCTCTCAAATCGCTTAATGTCACCTATGTACGATGATAGCAGTGAGGCAGGGTAATAATCAATACCGGGTATATGTACATCAGGAGTCTTGCATCCTCTGAATCCTTTGTCGTCTTCTTTATCTCCGTTTCAGGGGAATCATCTGTTTTTCAAGGAATTCAAGGCGATCGAGCATTGTCTTCAGCACCAGATTCTTCCCGTTTCCGAATCTGATCTCCCTCATGGCCTTTCGCCTCTTCATGGAGAAGTTGTCCTTTGTTTCAGGAAGCTATACGGCTACGAAACGCATTTGAACTATAACAAGCACAATAAGCGCAAGAAAGGATTGCTTGAGGAGATACCCTCCGTCAGGTATGAGAAGGGCATGATAATGACAAGGGAAACAGACCTTGAGAAGGTGAAGGACATGATCAGTGAATAAGGAGCTGATCACTGGATGTGGAAAGTGATTCCGGGCTATGTGGAGATGAGCATTCTCAAGCTATAACCCGTTTATATATTTGTGCAACACAGCAGGAGCTCCGGGTTAATAGTACTCAAAACGCTATATTATTACTCCAGGTAATTTCACCGCATTAGGGGAGCGAATTGAACAAATGCCCGGAATAAGCCCCCTTCTGTTGGCCGCTTTTACGGTTGGCAACATTCGACTTTTGTCCCATTGGGACATGCGTCTTACCTGACCCTCACGACAGTCTCATAGGGTCTCTTTAGACTTGCTCCATCCAGGGAGAGTTCCCATCGGCTCTTCATGAAACGTCGTCTTTTCGAGTCATTCTTAACATGAAACCGTGAATTTCTTTTCTCTTTACCATCCCTCTCGGGATATCAACTTGAGTTGATTGGAACCTGTCGAGGAGGGGGGACTTTCCTCACTCTTTCGAGCGTAAGTTGCCCTCGGGCTTTTGTTCATCAAAGAATTGAACACCTGAATTTATTATTAACGGTCAACTATAGCTGCGATAGATGTCGTCAAAATTCCACTAGATTTTTTCTTATGTTCTAATCTTTTTTATTATTCCACATATATGAAAATGGCAGAACTAAATCCTATTTATTTTTCTGATTTACCAAGAAGGGTCGGAAACATCACATGAAGTTCGTTCTTAAGCGTTCTTGCCGAAATCTTTCCAGTGAATGCGTTAACATTTCCATTGATCGTGTTCAGCCATGCTATGCCATGCCTTTTGATGCCAATTGCTCCTCGCTAAAGCTTCGGAGCATGCACCTCCAGATCTGTTGGCATGGCAACCCCTTCCGAAAACGGAGAGGCCATTCGAATGGAATTTTGTTTTCACCACGGCATCCCTCCATGATTCTAAAGTCGCTCCAAGCATACCGGCATTCCAGCTTACAGGGACAGGGTATCAAGGAAGAATAAGCTCACAGTGTACGAGATTATGGGAAACCGCAGGATAACAAGGAAACTTTCTCCCGGCGAGAGGCCGTATTCTGTCATAAAGGGGGATATTTTATGGTGCACTTGTGTTTGTAACAATGATCAGGCGGGTAAAGGTAAAGGTGACGTTCATGTACCTTGGATAGACTCTCATGACCCTGCTTACCATGAAGAAGCAGGGCAAGGCAGCGTAAGCTATAGAAAAATAAGAAAACAGGTAAGAAAAAATAGGATGAAATATGTCATTCTGTGAGTAAAGTTCAGTACTTTAGAGGAGGGATCGACACAATTTATTCCTGGTTTCAAAAGGTGCTAAAATGCGGAGTCAATAGGAAATGCCTGAGTGCAACACACTAAAGAGCAGAGAAATGTCTAAATATATAAACATCTTATTTTGACTATGGAAAGTATAGGTGATAACACCGTACTTGACCAGAAAGTATCCAAAAAAGACATTATTGCTGTAGTGACAGAAGCTTTTTGTATTCTTGCCGTGCTTTCGATGCTGTTTGACTCTGACGAGGGTGCGGTTCATTCAAGCGGGATTTCGCCTAACATCCTCCCAACCAGTGGAGGCGGTGGGGGACTTGCTTACCCTGGGCGTCACAAGAACTTGAAATTCATAACAGCGCTCCGTGGTGTGAATTTTTGTAAGTGGTGAATTCTAACGAAGTGGCTAATTTTAACTCAAGCACCAATTGGATGGGTACTCAAGTCTCATGTCCATCGGCCTCAAGGGTAGTTAATACTTCTGGCAACCCTCCGGGCCAAGTCATGAGTAGAAACGGCCCATATGAATTTACAAGCGGAACTAACAGCAATGGAGTTCAGTATGTAACATATTCCGGGGATGTTCCGATGGCGGATACAGCATTAACTGTCGATGGACCCGCCACAATTACGAATACAAATATACTCGTTGACTACGAAGTAATGGGTAACGGAAATATTTGGATCTCTTCAACATTGTGGGGGTAATTTCAGACCTCCTGCCACCAGATAGATGATCGTGTCCCTGTACTCATGGGCCTTGAACCCATAAGAACGCTTGAATGCTGTCCGGATCTTGTTGTTCAGTCCCTCAACAACAGCGGAATTTATTCCGGATCGTATGGCTTCCATTATGCCAGCAAGATGCCGATTTATGGTCTTTCCAAGCTTGATGATATCCGGCATCCTTGATCGGGATGCCCATGATATCCATTTCCTCAGGTATGATTCAGCAATGCCTGCATTGACCTGCCATAATCTCTGCAGGGCGATCTTGAAATGATATGCATGCGATGTCTGCAGATCAAGGGATTTCACGGACATGAGGCGATCTCTCTCCTTTTGTAAGAGATCACTGAAATTCTTCAGCCAGTCATATCTTGTGTGTTTGAGGATTTCATTCTCCCTTGACTCCTTACGCCTGATCCTGTCAAGTGCATCATTCATCATCTTTATGACGTGGAAGTGATCGAAGACAATTGATGAATCCGGAAAATACCGTTTAGCGCCGGATATGTATGGCGGGCACATGTCCATTGTGATGTGCTCTATGTTCCTGACATCAAGGAATGGATTCTTCTGCATGAACTTCATGAAAACATCGGAATCCTTTCCCTCCTCGATGTGTATGACCCTGCTGTTCTTTATGTCGTAAAAGAGAGTAACATAGACATGATGCTTCTCCACGGAGAATTCGTCTATTCCCAGCACTGATATGCCAGAGAGATCCTGATCTTTCCTGGCCTCATCCACATAATGTTTCAGGATTCTCCAGACAGAATCCTCATTGATTCCCACAATCCTTGCAACTGAAGATACCGGCATCTCTTTGCCCATCTCCACAACCATTGCTTCAAAGTGCAGCGAGAATCCCGATCCCTTTCTTGCCCATGGCAGATCAGCGGTCTTCTTTCCATGCTGATCACATTTTATTCTGGGTTCCCTTGCATGCACGTATGTGGGATACTGGAATACGTTCAGGTGCCTCCATGTGCGTTCCTCAGTGTCGTGTACTCCATATGGTATTCCACAGACAGGGCATGGGAATCTAGATCCCTTCGGAAAATCTATGAAGATATCCACCCTCTTTTCCTGGTGATCGAACTTTATTTCCTTAATGATCCACGGCTCCTCTAAACCTAGAAGTCTCCTGAACAGTTCCTCAGAATTCATGAAATGTAAATGAATGAGGGTATATTACTTACCCCCAAAGAGTTCAAGAGATCCAAATATTTTAATAAAATACTGGGTCGACAATACTGCCATAACGAATGCCTGGACCGGTATAGAGGATATTGCCAGTGTCTTCTCTGAGTCAGAGGCTAAACTTCAGTTACCTCCTCTTCAAGACAAAATATGATTCACTACAAAGCAAAATGCTAAGTGAGTTGTGAAACGCAGTATTTTTATCCTATTTTTATTTTGACAATAAACAGGGTGCAATGCGAAGAGATGTGCTGATATGAAGCTAAGAAGTTTTTTGGCAATGTTTATCGTTGTGCTGGCTATAATTTCTGCATTTGCTTTATTTACACCCCTTCTACAGGCGTACAACATGAATCATTCTCTCTTAAACGGGACACAGGCTAACGGGACCACGTTCGAATATGAAATAGGGGCAATGGGCCCTGTAAACTTTTATCATAATAATACAATAAGTAATGATATAGGAAATCTCGGGCTCGCAACCAGCTATTTGAATATAACCATAACTAATGGACACGCTTTTTTTTCCGTTAAAATTTATGGGCAACCAACAGATTCACAGGTCTTATTAGCAAAATCGTACTCAACAAATGTTAGTAGCTCATCAAAACTGTATGACTCATTTTTCCCAGGGGCGCTTGATCATAACGGCCAGTTTGTTAATGTGTTCAGTGAAACGGCACAGTTTACGGGCGCTTCTAACGCATACTCGTCTATAAATGTGAGTAAAGGTATACTTTATTCATACTCTGAGAAAGTCAATATGATTAACGTACCCTTGCAGCCAACAGGTTACTACGGTAATCTTTCCAAAATTTTATCGGCAAATTCGGCATATTATATTAACACAAATTCAGGCGCGTTCCTTAACCATTTGCTGCTATCAGGTAATTCCAGTATTATATCTACTATACTTGGTTCATCCTCTGTATCTAGCGTGACATTATTTTATATTACTCTCCAGAGCACTAATTCTTCTGTGCTATCTCTCAACGTTTCCCATTACATTGTGCAGTACGCAGCTATTGTTGCAGTGATGTGGATTGTAGGATCGCTTTATATAATCTCACTTTATAGAAGACAATCTAGACGCTGGAGAAAATAGCATGTCAGCTCGTAACACTGAAACTATTGTATGCAATAAACTCACGAAATCATTCGGAAAAAGAACAATACTCAAGGATGTGGACTTCCGCCTTGCTAATGGCATTAACGTGCTGGCCGGTGAAAACGGATCAGGCAAGAGTACTCTCTTCTACCTAATAAATGGGATAATAAAACCCGACATTGGTCACGTGATGATCTCTGGCATGGATTCTTGGAAATCGCATGCAACGGCAATGAAGGAGGTTTCTTTTATGCCTGAGAAACCGTCAGTGCTTGGAGGCGCGTCTGTAAGGGAGCATATATACTGGTTCTCACATTTCAAAGGTACAGGCTCAGAAAGAATAATTGATTACATGCATCTCTTTGGAGTTGATCGAGTTCTCTCTTCCACATTTCAGTCACTCAGCATGGGTGAGATGCAACTTGTAATGCTGTCATGCCATCTAAGCGCAGACTCGTCAATATTCATTCTAGATGAGCCAAATTCTAACGTCGATGTTCACAAACGTTCACTCATTTCGACAGCGATCAGAGACAAGTCAAGAAAGTCGATGAGTCTATTCCTAATCTCGACTCATGTCTTTGACGAGATACTTACGATTTCCGATGGATTGCTTATTCTTGCTGGCAGAACCGTTGATTATTCTTTCGGAACCTGGTCATCCAGCTCCGTTAGCGTACTGCGTACTGATAGCAACACATTGATGCTGACTTCGATCAAGACACTGGATTCCACTGCCGTTATTACGAATGGAGCACTGGTAACTTCCCTTGACATAGGATCGTGCGTACGCATAGCCTCCGAACAGGGTGTCAGGATACTGTCGTTTTTCTCTTTGCCGTCCCAGTTGAGGATTCTCTATGAATAAATTCACGCTTGGCAGACTGATAAGTCTTGAGATGGATCCATACTTCTTGGTGGAATTTCTTGCAGCGTTTGCAGCTTTCATAGCCGATTACTCGGTAATCTACTTGCTTGGAATACAGCCCGGAAACACCGCTGTAGATATCTATACCTTCACCGGTTCAATACTGAGATCTATTTATTTCCCTTATATACTGATTCTGTCACTTAACGTGTTTATGCTTAGCACATTTATAGAGAATGGCAAAATTCTCACCCTGGTATCATTCGGTTACAGCGCCAGAAGGGTCGTCGCTTCAATGTTTCTGTGGGCAGTATTTTATTCAACTGCAATAATGACTGCCATTTTCACCGTAAACGTATACCTCTTCACGTTTACAGGATCTATTTTAGCGCTAACGGAAATCGCATACTTTGTTCTGTGTCTGTCGATCTTTGTAAGTGGAATTGGCTTCTTGCTGGCGACTGCTTCAAAAAATGCAGTGGTTTCAACGGGTTCACTTGTTGTCTTTTTCATGTTTATCGCTCCCTCACTGTTCGGCACTGGTGCGGAGAATAACTTCTTTCAATATATCTTCGTGGGATTCTCCTCGATAGGGCTTTCTGACCCATTTTCCATTGTATTTATAATTGGCGGGTCTATTGAACTGATATTTGGGCTGTTACTTTTTCTCGGTTCACTGATAGTCATAGAGAGGAGAAGCTTAAGAGCAGGAAGGAGGTAATTAGATGAAATCGAAGCAGTTTGTGAGACTGGCACTTATTTCGATGGTATTTCTTGTCCTCTTCTCTGGTATGTGGTATTATTCCAGTTCTGCAGGTTCTGTTTTTTCCATAGATACTCCGTCCCAAATCGTTCTCCACAACAATACATCTCGGGCAAACATTCCTCTCGGCTCACCTGCAATCCTTCAGATTGTATCCTATGGAAATGGAGGGAAAATTTTTTATTATGACGGGCTCATGATTAACAGTTCTATTGGACCAATTACCGAAAACTACACAGTTTACATTAATTCAACTTCCAATAGCCAAAAGCTTGAGTTTCACAACCTGACATATGGAGATTTCGGTTCCACAGCCTTATCACTAAGCCCCGGATATTACAATATAACCCCAGTGCTAAGCTTTGTCGTACGCATAGAAACCAATATGACATTAGCAAACTTGATTCCGAAAGTAATGGCAAACATATCGGGTAAATTCATAACCACTGTGAGCAGGCCAGGATCGACTTTCTATGTGATTCCATTTGAGGCTTCTGTAGTTGCCGTTGCTGCATTCACGAGCATTTCTATCATTGAATTCCGAAAATTCAGTAGGACTCCAGTATAGTTGCTTCAATTCTTCCAAGTGCATTATTACCGCATGTCTGGAACGCGAAGAGGACTCATTCATTCTGACAGAATAGTTACTACTGTAGGCTCATGAGTGTAATGTACCTACGACTAAAGGATTTTGGCTTGAATTTCTGGAATTGTCGGCTTGGTTACACCTTTCGGTGGAACGTGAGTCTCAGGATCGCATTAGCTTTACACTGAGTATGTTTGATGCGTAGGCACCGCTTTCCACTGTTATGAAGGCGGAATATTCATGACCCATTGTCATGTTATCGTATACCGAGCTGTTTATTGCGAAGCTCAGGTTCTTAGTGTAAAGCCCATTAACAAAGTTAAAGTTGCTATTGTATCCACTGAACGCTGAATAAGTAACATTGGCTGTTGAATTGTGCACGGATGGAGGTACCACTACCAAGGTCCCATTTGGAACCGTTCCACTCAGCGTTATCGTAAAGTTAATAAAATACTCCTCTGTAGTCATATTAGCATATACGGTTTGATTACTGGAGTCGTAATGGAGCCATGACTGGGTCACATCGACTCTTGTCAGCGTTATTGGATTAGCAGCAGGTTTTTCATTGATGTTATAGAACTCAAGACCTCCGACAAGTAAAATTGAGATTACGACGAAGGCACCCACGGCCATGAGATTATTTCGTTCCATCTTTGGTGATATCCTTTATAATTAATGAATTTTTCGAACATATGTACATCTCGGAGGAAATTAAATAATCTCGGAAACTCAGGGCTGCTTCAGCTGACCCGAGTATTATGAGTTAAAAAAAATGTGGAGATTTTTGGATGGACCAAAAATTCACCATTCAGGACTGGATTTATAAAACGGTGCACTCAGAGGAGCTTGTCTGCTTCTTCTTTTGTGTACAACCTGAACTTCTTCTGGGCAGAAATTGTTGCAATTTCCGGTGATTTCAAGCCTCCTTCTTCCTCAAGGGCCTGCTTGAGCGCCTTGATTGCAAGGGCTATTGCCTGTGTCTCATTCATGTCTTCCTTGTATTCCTTTTCAAGGTACCCGGCTACAGCATCTCTGCCAGAACCTATGGCAACAGCCTTGTATTCGTTTATAGTACCCGCAGGGTCACAATCAAAGAGTCTTGGTCCAAGACTGTCGATTCCGGCAAAAATCATTGATACACCATAAGGCCTTACTCCTCCGTATTGAGTGTACTGCTGCATCTGGTCAGCGACCTTCTTTACCAGGTTCTCAATGTTTACAAGCGAACCGTAGGTGACTTTTTCCTGTTGGGCGGTCATCCTCGCGAAATCTATAAGCACCCTTGCGTCGGCGACGAGCCCTGAAGTCACTGAAGCGACATAGTCGTCTATAAATTGTATCTTTTCCAAGGAATTCTGCTCTACAAGCCTGCTCCTGATCTTCTTATCAGAAATCAGTGCTACACCATTACTGAACTTTATACCAAGAGCGGTGGAGCCCTTTCTTACGGCTTCCCGTGCGTATTCAACCTGAAACAGTCTACCATCCGGCGAAAACACCGTGATAGCTCTGTCATATGCCATCTGACCCTGCTGCATTTAATTCACCTGATCCCCCATAGGATATTCCGATAATAAACCTTTTTCATATTTTTTTGGATACCGTGTCTTTAACTATTTCCTCAGATGGTTAATTTGCTTTATCCTTGGTTTTAAGGACCGTTGGTGAGAAAATTTCATTATGAGCGCACCACTGTATTGTCATTGACTGCAATATTTGATGACCACATGCACCTCAGAAGGGATGGTTTTTTTATGGAAGCCGTCAACAGGTTCGAAAAAGCCGGAGGGACTGCATTTAACCTCGTCAATCTTCCAGATTATTCATTGCCCGTGCACGGATATTATGAAGCTATTTTCATGAATACAATCCAGTTGGCGGAGACTGTAATGAAAGAGTCCAGCATATTTTCGCTTGTGACACTGGGACCCTACCCGCTTGACTACTTTTTCTTTGAAAGAAACGGCCTTGACCCGGTAGAGGAAATGAGCAGGGGGATTGCCCTTGCAGCAAAACTTATTCATGAGGGGAAAGCGGACGCAATCGGAGAAATTGGCAGACCCCATTTTCCTGTTGCAGAGACCGTAATTGAAAACTGCAACAGGATGATTCAAATGGCAATGGACCTCGCAAGAGACGAAAACTGCGCGGTTGTCCTCCACACGGAAGACCTTGACAGAAACTCATTGAAACAGCTTGAGGAAATGGCTGACAGGGCGGGGATCAACAGGTATCGTGTGGTGAAACATCATGAAAAGCCTGAAAATCTTGCATATAATTCCCATATTACAGCGTCAATCCTGGCAAGCAGGAGAAATGTACATGAGTCACTGAAAATCAGGAAGACGTTCATGCTGGAGACAGACTATGTTGATGACCGGAGCAAACCCGACAAGGTCATACCCGTTGACTCCGTGCCTAAGAGAGCAATGATGATCAAGGCAGAAAATGATGATTGGGAAGGGATATTTTCCACCATATTCACAGATTTGCCGTCCAGGGTATATGGAACTGACAGATTCCAGGTATAGACTCCGATCTGCTACGTTTTACTGCAGGTTCGTGGCAGGAAACCTGCTGTGCAATCAACCACCTAACTTATTTATAAATCCCTATTATGGTCATGCATGTCTCTTACCCAGGCACAGGTTGATAAATTTACTGAAGAGTTGAAATCAATGCTTCGGGTCGAGACAAAGTCAAGAAAAATCAAGAAGCTGGATCACAGTTTCTACAAGGGAATGGTTGAAGTCCTGACATCGCTCAGGTTTGAGGCCGACAGTTACCTTCACTCGAATGACATCACGAACTATATCAAGGTCAACGAGCGTATAAAGAATATAGAGAGTGACTTCAAGGCGTTCTTCGAGAAGAGGTTTGAGAAAATAGCAGTACTTTCAATATACGACATTGGCCTGGATCTCATAGATCTTCTTACTACTGAAGAGCGGGACTTTCTTACGAAGCTGCATGTCGAGATGCAGGATGAGTTCAACAGAATTCTGCAGAAAACTGAGGAGAAAAAAATAGAAAAAACTCCTGAACCCGTTCCTAAGGACAAGGAGGCACTGAAAATTGAGAACAAACCCTCGCCTGCAGCGGAAACAACAGCTCCATCAGACATGGTTCCCGTCAGGATAACGGAAGATCAGCCACCCATTGCTCAACCCGAAAGAAACTATTACCTGAGAGCAAATGATATCATCTATCTCGGAGAGGGATTTGCGAACCTGCTAACCAAGAGAGGGTGTGCTGTCAGGATAAAAATCTAGGCTCAAACCATTGCCATCTGCCAATCTCGATTAATCTGTCAACTACTCCTCGCTAAAGCTTCGGAGCTTGGAGCTGGGCATTCTTAGCCTCACCCGCTACGATGGGCTGATTGACTGCAGCCCTGTTCCTGATGTTGAGGGAAGCAATGAAATCGGCTTCTCCCCCAAGACCACAGGATATGCATTTGAATTTAGGTCGTTCTGGCGTGTTCCTCCTGTCAATGGTGTGGCAGGACGGGCATTCCCTGCTGGTATTTTCTGGATTTATGGGGATTACAGGAACGCCAACTATCCTAGCCTTATATTCAATGAACGACCTGAGCTGGTGGAAAGCCCAGGAGTTATGCTGGTATCGCTCTCTCTTTCTAACGGTTGTCCTCTCCCTGATGCCTTTGAGATTTTCAATGGCTACGGCAGAAGAGGTGCCTTTGGCTTTCTGCACGATGTCCTTGGAAATTACATGGTTTTCATCCTTCATGAACCTGCTCTCCTTTCCGGAGAGCTTCTTGAGATGCCTTTGCGCCGATCTGGTGTCTGCAGACTAGAGGTCGGCCCTGAGGGCAGAGTATCTATTCCTGACTTTTTCTATTTTATCGCCGGAATAGTATTTGCCGGTGGAATCAACGGCGATGTTCGCCCTCCCCAGATCAACGCCCATAATGTCTTTCGGTTCTATTTGCGGTTCCTCCGGGACATCGACAGCGACCATTAAATAGAAAAGCTTATTTTTCCGCACAAGGTCACACTGCCCCCTCATCCTCCTGAACGGTATCTCACCGTATTTCCCAATGGTTATGTGTATTCTTATCCTGCCTTGAACCGTGTTGATGCTGACCTCATCCATGCCCTTGAAGCTCAGTATCCTCTGGTCATATACGATGCTCCCGTATTCACGGAATTCATGGAATGTTGCCTTATCAGCTTTGTAGGTCTCCACGACCTTTGCAATGACCCTGATCGCAAGCTGGGATGCCAGCCCAAATTTATCCCTTATGTCATGATATACTATTTTCTGCAGGAGTACCTTGTTGAATATTTTCTGGTTCCACGCTATTTTAGAGACAAAATTACATGCGGCGTTAAATTGTCCGAATGTATTGAGAAGAGCCTCTTTCTGGTTATCATCGGGAAGGAGCTTGATCTGAAGGGTCTTGAGCACAATATTGATATATAAATTCAATATAAAAGAGTGTCGCAATTCCTCTCCACCCTGAAGGTCGGAGCTTCATTGCGACTGGATCGTGAACTTACGGGAATTTATGAAATACCTGTTAAGGAACTTTTTATACACACTTATCATCCACTATATATGGTCAAAGTTGAGGACTCAATAGTGGCCAGATTTGAATCACACGGGCACAAGTTCGAAATACTGGTAGACCCAAATGCCACTGAACGCATAAAATCCGGTGATTTTGACATAAACACAGACCTTGCAAGCGACACGGTTTTCAAGGATGCAAGGAAGGGAGATAAGGTGGGAGACGAATCATTAATGGAGGTTTTCAAGACAACCGATATTAAAGAGATCGCTTCTGAAATAGTGAAAAAGGGGCAAATACAGCTCACTACAGAGCAGAGAAAGGAAATGCTTCAGAAGAGAACAAAGCAGATAATAGAGATGATATCCAGGGAGTCAATAAACCCTCAGACAAATGCACCACATCCCCCTGCAAGGATAGCCCAGGCAATGGAAGACTCAAAGGTTCATATTGATCCCTTCAAGTCTGCAGAGGATCAGTTGAATGGTGTCCTGAAGCTTCTAAAACCTATAATACCCATAAGAATGGAAAAGGCGAAGCTTGCAGTGAAGCTAACTGGCGATGCTTATGGAAAGGTTTACGGTGATCTGTCAAGAAGTGGCTACATAATAAAGGAGGAGTGGGGAAATGATGGATCATGGATGGGCGTGATTGAAGTTCCAGCTGGAATGCAGGGAGACATAATGAGCAATCTCTCACGGAAGGCTAAGGGAAATATCGACATAAGAATTGTAAAGAAATAGATCCCATTAGCGAATTGAATATCAGACGTAGCAAGAAATATATATTGTTTAACTATGTTTTAGAACAGAGAGAGAGTTGAAAAATATTGCCGGACCACTTTGTGGAGCGCTTTAAGTGAAGCAGAGCAGTTCTGTTTTCCTCATTGCCATATACGTGCTTGATGAAGTCTGTGGTCTGAAGCAATAAATAAAGGTGAAGCAATGACAGAATCCAAACAGATAGTTATACCTGGAGACGAAATAGAGAGAACCAGCGAAAAGGTTCGCAATGGCGCCTACAAGTGCGGACAGGACAAATATTGTTCTGAGTACTTTGGGATAGTACAGAAAAATGAGCAGTTTATTGACATTGTTCCGTTCACTGGCCCATATTTTCCGAGAAAAGATGATAAGATAATAGGAAAGATACTGGAGATTGGACCCTCGATGTGGACAGTGGATATCAATTCCCCGTATCATTCCCTCCTGCACATGAACGACACACCATGGAGAACTTCTGCAGGAGATATAAAGCGATATCTGGCGATTGGGGACTATATTTACGGAAAAATAATGAGCATTAATGAACTGAGGGAAAGTTGGGTCACGCTAAAGGATGCTGGGCTGAGAAAACTCGAGGGGGGCCATATAATATCAATACCGGCGCCAAAAGTACCGAGAATAATAGGCAAGGGCGGTTCCATGGTGAACATGATAAAGGATGCAACCGGAACACGTATTGTCGTTGGCCAGAACGGACTGATATGGCTTGACGGAATCCCAAAGAATATAATGATAGCAATAGATGCCATAAAAATGGTTGAAAACGAGGCACACACAGTGGGCCTTACAGACAGGATGGGAGCATATCTGGAATCAAAGAAGGGTGAAATAGATGGGAACAGCAAGTGATATAAAGTTAATTGATGAAAATAACATCAGGCTTGACGGAAGAGGGCCTGAAGAGCTAAGACCAATAAAGATTGAGACAAATGTCCTGAACAGGGCAGACGGCTCCTCGTTTATCGAATGGGGCGGAAACAAGATAATGGTAGCAGTTTATGGACCCAGGGAGGCATACCCGAAACACAACCAGGACATAAACAAGGCGATTGTGAAGGCAAGGTACAACATGGCTGCGTTTTCCGTAGACGAAAGAAAGCGACCCGGGCCCGACAGGAGATCTGTGGAAATTTCTAAAGTTGTTTCTGAAGCTCTAGAAGCCGCAATAATGGTTGAATTATTCCCAAGAGCACAGATAGACGTGTTCATTGAAGTACTCCAGGCAGATGCGGGAACAAGAATTGCCGGATTGACCGCAGCTTCAGTAGCCGTGGCTGCTGCAGGGATTCCAATGAGAGACATGGTTGTAGGATGCACTGCAGGCAAGGTTGGAGACAAGATTGTACTTGACCTTTCCAAGGAAGAGGATAATTTCGGACAGGCGGACCTGCCAGTAGGAATACTCCCCAAGTCTGACAGGGTGGTTCTGATGCAGATGGACGGCGACCTTTCAGTTGAGGAATTTGAGCAGGCAACATCGATGATTATGAAGGCAACGAAGAGAATAGCGCAAATCCAGAGAGATGCCTTAACTAAAAAATACGAGACCAAAGAGAAGGAGCAGGGTGAATAAAATGCCTAAAGATGCACTTGGAGTGCTGTCAGAAATCAAGAAAAGTTTCATAACCAAACAGATAAAGGAAGGCAGGAGAGGAGACGGAAGGAAACCTGATGAATATAGGGAACTCCGTATACAGACCAACTATGTACCAAGAGCAAACGGATCTGCGCTTGTAGAATTGGGAAAGACCAAAATACTCGTCGGAGTGAAAATAGATGCAGGAGAACCTTTCCCTGACACTCCGAATCTTGGTGTATTCACCACAAACGTGGAACTTTTGCCCATGGCCTTTCCCACTTTTGAATCTGGCCCTCCGAACGAGATGTCAATAGAGGTTGCAAGAGTAGTTGATAGAGGTATAAGAGAATCCAAAATGATTGACTTCGGAAAACTTGTCATAGAGCCTGGAAAGAAAGTTTGGGTTGTATTTGTCGACATAAACGTCCTGGACTTCGATGGAAATCTCTTTGATGCCTGCAGCTATGGCGCTGTTGCTGCACTCAAAACAGCTGTGGTCCCCGGGTCAAAGTATGGAGGCACGGATTCACAGTTACCAATCAACAATACACCGGTTTCCGTGACTATCGTTAAGCTTGACGACGTAATGGTGTGTGATCCCGATCTCGAGGAAGAACAGATGTCAACGACCAGAATAACAATCACAACGACTGAAGATGGACATATAAGGGCGATGCAGAAAGGCGATCTTGGTTACTTCGAAATGGATGAAATTAGAAAAGCTATAAAAATGAGCAGTGATACGGGTAGCATAATCAGGAAAAATTACCTGAAGTGATCTAAATGAGCAAAAGAACATTGAAGGTTGGCGCCGCCGGAAGATTTGGGCCAAGATATGGAGTCAAGAAGAAAAGAGAGTGGCTCGACATATACCGCCAGAAGATTATGCTTTACAAGTGCCCTTCGTGCAAGCAGACCAAGGTAGAGAGGGTTGCTTCGGGAATATGGGAATGCAGGCATTGTGGATATAAATTTGCCGGAGGATCATATACACCAGAATACACACCCACCGTAGTGGAAGAGATGAGGCAGAATGTATAAATGCATCAGGTGTGGAAGGCCCCTTGAGAAATCGTTTGGTACCGCAGAGATAGAATGTGAGTGCGGTTCCAGGGTTTTTATAAAGGAAAGGCCGTCCATTGAAAAAGTTATTATTGCCAGATAAGCAATGAAGGATTTATCCAGACTATTGCAGCAGGGACTCTGCACAAGATGCATTGGAAGAGTCTTTGCTTCAATCGATACTGGACTTACCAATCACGAAAGGGGCAGGATGATACTTTTTTCCATAAAGGCGGAAACAGGAATGCCTGTTCAGGAGAATGAAGAAAAAAAATGCCCCGTATGCCACGGTATTTTCACTGAGTTTGAAAAGTATTATGAAATAGTGAATTCTGAGTTATCCGGGTATGAGTATAGGACTATCCTGATTGGATCCCGGTTCCCGGCTAATATAATGGAAATGGAAGCGGGAATACAGGAAGAGTATGGTTCGCTCGGCGAGAGCATAAAGAAGGAATTCAACAGGGAATTTGGAAAATTTTTCACAGCCATAACGGGAAGGGAGGCAGAATTCGAAACTCCCGATATAAACATACTTGTCGATACAGAATATGACTCTGTCAATATCCAGGCGAGAAGCGTATACATCAGGGGAACTTATATGAAGTTCAGGAGAGATCTCCCGCAGACCAGATGGATTCATGACAGCGACATGCATGAATCTGTTGAATCAATAATAGGGGAGCCCCTGAAGGAGATGACAAGAAGCCACAACTACTACCTCCACGCAGCAGGCCGGGAAGATGTGGATGTCAGGATGCTGGGTAACGGAAGAGAATTTGTGATTGAGGCATATTCACCTTCAATAAGACAGATCGATCTTGTAAATCTCAGGGACAGAATTAATAACCAGAATCTTGGAGTTACGGTATCAGATCTCACATTAACCGATTCCACATCAGTCAAAAAAGTAAAAATGGAGATGCATTACAAGACTTACAGGGTAATTGTAGAGTGCGAAAATGAACTTGATCCGGCTAAACTTGAAAACACAAAGAAATATTTAAGTGGAAGAGTTATATATCAGAGAACCCCCATAAGAGTAATGAGACGCAGAGCAGACATAATAAGGGAGAGAAAAATAGAAACCGTTGATCTGCTGGACATCTCGGGAAAAAGAGCCACCTTGGAGATAACCGCTGAATCCGGGACTTACATAAAGGAGCTGATAAACGGGGATGGCGGAAGAACAGATCCAAGTATGTCTTCCATATACGGAAACAACCTCAGGGTCTCAGAACTTGACGTAGTTAATATACACAGGAGTGAAAAATAAATGACCAAAATGTCGCATGGCCCAAGAGCTGGGTCAAGAAAAAAAATGACCAAGAAGATAAAGCAGAGAGGCTTGCCAACAGTAAATTCGATGCTTAAGGAATTTAACGTGGGTGACCTTGCAGCAATAAAGATCAATCCGTCAATACATTCCGGGATTCCGTTCCATAATTTTCATGGATACACCGGTCGCATAACAGGAAAACAGGGCAGATGTTATATCCTGACAATAAAGGCAGGAAGTGTAACAAAGAACATCCTTGCAGCTCCGGCACATCTCATAAAGATAGAGGGACAATGATAAAAAAAAGCTACCTTTCCATGGGTGAAGTTTTCAAAATACTCTCAGAGAAGAAGGAACACAGTGAGATAGAAGGTGAAAGCCTGGCATATCTCGAAAAATTTATCAAGATTGATCCCAAGAAAAACAAGAAAATTGAGAAAGATATACTGGCTATAGTGGACCTTCCGGAAAAAGTTCTGAAGAAACTCATAGACACGGTGCCAAAAAGCAAAGAAGAATTTACCAGTGTTCTCTCCTCGTACAATATTATAATCCCGGAAAAAGATTTAAATACGCTCTTGGGCTATTTTGAATTACTATAGCGCTTAGTCTTGGAGTGTGTTTGTTTTGGAAGAATATGTATATGTTTTAGATTATCTGCCTCAGGGTCGACCCGAGGAAAGAGGGTACAGGAGTTCACCCGTTGTCCTGGCTGTTGGGGAAGAGGAATTCAAGCTGCTCGAAATAATTCCAAAACCAAACGCCGTGATATCGGTAGGCGAGAAAATCTACATAGGCAAGAATCCGGAACTGAGAACAAAGATAGTCTCTGTCAAAAGAAGAATATCGTTTAAGGAACTGACAAGCGCTGCGGTTAACGAGTTACCGTTTGTTCTTGAATCCATAGTGAACCAGAAAGAAGAACGTTTCGTGAAATTTTTCAATGAAGCCGAGTCAATAAACACAAGAATGCACTCGCTCGAACTTCTTCCGGGACTAGGAAATAAGACCATGTGGACCATAATAGAAGAGAGGAAGAAGAAGAAATTCAGTTCATTCGCAGATCTGACAGAGAGGGTGAAAACGATCCATAACCCACAAAAAATGATAGCTGGAAGAATAGTGGATGAGCTTCAGGACAGGTTCGAGAAACACCGTATATTTGTAGCAAGATGAAATCAAGCCGAATACCGAGCAAAAAGTACGGACAGGTCTTTCTCAAGGGGATAGATATCGCCAAATTCGAGGTTGAGAGCCTTCTGCCTTCACCGGATGAAAGCGTCCTTGAAATTGGTCCAGGACCGGGAATAATAACCTCGGAACTTGTAAGAAGTTTTTCCAGCGTCACCGCACTTGAACCGGATCACGTCCTTTATGGAAACCTGATGGAACGTTTCAAGACACAGATCGAGGATGGTAGAGTTAAAATTCTGAAAGAGAGTTTTCTGGATTTTCCGCCTGCACATTATGATAAAATTATTGGCAACATTCCATATCACATTTCATCTCCAATTATTTTTCACCTCAGAGATTTCAGTTTCAATCTCTGCATACTTATGGTGCAGGAGGAGTTTGCAAATAGACTGGTTGCACTGCCTGGCAAAAGTGAATACTCACGGCTGACCGTCAATGCTTCACTGTATTTCAGGATAAGGAAGCTAAAGTCAGTGTCAAGGACGCTCTTTACTCCAGTGCCGAGGGTGGATTCAACTATCATATCCATCGAAAAGAAATCTCCGGAATACGACCTTGATTACAAGCGACTGGATAATATTCTTGTCCGGTTATTCTCAAATAGAAGAAAGATGGTGAGAAGTATCTTCGATACTTACCCCGCTGATCTCGCAGAAAGGAGACCCGATACACTCACCACCGAGGAAATAATAAAAATTTTTAAATTTTTGCAGAATTAAAATATTACTGGGTCTTATTGGCGGAATCCTGTGTTCCCTTGGTCTTGTTCACTATATCAGAAAGCCCCATTACACTGATTGGGTTGGATGTTAATCCACCGGCAACCGGAGTGTTGAATGGAACCATCATCAGTGTGCCCTTGCCCTCCAGACCTATTTCATACAATATGTTGAGCCATCTGAGCTGGAAAGCTGTCGGGTTTGAACTGTACTGGGCAGCAGCCTCGACCATCTTCTGCGCAGCTTCGACTTCTGCTACCGCCAGGGTTACCCTTGATCTTCTCTCCCTCTCAGCAGATGCCTGTCTTGACATGGCTTCCTGAAGTGCCTGTGGAACTATAACGTCCCTTATTTCCACGGATGATACCTTGACTCCCCAGTGTTCGGTCTTTTCGTCGATTATCTCCCTTGCAGACTCGCCAAGCTTTTCTCTCTCGGATAGAACCTCGTCAAATGATGACTTTCCAAGAACTTCCCTTAGCGTTGTCTGAGCTGACAGGTTGGTGGCTGTTGAATAATTTTCAACATTCAGTATTGCTTTCTCTGGGTCTATAATCTGGAAATACATCACTGCGTCGACATTCAGAGGAACATTATCCTTGGAATATGTGGACTCTGTCTTGAACGCAACCGCCTGTATCCTTGTTGAAAGAACGGCAGTTATCTTGCTTATTATCGGGGTAACATATATAAGTCCGGGTCCCTTCATTCCACTGTACCTGCCAAGTGTAAGTACAGGAGCTCTTTCCCATTCTTTCAGGATGTGTATTCCAGATAGCAGTATTATTATAATAACAATAGCTATAAAAATCAGGAATATGTCTAAACCACTTATCGCCATGAAGATAGATAAATAAAAAAGATATTTAACCATTTGCTACTTGGAGTATAACTGACCTGTCTGCATTGAGCGCGGAAATAGAAAATCAGCTAATGCTGCCCAACTTGAGTCTTCGGTTCTTTTGTATCTGAAGGGAGCATGTTTTCATATCAGTGATAAGAAATAATTTAACCGGCGATACACTGTGGTGTTGATCATTATATGCAGTTCAGGGCTAAACTCGTTAAGTGGAATGAAATTGAAAAATGGTGCGACAATATCAGGGAAAAAGTATCCCTTTCATTCAGGCCGGACACCATAGTCGGCATATCCCGTGGTGGACTGGTTCCTGGAAGGATACTTGCAGACATGATGTGGATTAAGGATCTACAGACCGTCAAGACGGAACACTGGGGACTCACGGCAACCCTTGACGGAAAAGCAGCAATAAAGAACAGGCCTATACTTTTTCTGGAAAAAAAGAGAGTCTTACTGGTCGATGATATAACTGATACAGGGGAAAGTATGTCACTGGCTAAAGGCTATCTTTCGGAATTTTCACCGCTGGAAGTAAAGACAGCGGCAATGCTCCATATAAATCGCTCCAAATTTGTTCCGGACTTCTTCGCAGAGGAAATTGATAACAGTAACTGGGTCTGGTTCATATTTCCGTGGAACGTTTACGAAGACCTGGACAATCTTTCTGGTAGAACAATGGTTTCTCCAATGAGCACCAAAGAACTGAGGTCAGCACTAAAACAGGATTATGATCTTGATGTAGATGATAACGTTCTGGAACAGGTTCTCACTGTAATGGAAAGGGCCGGCAAAATCTCCAAATCTGGATCAAAATGGAAAAAGAACTGATATTCCATTCATCCATGTATTATTGTGCCGGATTTACCAGCCAATGCGGCTTTTGCGTTGCCCAATGACGTTATGATAGCTTCCTTTCCGCCGGATTTTACAAACCTTATCGCGGCCATAATTTTTGGTTCCATGCTTCCCTTCGCAAAGGCACCCTTGTCATAGTAATCCATTATCTGTGAGAGACTCACCCTGCCGATTGCCTCCTGGTCCGGCTTGCCATATGACAGATAAGCGTTTTCAACGTCAGTAAGAATCATTAGTCTCCTTGCCGAAATGGATGTGGCAAGTACGGAAGATGCCAGGTCCTTGTCTATCACCGCTTCTACCCCCATGTAGAAACCATTGGACTTCACTACAGGAATTCCACCGCCACCGCTGCATACCGGCAGGAAACCGTCAGACAGGAGCGAGAGTACCTGTTTCCGTTCCAGTATTTCTTTGGGATCCGGTGAAGGCACCAGTCTTCTCCAGCCCCTGCCAGAGTCTTCTTTCATGACCCACTTTTTCTCAGTAATTGATTTTGTTGCTTCCTCTTCTGTATAAAATGGACCTATCGGTTTTGACGGACTTTTGAAGGATGGATCATCTTCATCCACAAGGGTTCGTGTCATAATTACAGAAATGTCCCGGGAGAGCCCGAATTCATACTTTGCCTTCTCGTACGCAATCGAAAGGGCGAGACCTATGAGCCCCTGCGACATTGCTCCGCATGAATACAGAGGCATAGGTGACGTAACGTTTCTGGAGAACTCGTTCTGAAGCAGTATGTTACCAACCTGCGGTCCGTTTCCGTGAGAAATAACAGCCTCATATTCCGCCAGGGTTGAGCCAAGGCTGGAAAAAGCCTCGTATGCCCTCCTGGATTGTGTTTCAAAATCTCCACTATCGCCCTTCCTCAAAAGGGCGTTTCCACCGAATGCAATTACTATTCTTTCCATGATAACCCCGGAAAGAACCACATCGCACGCAAGTATTTAACCATGAATCTGTCGCTGCCGGCAGCGGATTGTAACTGAAAACATATCTACAATGTTGACATTACCAGACATGAAGATTGTAATTGCACACACACCGGATCCAGACGACTCGTTCATGTTTTATGGAATGTTCGAGCACAAAATAAAGACACATTATGACTATGAGCAGGTCGTGAAGGATATAGAAACGTTGAACAAGGAGTCCGTGAAAGGGTTATACGACGTCACCGCAATATCCGCTAATGGCTATGCTGCCGTATCTGACAAGTATAGTCTTACAACATCCGGAGCGAGCTTCGGGCTTAACTACGGACCTATTGTTGTGGCCAAGAAAAAAATAGACCTGAAGAACGCGAAGATCGCAACTCCCGGTTTCCTGACATCGTCACACCTGCTTTACAGAATGTTTGCACCTGAACCGCGTAATGGCTTTGTAGAAACAAGATTCGATAAAATACCTGAAGCGGTATTATCGGGAGAAGTTGATGCGGGCATACTCATTCATGATGAGCAGCTCACTTACCAGGACAGGGGCCTGGTAAAGGTTTTCGATATCTACGACGAATGGAAGAAATTCGCCGGTGCACTTCCAGTGCCACTCGGGTTCAATGCAATAAAGAAATCACTGGGAAAAGAGGTCGCAGCTAATTACAAAGAAGATTTCGAGAATTCAATAAAATACGCCATGCAGAACGAGGATGCTGCAGTGAAATATTCGCTTAAATATGCGAGATATTCCGACATGGAACTGGAGAGAAAATTCATTCGGATGTATGTGAACGACCTTTCCATAGATTTTGGCAGGGAAGGCAGAGAAGCTCTGGCAAAATACTACAAGAGAGCGAATGAGATGCACCTGCTTCAACATGTAGACCTGGAAATCGTATGATCCGTGAAAAATCTTGAATTATACGTGCAGATATGTACTAAGGAAAATCACGAACCTCAAGCAGTGATATTTTCCAGTCTGCAAATTTCTTCTTTGCTTCCGAAATTATTCTGAGGTAATTTCCCAGGTAGCTACGGGGAAAAATTGAGCTGGAAACCAGTTTATTTGCGCTGGCAGACTGTATACGGCTTAATGAGCTGATCATGTCACTGTTTGTTTTCGTGGAATAGAAGTCCACAAAACTGTTCTTTGTCGTAGCCTCATAAATACCGTCTTTCTGCGAGATCACCGTAACTTTGCCTCCTAAACTTTCAGGCTCAATATCAGTCTTGTAAATGGCGTGTATCTGCCCGTCGGTCGATATGTATTTCAGCTCCCGTATCCAGTTTGTCCCAAGGGGATTGTCCTCAGCAGGCCCTCCCTCATGAGTGTTAAGTGTGGTTATCAGTGAAAGTGGTGTATAGTCAACTGCACTTTTCAATATGTTGATTAGCCCAGGAGATGGGCCCATTCTCTTTATCTGGAAATTCTGGAACTTTGAGACATAACTGCTCACTATTGGAGATACAAGTTCATTGAAATGTGAATGAAACCTGAAATTGACACTGAGGTATCCTTCATTCAGGTAGATCCCATCTATGGATACTGAGGGAACCTGTATTAATTCTGAGACGATACTGAGTTCTTCGTATCTATCACTTTTGCTGGAGAATACCCAATTGCCATAAATTTCCCTGGCATTCATGGCATCGAGCAATATCTTTACCTCCCTGAATCTTTCCGCACCCTTCTGGATATAGAAGAAGACCTCGATATTATCACTGTTGAGAAGGACAATTGAAGAAGCTTTAATGCCGAACTTCCGTGAAATTTCAAATATCTGATAATCATTTGTAAATGATACTGTACACTGTCTGTCAAGCAGGCGATCAACTTCACCAATCAACATAATTAATATTGACATGAACATTAATTAACTTTCCTGAAACTATTCTGTGCCTGAAGGGCATTTTTTGAGCCGTAACCTGATTACCAGTTTGACAAGTAAACCGCTATAGAATTTGTGACAAATCATACAAAGAATAATCAAAGTGAGCAGTATTGCTTTAATAGCCAAATGAGTAAAGACATTTATCAGGATCAGGAAAAAGAGCTGGGATTAATAGCGTTCGCGACTATTTTCATCTTTGCCGTTCTGTCTATTGCAATCTCATCATCAATACTTATCTCAAGCATTAGCCTGGGAGTTCACGTCGGGTTTTACTATTACTTGCTCTACATTATAGTAGTTGTAGCCGACATTTTTATCCTGACGTCATCAGCCGCAAAACTGGTCGCCATGTATCGTGGATTCCTGGAGCTTATTTCTGATATTAAGAGCCGGGGGTCAGCCTCTATTCCAAAATCTAGCGGTAGGCTGCCAATTGAACTAAGCAAGAATGAGGAGATAATACTGAGCATCATAACGGGGAATGGCGGCAGGATACTGCAAAATGCCATTGTCCTAAGTTCGGGACTTTCTGGTGCTACAGTGACGAGGATATTGACCTCCCTGGAGGAAAAGGGTGTCATCGAGAAAACAAGGCACGGAATGACTAACGAGATCTACCTGAGAAATAAATAGCACCAGTATGTCAACTACCCGACCCTTTCGGACGGAACTTGTCGCTGGTCTCTCCTCTGCCTACGGGCAGATCATTTAACCGCGACGATTGGCTGGTTGACTTTCCCTTGCCAGAGGAAAGGGGCTATTTTTATCCCTTTCGGGCAACGCTCCACAGCCTGGTTTCAGTAGAGGGTATAGGCGTATATCCCCTTTCCTCACGTAGAGCATGCCACTGAAACCAGTGTCCTTTCGAACAGTCCACTTAATCGTCTTACTCCTCAAGGGAAATGCCTTGCCATTTCAGGTGTGGACATTATTGATGCTTAGCGATTAGGGCTATGAATGTTTCGGTTCGCTCCTATTTCCTCCAAGAAGATCTGGTTTTCCCGCTCACACCATTTAAAGAGTGAAATAATACAGATAAGTCAGAAGCCAGGTGTTTATTACCATTATTTTCAAAATGACTTTCCAAAGGTCATTATTGCCTTATTGTAGCATGAAAGAGCGTTTGAGTGCAACTCCACTTTCAATCTATGATTTTATGGATTCATGCCTCGTGAAAAGGATCCAAGCCCCATTACTGTTTTTTTCTGTTAATACATTTTCAAGGAATAATGGGTTTTTTCTTGCTCTCGTGAAATTAAGTGAACTCTCATGATGATTCATGCCGCTAAACTGGAATAGCGCAGTTTACCTGTCCAAGTCCCTGGCGAAGATCTTGAGGATGCAATCAGCTTTCGCTATCCTTCTTGTAAGACCACGTGCAAAGTGATGCTGATCAATCTACCAGGTGATAGAATAACGGTACTATTACCAGATTCATTTAACAATGAGTGGGAGCCTCAAGGCTCCCTATCCATCTTTAACTCCGTCACCATTTGCCAGAGATTGACCATGATATAGTCATCATGCGAAGCTTGCCTAGGGGGTGGTGCTCTCTATTACGCTTGAATAAGCGATGAAATCACTGTTGCCGGATACCTGGAAGTCGTACATTGTGTATGTTCCAGTGGATGAAGATATGCTGCGCACCTTCTCCCAGGAATGCGAATAGACATTGTACATCCAGTCATGAGTTGTGAGGTTGTCAGCGGATACGTATCCGTTCTGTGTCAATACGTCCTGGTTTTGGGCGATCCTTAGATATCCGTTAATCGTATACTGCGACGTCTCCGCCGTTACATATACATGCTGCACGATCTCCGGCTGCATCGCTCCCGTTGTCGTGTTGAGGGTCATGATCTCATCGCCGGCAATGACCTGGTCAGCATGGATGTATGTGCCATTGGCCATGAGTATCTCAGTGGTGGCGTTGACGCACCTCACTGGCCCATCTTCGTAGAAATGTACCTGTACGTTCACATTGCTTCCGCTCACGGTCACAGAGCCGCTGCTCGGGTCGGCGATATAGTAGTATTTGGAACTTGCCGTTTTTGGTACGGAATATGAGTACGAGCCGTCATGCATGGTGAAACTCAGGGATGAGGTCTGTGACCATATTGTAGTACCACCCATCGAAACGCCCCATTCGTCGCCTGGGGCTATGGGATATCCGGACTCTGTGAACGTCACTGAATAACCAGGTTCATACGTGAACGCGATGTTTGTTGTGGTACCCTCCTGCGCTTCCCCTGTCTGCGGGCTTGCGATGTATGAGGATGGTGCACTCACGGTATAAGGTACCCCAGAATTCGCTGCTATATTTGTAAACACGATGGTTGACGCTGATGTGGACTGTGATGAAGTGCCGATGGAAACCCCCCAGGTCTGACCAGACAGCCCCGTTTCAGTGAACGTTACGTCACCCACGGCATAGTACGACCCTGTTTCCGTTGCGGTGTTTGAGGTCGGCGATATGCTCGCTGTACCGGACTGGTAGAGGATGCCGTATCCAGATGGGATGCTGTATGTCCAGTCATAGGTACCGTATGGCACATTGTTGAAGGTAATGCTGGAACCCGTTGTGCTTGGTGTACTCTGTGTTCCGCCCGGATATGTCAGCTTGAGGGACCATTGAGTACCGGATGCGAGACCGGATTCAGAGAAGGTGAGGCTGTCGGAAGGGCTGAACCCGACACTCTCTGACGTGGTGAGATCGTTCACCGAGACTGAACCGCTTGATGGATCAGCAGTGAATCCCTGGGCGTTGATGCTGTATGAATATGTGTCACCATACTGCAGGTCAGGTATGGTCAATGTGCTCGTGGTTCCAGATACTGTGGTACCATTCATGGTGACAGACCAGGTGGCTCCGGATGTGAGGCCAGACTCCGTGAAAACAGCCCCTGCAGGCGCTGTTATGGCTAAGTTCATGGGAGTACCGTTCTCGTCATTAGCAAGGGTCTCCTGAACTCCGTTGGACAACCCGCCCGGAATTATTGCCTGGATCTCGTACGTAACACCGGGCTGGGCAAAGAACCTATACTGACCGCTACTGTTAGTAGTTTCGTAAAATTGTGTGACGCTGTTGTTTGCATTGGTCTGGGTCAGGACTATATCTTGGTTAGCGGCTATAACACCATTTTCATAGACAGTTCCTGTAATTGTGTTTGCCGGAACGAATGGAATTTTGATGTTACAGCTGGACCCACTTTCTTCTATATTCCAGCCCGTGGGTTCCAAAAATTCTCCAAGATAGTTTGTGGAGTTCAAATTCATACCTCCTGCTCTACCGAAGTCTGTTTTGTCGATCAACAGCGACCCAATCATCTCAGATGCGAAAACGTTCTGACCGAATCCAGAGTCGTACCCTTCGTTTGCTCCCGTTCCATTAATCCATTTACTATAATTACCAGAGTTGGGATTTACGGCCAGACTCTCAATTATGCTGGCATTTCCATTTCCACCTAGGGTCGCGGTGGACGATGCTCCATAATTCGCAAACGATGCCGCAAATCCTGCATATGAAAAGAAGGCCCCAAGAATTGGCACCAGTCCAAGCGCAATAACTAGTGATTGGTTAACTACGTTATATTCTGAAGTGGAAGTACCGCCTACAACACCATTAGGGAATGTTACGTTAATACCGCCACTATCAGTATAAAGAGAGTTCAGTTGATCCGCAGGGAATCCTGATATGGACTCAGAAGAAACTAGTTTCCCTACACCATTAACGTTATACCCTCCATCGTTAACGTCATTAAACCTTGTTTGATTAGTTCCGCTTCCTACCTCGATCGGGATATAAATCTGCATCTGTCCAATAGCCGGGTTGTACTGTTCGTTTAGTGATATAGGTCCGGAGTTCGTATCAATAGGATGGGTAGACAATACAACGCCATTCGTTTCATAATTGGGGTTCCCTCCTTGAACGGTGTGTACAGTCTTTGTTGGCAACACATACGGATTCTTCATACTTAGAGTACGACAAGTACACGGAATAATTCCCATTGTACCCTGCCCAGCCGTATTGCACGTATGCTACTGTTGGAGTTTGAGCCGAGGATTCTCCAGGAACGACCCAAAGCACGATTAAAATAAGCAACAGGGCTAACACCAGTGCATTGGTTCTTGCAAACGAATGTTTCATCTTTCTATTCACCTCAATTGTCGATCAGAATAAGAGTGATTCCAACGGAAGCGGCTTGCCGGAGACCTGTAAGCTCGGCACTGTACCCGAAGTCATGCGTACCGGAATAACTGGCTATCATTACAAGGAAAACAGTGTGAATCTCGAAATTATAGAAACTATGAGGATAGTTGCCAAAAATAGACAATTTGGGTTCATTATTAAAACTGAATTCTGCAGAAGATGAGTTATAGCCAGCGAAGCTGGTTGTCCAATCCTGTGTAGCATTTACGCCTGTGAATTCCGATGCAAGACCACTGGAAGTAATATAACCCAGTGAATCCGGTCCCGAAGCGTTTGTCTCCAGAACCAGGTTCATTGGGTCCAAATTGGGTGCAAGATGTCCTGCAACGGTCAAGTTGACCCAGATGTAAAACACTCCGCTGCTTTCATTTCCCGGATAACCGCCAAAAGGCGGTCCATTGTGCCATGATAAACCGTTCAGCGAAATGTTAAGAAATGACTCAGGGAAATTGCCGTCGTTGATGGAAGTAGAAGCGCCGTTAATGCCGAACTTAATTGGAGAATTAATACTTACGCCTGACAGGTTTCCGGTCAAATTTGCAGAAGAATACCCTCTGTTTACGGAAATATCAGGCTCAATAAATTCTCTGTATGGGAAGAATGACAGGATAAGGAGAGCAATGACAAAAATCACCGCCGCTGTAATATAAATCTTTCTTCGTGACGTTGAGATCACTCTTTGACACTTCTAAGAAGTGAAATTATATAAATATTTCACAGCCAATGAGCGTGGTACACTATCCCTTTTTTCTGTCTGAATTGATGGTTCCCCGTTTTTCGTAATTATAACGTAGACTCTCCTGCCGATGTATCTACTGGGATTGTCTGCCTTCCCAGACATTTCTATGGGTGTAACTGTCCTCTCCAGGAATCCCTCTATCTCATCCTCTGACAGTATCAGCCTACCTGATTCAACCTACAGTTTTCTCACCATCGTTACATGGTTATCCATGGATCATCCCGGGAAGGAAAGGGATGACAGGATAGATAACACACTATTCTGCTCAGGCCTATTGCACAACCTGTTCTATATGATACAACAGGGATGTGTGTTCCATGTTCCCATCGAACAAAACAGTGTTATTATTCTGTGAACTTACGCCTATGTCACTCATAGCTATCGAAACCGGTATAGTGAAATATCCGGGATGTGGAATGGCTCCAATTCCTGCCATTAAAATGCTCTCGGCCAGGCTAAGAGTTGCGTTGGAAGCAGCTATCTGGTTATACTCTCATTCACTGCCGAGGCGCAATCTTGTCCCTGGGTATCCCCTGAAACCATAGAAAGCCCGCTGCCTGTTACTTCCGAGGAAATGACCGACTTGCCTAATGTATCTGTCTGATAACTCTGTGTGATTTCATTGCTTTCCGAGAAGGTATCCGTGGCAGTCGCGATTGAAAGCCCGTACACGATGGTTAGTTGATTGTCGGAGGCATCATAAAACTCATGGCTGACGGTAGTTCCAGACGCTGACAATAAACTTGTTCCAAAGGTAAGAGCTACCTGATTTGAAGTATTTATTACTCCATCGACGTTACTCTGGTACACCGTTTTGTTCTCTTGTGGAAGCAGATAAACGTTAGCAATATTAGTTAGTGCTGTTGTCATATATATGGAGTCATTTCCATTGTACCCTGCCCAACCGGTGTGTGTGGAAACAGAGGCGGAACAAGATTGACCAAAAACAACGCCTGCCAAGCCTTTGCCAAATGTAGAAAAATCGCAACAGAAGCAATTATGCATACTTCCAAAATCCTAAAGTTCTTCACTTCTTTTGTTCTCATAACTATACCTCGTTAATCAGGGTCAGGTTGACCGAGGAAAACACAGTGTGACTGTATATGTTCATCTGGGCGGATATGTTGATTATGTGTTCCCCGATATATGGAATGATCATAAGGTTCACCTCACCGGATATGGAAAAGTGATACGTTGGCTCGCTATAGCCGGTAAATATATTCCAGGTCGGTCTGTTCAGGAGATGGTAAGTGTTAGAGACTCCAGCCATATTTGGCAGTGCGGATGCTCCTTCAATTGACGCGTTATTGTATCTCGAAAAGAATGTCGAGAATGAAAGCCACTGTTTCAATGGCTGGGCATAGGAAAGGTTCGGGGCAATAGTGTTCGCTTCAAGAGTGACACTGGAAGGATTTAGGGTCGATGAAATAGTTCCGGAGATAGATAGGTTGAATAAAATCTGTATAGTATTGCCGACGACATCAAGGAAAGCAAAAATTCTACTCAGATTCATCTGCAAGGATGAAGTCACTTTATTGGGTTCAATGATGAGTGTGGTTGACTGTGCATCGGAACCAAAAATTGAGTTGTTGGTTGAAGAAGAATTTGCAAAAACTCCTGTCATCGTGGACTGCACCTCTTTTTCTGTAACAGAGAAATGTGGTCCGATTATTTCATTGAACGGTACTAATGCAATAATCAGTACGACAACTATTATGCTGGTAGCAATCAAAGCTGATGTTTTTCGGTTTAATACTGCCATGTCATTCTCCTCTTACCGCAGCTAACTCTGGCTTTTTCTATATTCCTTACTGTCTCTCTTCATATTTTACCTCCTAAATTGTCGACTACGTCTCCACAACTGTCATTGATAAGGTAGAATTGACTGGCTTGCTCAGACCATTTACTTGTGCACTGAGATCAAATTGATGAGAACTTCCAGTAAGCCACTTTACAAATACTTGCATCATTACTGAAACATAGAAATTATAGAATTGAGCGTTGCTGCTTTCGTTGACCAATCCTGCTTTTGCACTCACATTGCCAGCACCGGCGAGTATGAGGTTGCCAAGATTATAAGGCGACAGATTTACAGCCTTTGGAATGGCGTTGGACAACGGCGGTGCGAACGTTGTCAAGATGACGCTACTCTGATTCTTTCCAATTGCGCCAAAAGATATTGTAATGGAATCTGGATGAAGATCACCTGTAAAATGACCGTAGATCACGAGGTTATAATTTATATTTAGAGCATTCGCCGGGGAAGCTGAGCTGGGGGTGTAGAATATAACGCCATTGGATAGACTGACTCCAAGTGTAGAGTTCGGATAATCATTATCCACTACCGTGGATGTGGATGCACTTGTTGAGAAATGAAAGTAGGTACCATTTATGTTTTTGAAGTCCTCAGCGTACGTCACATTATAATGACCGCCATTGACAGTTATTGCAGGATTGTTCCTGAACAGTGGATCATAGAGATGATACACGGGAAATATGATGCCAAATATGATAACAAGGACAATGATGGTAGAATAGATCGCAGTTCTTTTCTTCCTGCTGGAGATCGGCATGCTCATCTACCATTTCTCTACGCCTCTTAATTATAAAAATATTCGTAGTTAGAGTAAATAACTGGAAGGAGGAGGCTGTCAACGGAGAATTGTCGGCTTCAGTAAGAGCAGGATTCATTACCTGATCTTCCTTTTTAGCCAATTTTGAAATGCATTTCAGTTAATGGTTAAATGCCCTTTCACCATTTGTATAATTATGAAAACAAACTTTAACAGAATGATATGGATAGTTGTCGCATTCATTGCTGTAATGGCAGCATTGAGCATAGTATGGATATTTCTGTACAGAGGTACGCCTTACACCACCTATCCCGGACCGTATGGCTACATGGGCTCTTTTCCCGCGTATGGGATGTTTATATTCATGCCAATAATGGCAGCAATGTCAATCCTGGTAATATTCCTGATACTATATTTTGTCTTCGGACTCTTTGGTCATGCTGACCATGTAATGCCGCAAGACTCTCAGGCAGTTGAAATCCTGAAACAGAGATATGCACGAGGAGAAATAAGCGAGGAAGAATACAGGAAGAAACTGTCGGAAATTCAGAACTGAATTAGGGTCTTCAAAAGATTAGACTCTATTATTTACCCGATTTCTAAAAGTGTGGGCATAATTTTTATGCCCGCAAAGATTGACGATCATGGATGTCTTTGATAAATTCACGCTGGAAAAAATAGGCCAGGTGAAAAAAACTCCCCTGACGGGAATAGCAGATCTGGGGAGGAGATTACCAGAATCTGCAGATTCTTTTTCCAGTGTTGAAATGGAAGACAGGAAACTGATTATAGAAAAGCTATCTTCGTTAATCGCCGCTTTCTCCGAAGAACTGACTGCACTGGTTACGGCAGAAACCGGCAAGCCGATTGAATACTCGAGAATGGAGGTTACAGATTCTCTTAACACATTAAGACGACTGGCTTCCGGACTAACGGAGCATCAAGAAGATGGGCTTTTTTCATCAAATGGATCGTTTCTACGAAATCCGGGGTTGTCAGGTTCTTTGCTTTACAGGGCCGGATACGCCCACCCAGCTCTAGACTTTATTATGGCAGCCGGAATTGGACTTTCTACTGGAATGGCAGTTGTATTTGTTCCAGACAGGTTAGCGCCACTCTCACCCTGGATGATATTGGGCAAGTTAATAGGTGAACTGCCTGAAGGACTGGTTAACATTGTCATAGCCGAAGGTACAGCGTTCAATAAGGTGATGGAGTCGGCCAATTTTGGGACGTATGGGTTTTCCGGAAAACCTTCAGATTTAAATGGTTTCGTGAAAAGAATAGGGATCAGGAATTATTTCTCAAGCCTGCAGGAGAACTATCCCGTAATAATCTGGGATGAGGAGAATATAGATAGCATAATTGAGGAAGTTACCAAATCCTCATACTACGCAGGAAACTGCTACTACGACAGGGCATGGAAAGTGATAGTGAAGAAAGAAATCTTTGAATATGCCAGGAACAGGATAGCGGAAATTTCCGGTAATATAAACGTTGGAGACCCGAGAGACCCGATGAATTCCATGGGACCCGTAACTGACAGTAACGAACTTCTTGCTGCTTCTATTTTTTCGGGAAAGGTAAAAAGTGGGCTTGGAGAGGTTGTCATGGACGGGAAGGTTGAGGGCAATGTTATGCGACCAACCTTTGTCGTGCCTGGTGAGAGAATTGATCTCGAAAACCCCAATATTGGAGTGCCATTCACAATGCTTGCGGAGGCTGACTCAATAGATGGCGCAATTGAACAGGCCAATTACGTAACCCCGGGTTCTGGGTGTGCTCTGTATGTCAACGATATTGATATTGTGAAGAATGCCGTTTGTCGCCTGAACTACTCATCAGTGTACATTAACACCCTGCCTCGGCGCAACACGGTAATGTCAATGGTGCCAAGAATATCATTCGGACTGCCGGGAAACCCCCTCGAACTGAAACCACAGAAAAGGTTGATTATATAGGCAGTAACGGTAAAAAATCCCCCAAGCGGGGGCTCATTCTGAACCAATCACTGCTTGATCGGTTTCATTCTCTTTATAACCTCGTTTCCAAATTCCGAACACTTGAGAGGTTTTATGTTGAGAACCCTTGCAAGATCCTGGGTTACTTTCTGATCCTTGTACGCCAAAGTTATGGCACTGTCAAGTATCTCGGAAGGGGCATCCCAGCCGATATGCTTGAGCATCATTGCGCCTGAAAGCAATAGAGAGGTTGGATTTGCGACATCCATGCTTGCATACTTCGGTGCAGTTCCGTGAACAGCCTCAAATATCGCATATGCATCACCGATATTGGCTCCTGGTGCAATCCCCAGTCCGCCTACCTGTGCCGCCAGAGCATCGGAAAGGTAGTCGCCATTCAGGTTGGTTGTGGCTATGACATCGTAGTCTTCTGTTCTCGTTAGAACCTGCTGGAACATATTGTCGGTGATCCTGTCCTTTATAACTATCTTATCTGAATATTTTTCAGGAGCTTTAAGGTATTCTGCTTCAGTTACAGTTTGATCCTTGAATTCGGAGGCTGCTACCTCGTAACCCCATTCCTTGAATGCTCCCTCCGTATACTTCATTATGTTTCCCTTGTGGACGAGAGTGACGCTTCTCCTCTTGTTGCTAATGGCATATTTAATGGCCATTCTCACGAGCCGGTTGGACCTGAACCTGCTGATGGGCTTAACTCCAACCCCAGTGTCATCAGTCAGCTTTACTGAGTAAGTATCTGAGAGGAACTTCCTGAACTTGGCAGCTTCTTCGGAATTATACTTCCACTCAATTCCTGCGTATAGATCCTCGGTATTTTCCCTAAAAACAACCATGTTCATTTTTTCCGGATTCTTGACCGGTGACGGGACACCGGGAAAGTACCTGACAGGCCTTATATTGGCATACAGGTCAAACTGCAACCTGAGGGTGACGTTAAGGCTCCTGAATCCCTCACCTATTGGTGTTGTGAGTGGACCCTTGAGCACGATTACTGACTTCCGAATCTCGTCAAGCGACTCCTGTGGAAGATGCTTTCCCGTGCTCTTATATGCCTCTTCACCAGCCATTATTTTCTTCCATTCAATATGCTTTGAACCACCATAAGCGACTTCCACGGCTGCATTTAATACAGAAATGGCTGTCTTTGAAATATCGGGTCCGATACCGTCTCCCTCAATATAACCAATGCTGGGATTATCAGGAACGAATAGTTCAGAATTATTTCTTACTTCGATTGCTGCCAAATTGATCCGTTCATGATCGCAGATTGGAAATTATACTTTTCCCTGATATTCTGACCAGCTTATATGCATTATAAATAATTCCGATCCTGCCGGATATCAAATTATTTTTATCTGTCGAGAAGATTGAGTGGAGGTAGAATTGTGGACATCTGTTTTAGCCTCAGGTAATTCAGAATTAACGAAAGAAAGGAGTGCGTAAGGTTATGATAACTATCGTGGTCGGGCTTCAGTTTGGCGACGAGGGTAAAGGCAAGATAACCGATTACCTCAGCGACCAGTACGATTCTGTCGTGCGGTTCAATGGAGGGAACAATGCCGGCCACACAGTAGTCAGTGAACTTGGAAAGTTCAAATTTCACCTCCTCCCTTCTGGAAGTCTAAGGGCTGGAGAAGTTGTGCTGGGAAATGGGATGGTGATCGATCCGATCAGCCTGGTGGATGAGATCAAGATGCTGAAAAAATCCAGACCAAACCTGAAGATATTATTGAGCAAGAAGGCGCATGTTGTTTCGGAGATACACAGGTACCTTGACAAGGCTGAGGAGTCTAAAAGATCGTCTGGAAATATTGGTACAACGGCGAAAGGCATAGGGCCAACTTATGAGGATAAATACGCAAGAACCGGAATCAGGGTCATTGACTTGCTCTCCAGGGAATTGTTAAAACAGAAAATAGGAATAATATATTCCATGAAACAATCCCTTCTTGAAGGGTCCCCGTTTTCTGGCATTGTTGAGAGGGAAAAGGTTGCTGACCAGCTGTATGAAGCTGGAAAGAAGCTTCAAGAATATTTCTGCGACGTACAGATTGTGCTTAACCAGCATCTGGAACACGGTAAGAGCATCCTGTTCGAAGGGGCCAATGGGACCTTGCTTGATGTCGATTTTGGCATTTATCCATTCGTAACTTCGTCAAACACAATTGCAGGATCTGTATGGTCCGGCACGGGCTTTCCAGTCAGGAAAGTTGAGCGGATAATGGGAGTTGTGAAGGCCTTTACATCAAAAGTCGGATCCGGGCCATTTCCAACGGAAATATCTGGAAAAGAATCAGATTATCTCAGGGAAAAGGGACAGGAATTTGGAACCACAACCGGTAGGCCCAGGAGAATGGGATGGCTTGATTTTCCACTCCTAAGGTACTCAATAAAACTTAACGATGTTGACACTCTTGCAATAACGAGGCTGGACACACTTGGCGGAATAGATAAACTCAGGATATGTGAATCCTACAGAGTAAACGGGAAGACCGTTGATGAATTCGATGGATCCATGGACATTGGATCTGTAGAACCTGTTTATGTGGATCTTAAGCCATGGAAAACATTTGGCAAGGAAGATGCCTTGAAATACGTGAAAACCGGCTTTGAGTCACTCCCGGATGAGATGTACGATTATCTACGTTATATTGAGGAGGGAACCGGGAAGAAGATAGAAGTCGCCTCCATAGGAGAAAATCGTGAGATGACCATACATAGGAAAATGTAAACCCTAATCGACAACAAGCTCTATTGGTGCATGATCAGAACCTTTCACATCTTCAAGTATGGAAGAGGACCTTATCCTTGATATCAGTGGCAAGGAGGCAATGAAGTAGTCTATTCTCCAGCCTATGTTTCTCTGCCTGGCGTTGTTCATGTTGGACCACCAGCTGTAGTGCCCGCCATCCTTTGTAAATATCCTGAAAGTGTCCACGAAACCAGCCTGAAGGAATGTGTCGAATGAATCGCGCTCTTCTTTCGTAAAACCGTGCGTTCCATTATTTTCTCTTGGCCTTGCAATGTCGAGTTCCGTATGAGCTACGTTAAAATCACCGCAGGCAATTACCGGCATCCTCTTTTGAAGCCCGGATATGTAATTCAGGAACAGCCTGTTAAAATCCTCCTTGAAGCCAAGTCTTGCAAGGTCTCTTTGTGAATTGGGGAAGTAGGAGTTTACAAAGTAAATGCCATTTACTTCTGCTGTCTGCAGTCTTCCCTCATCGTCAAACCTGTTGTCCCCGATACCGTTTACCACGCTTGTTCCTGGAATCCTTGACAGAATCATTGTTCCGCTGTATCCCTTCTTCCTTGCAGGATTTATGAAGACCCTGTAGCCAGCTTCTGCCAGATCAGATGGCATGTCGAAGTGATCGGACTTTGTCTCCTGAATCGCCAGGATATCTGGTTTCCTTTCCAATATAAATGATACGAGCCCTTTCTGCACTGCAGATCTTACGCCGTTTACGTTCCAGGAAATAAACTTCATAACTGTCAGGTCAAGAATATTCAAAGTACTTATTTATAATGATTGAACCCAACACAGATTGCAAGAGTGGGAGGAAATACTCTTTGAATTTCCATGAATTGCTTGTTGAATTGCTCAGTGTTTAACGGCACCGCATGTACGAAGTCATGTAAAGGAACAAACATACCAGTTTCTTCTACAAATGTAGAAGGAAAGATGTAATCAAAGGAACACAAAACGTCATTGTGGGAAGCATAAGACACTCTTGACGCCGTATTTTGCAATGACCTCTTTCGTCTTCCCCGACAGTAGGATTGGAAATTTTCCAGTGAGGACTATAGTAAAAATTAATCACCGTTATTGGGATAAACATCTGATCTTATGCATGATACAGTTAGTGCCCCAAGGGGCAAGACCCTGAATACAAAGGGATGGCAGCAGGAAGGTGCACTCAGACTCTTGATGAACAATCTCGACCCGGAGGTTGCCAAGGACCCGGAAAATCTGATCGTTTATGGGGGTAAAGGAAAGGCAGCAAGGAACTGGGATGCCTTTGACAGGATTGTTGCTTCGCTGAAATCAATGGACAACGACGAAACACTCCTTATACAGTCAGGAAAGCCCGTGGGCATTTTCAGGACCAGTACCGACGTGCCCCGCGTTATAATATCAAATGCACAGATAGTGCCAAAATGGGCTACTGATGATATATTCTGGGAGCTTGAACGTAAGGGACTCACAATGTTCGGCCAGATGACCGCTGGTTCGTGGATTTATATCGGCACACAGGGAGTGTTACAGGGAACCTATGAAACACTGTATGCCCTTGCAAACAAAGAGTTCGGAATGAGTGACCTCAGTGGAAAATGGGTACTTTCCTCGGGGCTTGGGGAGATGGGAGGCGCACAGCCACTGGCTATAACAATGAACAATGGCGTAGGAATAATCGTTGAGATTGATGAGACAAAGATAAAAAGAAGGCTTCACGACCGGTATCTCGACGTAGAGACTGATTCCCTGGAAAAAGCCCTCAAAATGAAGGACGATGCAATAAGGGATGGAAGAGCGCTATCTATTGGACTTCTGGGAAACGCAGCAACAGTATATACAGAGCTGAACAAGATGGGGATAGTTCCTGATGTTGTAACAGACCAAACTGCTGCCCATGATATAAATATAGGTTATATCCCGGAAGGTCTCTCGCTGAGTGAGGCAGATTCATTGAGATCCAGCGATATTGATAGATATCACAAGATGGTTTATGCATCAATCGTGAAGGAAGTCCAGGCCATACTCAGGTTTAAAGCGGGAGGGTCAAAAGTATTTGACTATGGAAATAACCTTCGGGGAAGAGCACAGGAGGCGGGGATGAAGGATGCTTTCCAGATACCAGGCTATGTTCCAGCATACATAAGAGACCTGTTCGCGGTTGGATCGGGACCATTCAGGTGGGTTGCACTGACCGGTGAAAAGGAAGATATTTACAGGATAGATGACGAGCTCATCAGGATGTTTTCAAAATCGAACCCGCACCTTGCAGCATGGATCTCGCTTGCAAAGGAAAAGGTGCACTTTCAGGGACTTCCTGCAAGGATATGTTATGCTGCATACGGTGAGAGGGAACAGATTGGGGTAATGATCAATAACATGGTTCATGATGGCAAAATCAGTGGTCCCGTAGCCATAGGAAGGGATCACCATGACACTGGATCAGTTGCCTCACCTTACCGTGAAACAGAGGCAATGAAGGACGGCAGTGACGCAATTGCAGACTGGCCGGTCCTGAATGTGATCCTGAATGCAATATCTGGGGCGTCCTGGGTGTCACTGCATCACGGAGGCGGAACAGGCATCGGGAATGCCATACACGGAGGGTTCGTTATTGTGGCGGATGGAACCCGGGATGCTGAAAAAAGGATGAGGAGAGTATTGAACGCAGATCCGGGGCTTGGAGTCATCAGGCATGCAGATGCCGGATATGAATCGTCTATCAACCTAATAAAGGGGAAACCGAAATTCAGGACCCCATATTTCTAATTTTTGACAATTTCTAACAACTTATTAATTTTGTCAAGGGTTTTCCTGTCAGGTTGAAACATCATAAATTCATGTATAAAGCTGGTCAAGGATCGTTATTTCTTTCAATCCGTCCTTTATCTTTTATCATTTTTTACGAGTCTTATAGAGATCATCCTATCACGCCCTTCCTTTTCATTCCTACCATGCAGATCAGGTTGTGCCCCAGGCACATGAACATGTTCTTGACCCTCACCCTCGGCACCGTAGTAATGAATACATGACCGCCGTGGAATATTCCCTTCATGACAGAATATGGTCTTTCACCTCTTGATCGTTTTCTTGTTATCCGCCGGTTGCGGCGGATACTCTTCATCGGAAGCTTATGCCCTCTGACAGCCTTATCCATGGCTGCGTCTATCCCCCTTCCATCGACACCGAAATAGCCCTTGTCCTTGTAATTCACGATACCTGGAATGGAAAGATCGATCTGTGAATCATGTACGGAGGCTGTGGTCGTGGCATAGTTCAGTATCATGTCGTTGCCTGCATCCTGGATCGTGTGGAGCTTGTACCCGAAGTGCGACTTCTTGTTCTTCACAGTCCATGTTCCGTCTTTGGATCGACGGGTCCTTGCGTTCTTCCTTTCTTCTGATCTCTCTTTCTTTTTTCGTTCCTTCTCGATCTTCTTTGCCGCTTTCAACTCTTTCTTTGACATCCCCGCTTCCTGTTTTTCCTGTTCAGCCGGTTTCTCCTGGAATACAGGATCGATCGGTGTGGTTCCGTCACCTTTCTTCCTCTTTCCATGGCCTGGATCGGATTCAATGAATGTGGCATCCTGTATTGTTCCCTTCTTTATGGTGATGCCCTTCTCCCGGAATTGATTCCATATCTCTTTCCATATCTTCTTGTCCTTGCTGTTTTCAGATAACCGTTCCCGGAACAGCCATATGGTTCTGGCATCCGGTACCCTATCTGGATAATCAAGGAAGTTGATGAATCTTATATTTGAGTAGAGTTCGATCTCCATGGCCTCGTCAACCAGGCCGTATAGAGACTGGAGGAACATGATCCTGATCATGAATACGGGATCAAAATTGGGTCTGCCTCCCTTTTCAGTGTCATTTCTGTAAAGGTCATTGAGCATGGGACTGATCCGGTCCCAATCGATTATTATCTTCATGTCTGAAAGCCTGTCTCCAAACTTCTTCAACTGTTCATATTTCTCGCGGAGACCGTAATTCATTATGTCCATGCATAATGATCGGGATCGCATGAATAAACCTTCTGGTCTAAATTTATGCAAATTTACCTCCAAAATAGGCATTCCAAAGAACATTGACCCGTGAACATGAGTCAGACGGTACTGAAGATGCGAGGGGGTTTTTAGAAAATGTCTTTTCCTTAGAACTGCTTGTTAGCCTAAAGATTAATCTATAATATAGCGATCGATAAATAATGACTCTGAAAGCGGTCATCATGGCCGGAGGAAAAGGCACCAGGTTACGACCGATAACTTATTCTATACCAAAACCACTTGTTCCAATAGCAGGGAAACCCTGCATAGGCTTCGCGCTGGATTCCTACTTCAGGGCAGGAATAAAGGATGCTATCATAACGACCGGTTATAAATTTGAATCCTTAATAAATGGAGTTCTTGCGTTCAAGAATGAGGATCAGAATATCCTTTTTTCCGTCGAGAAGGAACCCGCCGGCACAGCAGGAAGCGTCAAGCTAGTCTCAAAATTCATCGATGATACGTTTATAGTGGGGAGTGGCGACACACTGTCCGATTTCAATATTGGAGAGATAATAAAATTTCACAGAAAGGAGAAAGCTAAGCTAACAATAGCACTTACACGCGTAGATGACACGTCGCAGTTTGGTATCGTGGAGCTTAAGGATAATACTATTACAAGATTCCTTGAGAAACCTTCACCCGATCAATCATTTTCGAACCTGATAAACACAGGCATATATGTCATGGAACCTGAAATCCTTGATTCAATTCCATCGGGTATACCATATGATTTTGCTAAAGACCTTTTTCCAAAGCTGCTGAAGGAGGGGTTGAGGATCGTGGGCTATCCTGCAGAGGGAACATGGCTGGATGCAGGCAGGCCAAAGGACATGATCCTGGCAAACCAGCTGATGACAGAAAAATACGGCACAAAGATCACAGGAAATGGGTTCACTGGAAAGGCCATAATAAAGACTCCGATTGAGACAGTTGACGGTCTCAGGGTGGATGGACCCATATTTATAGGGGAAAATGTAACTATCGGGAAGGATGTAACCATAAAGGGGTCCGCGATTTATAACGGCGTGAACATCGGGGATAACGTGACCATAGAGGATTCCATAATGATGGACAATACAAGAGTTCAACGCGGTAGCAGGATAGAGAAATCAGTGATAATGAAACACACAGCCATAGGGGAAGACTGTGAGATCATCGAAAGCGTTCTTTCTCCTAAGCTCAATCTTCAAAGCAAATCAAGAATATACAATGTCTCTCTTTCATCCGAGATACTGGATGACGAAGCCTGACTGGAAATCTATATTTTTCCTACTCTTGGGCGGACAGTTGTTTGAACCTTCCTGCCGTGAACGTGTAACGAGTCGCTAAGGAGTCAACTTTTACGGGAAGGATCTTGGCATAGAAACCGTTAAACGGGCTATAGTAGAAATTATTTAAACAAATAAGGGCCAGAACAACACCCACATTAGGCCCAGTGGGTCATCTATATACTCCTGTCAAAATTCCTGCATACTGCTGAATTTACAGGAAACCTGCTTTTTGGAGGACGAGCAGATCTTCTGTGGTCAACTGCTCACCATTCTTGAATTTTTCAAAGAGAGTGGTTGCAGTTTTCTGTAATTCTCCTTCCTTCTCCTTTTTCTTGGTGGTTTTTGTCTTTGTCCTTATGCTTGATATTACTTTCTCCATATCGCGCAAGTCGTTCCTTGCCTGGATAAATGCTTCGTGTCGGCGCTCTGATTCCTGGCTCAGCTTGATGAACTGCTCATGATATTCGTCAGCTTTCTTCCTTACTTCATCCAGTTCCTGGAGCTGGGAGTTAATGGACTCACTAATTTCAGTTATCTGGTTTGAAATTCCCTCTATGTCCTTTTTCAGGGCTTCTCCGCTGTCCTTCTCTACCTTGATCTGATCGTTTATTGCCTTGATTTTATCGTTGCCTTCAAGCTCCACGTCCCTCTGTTTCTTCATTTTCTTGATTTCAATTGTCAGTTTCTTAATCTCTGACACGATTTTCAGTTCCTCTGCCTTGTTGAGTTCAGTGGTCTGTTGCCTGATTTCAAGTCTCTGAAGTTCCTTCTCCATCATTCTGAGGTCCTTTGGATCGATGCCTTGAATATTCGAAGTGTCCCTTATACGTCTGTATTCCTTCCTTAATTCAGAAAGTTTGGCATAGTGGTCTTCCTTGTCGGCCCTCATTTTCTGGACTTTGTCGATAAGCTCATTCTTTTCTGCAATTTTTTTCTTGACGTCTTCCCTCATTTCACGAACCTTGGCGTTAAGAATGTCCCTTTGTTCCGCAAAATGATGGCTATCATCAGAGGCCTCGTCCCGCTTACGAATTTCCTCGTCGACGATTTTTCGAACAACGTCCCGTTTCTGCTCAATTTCTTGAAGGAGATCAGTCATGTTTACACATCGAATTAAAATTTTACCTTAATCTTGCTTCAAGATATATAATTTTCTACAGATAGCGCAGCAAGGTATGTCCTGATATATACACGGTATAACCTGGATATACTGTCATGGCTTATGCCTACGACCCTAGGCCGACATGGGAGGCTTATTACGCTCCAGTTTGGCGGTCTGTGGGCGATTTTTTAATTGACTTTGGTTGCGAATCTTACGGAACGACCCCCTTATTTTACTCCATGGCACCATGCTTAAGCAGATGACCACAATTGATCAACTCTCCGTTGCGGAAGGGCTTTGCTGCTAATAGGATGTAATTCACGCTGGATCATTTTTCCCTTGAAAGCGGCTTACAGATAGATTATAATTATCGCACAGCATTCTAAACAATGGACCATGAATTGATAATACCGATGATCACCCCATTCAAGAATAACCAGATAGACAGGGAAGGGCTGCAAGCCTTCATTAGCTATGCTGAAAAAAACCATTTTGACGGAATTTTCGCTGGGAGTTCTACAGGAGGGTTTGCTTCCCTTTCATTTGATCAGCACAGGGAATTCCTGAGGTGGGTGATGGAGTTGAGCCAGGAAATAAAGCTGTATGCAGGAGTAACAAGGAGCAGCCTTGACGAGACCATGCGCTTGACAAAATTTGCAGTGGATCTTGGCTATGAAAGGATTGTTGCCATAAATCCTTTTTATCACAAGTATTCACAGGACTCAATAATCAGATTTTATGATGATGTGCTCGCGCAATGCGATCACGAAGTATACGCATACAACAATCCTTCTCTGAGCGGAAATGAGATACTCCCTGAAACAATGAGGAAGGTAAGGGAAAAGCATGATAACCTTGTTGGACTGAAAGACAGTGGAAATAACATGGATCGGTTCAGGGAGTTCCTGAAGATACCTGGACTGAAAGTATACCAGGGGAAGGATGTTCTTCTTGAGGAGTCCATAAAGCTTGGCGCGTCTGGAGGAGTATGCTCATCTGCCAACTTCTGCCTGAATACCCTGCGTATAGCCAGGAATTCCGTGGATTCTTCTGTTATTTCAGCAAAGACGGAAAAGTTGATGGGACTCATCGGAAAGTATGAAACACCATCAATTCAAAACTATCTTTTCAGGACACAGATACTTGGGGAAAAGAACCCCAGAAACTACATGAACCGGCCGTTTGGCGATGTTCCACACCCTCCGGGAAATGAGATGCTGGAAGGCCTCCTTGTTCGTCCTTCCTGAACAGTGCAAACGCAGTGACTCATTCCCATATTTCGTGACCAAATATTTCAATCATGATTGTGAAGTGTTTTTATCCTGAATGAAGTTTATTTACCAAAGAAACATAAACAAACCGTGCCGGAATCTGAAAAACATGGCGGTGACATATGGAGTTTTTCCAGGAGCTCCGGGTTCCGCATTACGGATGTTGTAGACCTTAGCTCGAATGCCAATGACTTCTTTTCCCCGGAAATTAACTTCGCAGATGCGCCCACATCTATTCGATATTATCCTGAAGTAGATCTTTCTGAATACAGGGAGAAGATTTCGAGGCTGTGCCAGACTGGAATGGAAAATGTTGCTATCACCGCAGGCCTGACAGACTTTGTATATAAGTACATGAGCCGGTACACCGGTAAAATTGTCATCGTTCTGACCCCATCATATGGAGAATTCAGAAAAGCGGGCCAGGTAAGCGGAGTCCGGACAGTTTACCTTCCGTCAGAATTGGTTTACAGGAACCCTGAGGTGCTTAACAATTACAGGTTTTCCTCTTTGATAATATCCAGGCCGGAGCCTCCCACAGGTAATTTTACGGATCTGGATAAGGTGGAAACCATTCTGAAAATAGCAGACAGGGCAGGAGCCTCGACCCTGATTGATGAGGCTTTCATAGATTTTGTAAATGGTTACGACAGAGGTGAAGCCCTGAAATTGATTGGTGAACACCCTTCACTTTACCTGGGAAGATCACTGACCAAGATCCTGCCTTTTCCCGGGCTGAGGTTGGGATACGTGCTTGCATCACGAAAATCCATAGATGACATAGAGACCGGAGGAAAACCCTGGGGCGTTGGCCAGTTTGATCTCAGTGTGTTGAGGGCAATCGACTTCTCTTTCGTGAAAAACCTTCCAGCCATTGTAAAGAAGGAGAGGGATTACCTAATCATGAGAATGAAAGGGCTTGGATACGGGGTTGTGGGAGATCCGGCTGCCAATTTCGTAACATTCACGGCCCCTGAAGGTGTTAAATGCGACGATCTGCAACGTTTCGTTGGAAAACGTGGCATAATGATCCGTTGCGTGGGAAGTTTTATGTCTTTCGAGGATTCGTGCTTCAGGATCGCCATAAAGCGGAGAGAGTTCACGGACAGGTTCCTGCAAGTGATGAGGTTGTTTGAGAATGAAGGGTAAATTGATCCAGGTAGTGGGAACATCATCTGGGGCAGGCAAAACTACCCTTGTGCTCTCTCTCTGCAGGTATTTCAGCAATACTGGCTTACGCGTAGCGCCTTTCAAGGCCGTGAATATGTCCCTAAACTCCATATCGTTGCGTGACGGATCTGAAATTTCAAGGGCGCAATGGCTCCAGGCACTTGCTGCAAGAACACCTCCAGTAAAGGAGATGAATCCCATACTTCTTAAGCCGCAGGGAAACGGGTCTCAGGTTATAGCGGATGGCCGGTCAATGGGAAAGATGACGATTGCAGGATATTATGAATGGATGAATGACCACGGAAGAGACCTTGTCCTTAAGTCACTTAATCATATGCTTGAGAATTACGACCTGGTAATAGCAGAGGGCGCAGGATCGCCAGCTGAAATCAACATTGAGAATCGGGATCTCGCAAATGTGTTCATTGCTAGGCAGGGAAGTTTTCCGGTACTCCTGGTCGGGGATATAGACCGTGGCGGCGTATTTGCGTCCCTTTATGGAACATACAGCCTCATGCCTGACAGGAATCTCGTGAAATTCTTCATAATTAACAGGATGAGAGGAGATTTCAAACTTCTTGAGACCGGTATAGAAATGCTGGAAAAGTTAACAGGAGTCAAAACCGCGGGGATAATACCATATGTCAACAATATAAATTTACCCGGGGAGGATTCGCTTGATTATCCTGCTTCCAGGAATAGCGATGCAAAAGTCGCAGTTGTAAAGTATCCGAATATGGAGAATTACAGCGACTTTGACCTTCTTATGATGATGGGTAGCGTAAATTTTGTTGATACAGGCAATGTTGAGTCCATTGGCAATGCCAGCCTCATAGTTCTCCCAGGTTCCAAGATTGTTGGCGCCGATCTTGACTATGTCATTGAATCCGGGATTGATAGAGCTATTTCATCGGCTCTGGCGAAAGGAGCTAAAGTCCTTGGGATATGCGGTGGTTACCAGATGCTTGGCAAGGTGATTGCTGATCCCCATGAAGTCCAGGCGAATCGTACAATGCGAGGCCTTGGGCTTCTGGATGTGGACACAATCTACGAGAAGGAGAAAACCACCCGTGAAGTTTCTTACCGGATTTCCCCGGCACTTGTCCCTGAGGTGAAGATGTACAGCGGATATGAGATACATTATGGACGCATAGGCAGGAACGGTGAGAGACCGCTCCTGGTTACTGACCATGGCGAGGAGGGATCGGTGACGGAAGATGGCAGGGTGATGGGAACCAATGTTCACGGCATATTGGAAAATGGTGAGTTTTTGCAATACCTTATTGGTGGAATAGATCTCGAAGTTAGATATGAAGAACTCCTTGATGCCAACATCAACAGGCTGACCAATATTTTTATTGACAACATGGATATTAGAGAGATAGAAAAACTTGCTGAACCGGTTAACCGAAAGTGAGCAATAATTGAATCTCTGGATATTCGCCAGTAGGTGATCGGGAGGCAGGGAGATACGGAGAAAGAGAACTTGATCCAGGAAATGGAATTCATGGGACCAGCGGATGGTATAACCATATACAATTTCAGTGCATCTGCAGGGAATTACGGTGCATTGCCCGAGGCTTTCAGGGGGAGAGTGTTGCATAACTCATTTGTTACAGACCAGATAAATGTTGCCAATATTGCTGTGGAGGGTGTTGAATGGTAATTCCTTCTATTCTTGTTGCACTGATTATCCTGATCGGGGCAGTAATTATAGATATGATATTCGGTGAACCAAAGGAATATGTTCACCCCGTGGCACTTGTCGGAAAATTCTCTACTAGAACGGAAAAGGCATTCATGAAGGCAGGCAACAAAGTACTTGCCGGTTTTGCGTTCCTTGTAGTCATAATCCTCATTTTTACCCTTCCCGCGTATATAGTTTTAAGAATAATATCCCCGGTTCAATTTCTGTACTTTATCGTGGCAATGATTTTATTCAAAACGACTTTTTCAATCACCTCCATGGGAAACCACGTGAAGCCAATCATAAAGGCACTGGAAACCGAAGATCTGGAGACAGCACGAACAAAGCTTTCGCTAATCGTGAGAAGGGACACGAGCAACATGGATGCCACACATATCTGCTCAGCGACCATAGAGACCGTATCAGAAGGTTTTGTTGATGGATTCCTCACACCAATGATGTTCTTTGCATTATTTGGCATCATAGGCGCACTGGTGGCAAGGATCATCAACACGATGGATTCCATGATAGGATACCGAAATCGCGAATATTTTGAGTTTGGGAGATGGACAGCCATAGCCGACACCATCATCAACTATATACCCGCAAGAGTTTCTGCAGCAATTATCGCATTCAGTTCAGAACTTCTCAACTACAGAGTACAGAGTGTACCACTGAAGGATGTAAGGGTACTTACAGAAAGCACAAATGCGGGATGGCCCATGGGGTCGATAGCCACTTCACTGAATGTCAAGCTTGAAAAATATGGGCAGTACGTGCTGAACGAAAACGGATTTGATCCAACAGTCGGGGATATTAAACGAACTATGAATATTTACTACACCTCCATATACCTGTCATTCCTCATTTTCATTTTGCCAATAATGATCATTGTCTTCTTTCTTGAGGTGATTTAACGGAATGCGTAACTTTCGGCAGCGGCAGGATCAGGGATGAAATAGCATCTGCTGGAAACAGCATTATCTTCCTGCTTCTTGCCGGAACTTCAAATGTGTCCTTGAATGAGGGAATTTCTGCTGCCGGAGCGACACCGGAACTTACCAGGCTTACGCCTGTTGTTGATTCGGAGATAATTTTCACGGGAAAGTGCATGAGCCTGAACGGGCCGCCAATGACACCTGAAGGCATACCGACGCCATCCATAATAACAAGAGCGGCTCTGGAGAGGACTGGAATAAAAGTAATGATTGTTGATGCGGGGCTTGCATCACATCCTCTCACCCCTTTCTTCTCGGGAAACCTGCACCCATCTCTCGATCCATCCCTCGAAAAGGCCCTCCCGGACTACAGGAAAGCTCTGGAATTCGGGAGATACATTGGATCGCTGATTACCGGGTACAGGGCAATATTCATAGGGGAGAGTGTGCCTGGAGGAACCACAACTGCACAGGCTGTCATGAAATGCCTGGGAAATGACCTCAACACCAGTAGCAGCCTCCGGCAAAACCCGGATAATACAAAACTAAATGTAATACGCAAAGCGGAAAAGAGAGTGGGCAATGCAGATCTTGACGCCGAGCAATGTGTGGAGGAATATGGCGATTACATGATGCCTGTGGCACTCGGAATAAGCAATGCCTTGAGGGAAAACACCGTAATATACTGCGGCGGGACACAGATGGCTAACGTGTTCAACCTTGACAGGATAGTGAACCTTCCAACTGGAAAGCGCTATGTAGCAACAACAAAGTGGGTCATGGATCACCGTGCGGAGACAATGGATAAGCTCGTCGGTAGTGAGAATATTGTCGTGTCAAACATTGATTTCAGTGCCATGCCTCAACAGGGACTTAGAGAATATGAAAATGGGCATGTAAGAGAAGGGGCTGGAATGGGAGGTGCATTTGCCATATACAGTATCCTTGACGGCAATATGCAGGGACTTTACAATGAAATTTCACTTCTTTATGATAGGTTAAGAAACACACAGGCGACTTCAGATTAAAACACCGGAAATTCTGTGACAGCTTACTCAAGCAGCCTTTACACAATATTTTCCTCCAATGTTCATTCAACAAACAGGCAAAAAAGCTTCGTCTGTTTAACAGTGGCGTGAACAGATACTGTCATGCACATTATTGAGACGGGGATATCAGCGTTGACAGCAGGATAATAACCCTGTTCTCTGGCTCAAGCTGATTAAATTCTGGACACATGAATGTTATCTTGCATCTCTGGCGGGAAAATGTTTCAAGATCTCAATATAGGCAAAGGAGAAGATTGCCGCAAAAATTGCCCACTCTATATCGCCAATTGTAGGATAAACGAGCTGGAGTGCATGTCGAGTAGTTGGTGTTATAATCAAACCAACCATGAGGATAACTTCCCAGACTATTGATACGACCAGCCATTTGTGAGGCCTGACTTTGTAAACTGGATACCTGAGTGAGCCTAAAGTGAGAGCCAATGCAAGTTCAACAAGTATGATGGCGAGGAAAAGACGGGTCCTTGCCTCTTCGATACCTGCAGGAATTCCAGTGAGATAGATAATGAAAAGCAGTGGAACTTCCGCTGCCAGTACCAGGTAAATGAACCTGCGAACTTCTGGACTAAAGACTGTTGTTTCTCTAGTTTCCTGTACCTTTCTTTCCATAAGGTCAGGCTCCGGTGGGGAGATCCCTATTTGTAGTGCAGGGATCCCATCAGTAGCCAGGTTGATATATAAAATCTGAACAGCTAGAAGCGGGACTAGAGGTTCGGAAGAAGTGCCCGTCATGAACAGAGACGCTATAAGAGCCCCCATGCTCAGAACCACTATTTCAACCAGATTAGCAGAGAGCAAATATGCAAGGTATTTCTTGACATTGTCTTGCACCCATCTTCCCAAACTGACCGCTTTCAGGATAGTTGCAAAATTGTCGTCAAGGAGTATCATGTCCGAGGCTTCCTTTGCGACTTCTGTCCCAGCGATTCCCATGGCTATACCAATGTCTGCCCTTTTCAAAGCAGGTGCATCATTTACCCCATCTCCTGTCATGGCAACTAGCTTGTTCTTCTTCTGCCAGGCTTCCACAATACGAAGTTTGTCAAATGGTGTAACTCTGGCATATACAGTAACGTCCTCAACTATTGTTTCGTACTCTTTTTCGTCCATCCTCTGTAATTGTTCACCTGTGAGAGACAGATCTCCAACCTGGAATATGCCCATTTGTGTCCCTATAGCTATTGCCGTCGTCCGGTGGTCCCCGGTAATCATTATGGGTCGAATGCCAATCTTCTTTGCTTTGCTGATGGCTTCTATTGCCTCTGGTCGTGGAGGATCAATCATGCCGACCAGACCGAGAAAAGTAAATTCCCTCTCAATTAACTCAGGTGTATGCTGTTGACCAGACAGATGCCTCATAGCTATTGCAAGCACTCGAAAGGATCTTTCTGCCATTGATTCTGCATTTCCCATTATGTTTCTTTTCAAACTCTCATCGATGCTTTCAATACCATTTCTCCCCAGTACCTGGGTACATACTTCTAGTACCGTTTCCGGCGCCCCTTTCATGTAAGCGATCTCTTCTCCAGAATCCGGTCTGTGAACCGTTATCATTCTCTTGCTTTCGGAACTGAATGGTATTTCCCAGGTTCGGGGAAAGCCCGATCTTATAGTTTGATGCCTGAACCCCAGTTTTTCTGCAAGTACCACAAGAGCGCCCTCAGTAGTATCCCCTTTGATAATCCATCGCTTGTCATCTTCGTCTCTCATCAACAATGCATCATTGCAAAGTGACATTGCCAACCCAAGATCGCCTGGGATACTTATTGTCTGCCCGTTTTCTCTATCTTCAACAGTCCCTGACGGATCGTATCCGGTTCCGCTCACAGAAAATGTATTCCCAACGGTGCGGATCTCCACAGCTGTCATCTCTCCCTTAGTAAGGGTTCCTGTCTTATCCGTGCAGATAACCTGTGTTGAACCTAGTGTTTCGACTGCGGACAGATTTCTTGTGAGCGCATTTTCTTTAGCCATTCTGTAAGCTCCAATCGCAAGGCTGCCTGCAAGGACTGCTGGAAGTGCCTCGGGTATCGCTGCCACCCCTAGTGCAACCCCAAAGAGCAGAATTGATATGACATCACCGGATGATATGCTACCAGTGAGGTAGAGTTGCTCGCTCAGGGCGATCGTTACTATAATAATGATTAGGATCAGGACGATAATTCCTATTCTCCTGCCTATCTCGTTCATTCTTTTCTCAATATTTGAAGAGCTCTTTGGATATCTCTCCGTGACTTTCCTTGTTATCTTCCCAAGTTCTGTATTCATTCCAGTGGAAATACAGACTGCAACGCCTTTGCCATTTGTAACCGAAGTGCCCGAAAACAGCATGTTACAACGATCCGCGACCGGTGTATTTTCAGCCAGAGCCGGAACAGACTTCTCTACCTGCGTAGACTCTCCTGTCAGGGGTGCTTCATCCACGAGGAGGTTAAATGATTCCAGCAAACGCATATCGGCTGAGATTTTGTCTCCAGCAGAGATAATGACAACATCACCGGGGACAATCTCTTCCACGTCTATGTCGACAGTATTGCCATCTCTTACCACGAAAGCCCTGAGGCTACGCATTTTCTTGAGGGCAGAAAGCACTCCTTCTGTTCTGTATTCCTGTGAAAAACCGAGTGCAGCCACCAGGGCTACTATTATCAGGATTACAATGGAGTCCACAATTTCCCCCAGAAAAAATGATATGATAGTGGCACCTAATAGGATTATTACGAGAGAACTGTTGAATTGGGACACAAGAATTCTAAGCGCAGAATGAGCAGGTTCTCTTTCGAGTTTGTTTGGTCCGTATACCGTCAATCTCCTGCTTGCCTCTGTGGCTTTAAGCCCGGCCATACGACTTGTTTTTAAAAGAGATAATGCATCTTCGACACCCACGGAGTGGGCATTGTTGATTGTAATCGGTGCATTTATTTCTTGATCCAAGTTCATCCCTGCCAATCGAGATTTTAATCTATATTTGGTGAATATTTAACACATCCTTATTACGCTTAAAAAGGATGACCTCTAAGTATCGCTATGCTCGATCTGTCGTTAGCAATCCTGTTTTCACTTGGGTATCTGGGAATATTTGCACTCAGTTTGGGGTCCAACCTAATTGTGTACATTCCAGTACCCTATCTCTTTCTAATACTGGCTGTAACCCTGAGTGGCCAGTTTGATCCGGCATTATTGGTCGTATCCAGTGCGTCCGGTGCTGCAGCTGGAAAAATGATTGTTTTTCAGTCATTTTATACAGGATCGAGAATAGTCAAGCCAGAGACGAGGAAAAACCTGACAGCCTTTAGAACTATATTCTCCCGTTACGCATGGATGGCAGTCTTCTTAGCTGCCGCAACACCAATTCCAGATGATATCGTATATACGCCGCTTGGACTTGCCAGGTACAACAGAGTTAGATTCTTTATTGCCCTTCTTTCAGGGAAGATCGTCATTACGCTTATGATAGTTTATGGCGCATCATTCCTGTTGAATTCAGCCTTTGGAACGATATTTCTTGGAGGGGATGCGTCCAGCACCATAGACTTAATCGTTGCTGGAGTTATATTTGCGATCATTGCGATTGCCCTGTCATACATGATCTCTCGCGCGGACTGGAGCAAATGGATAGAGAAACGTGCTTCAAATAGAACAAAAGATAAGAAAGATCCGTAGATGTGCCTCATAAGACCGACAGTGATGTTACGTTCAGAAAGTGAATTATTGCGTTCAGTTAAATTAGCCTGATAATGAAGGTTCCGGACACGGGGATTCCGTTCTTTACCTATACTCTCCCGGTGGACAGGACTTGGGTGAGGATTGTGGATCTAGTGATAAGGATGGGAATATTCGCATCTTCTTATATTATCTAAAACCTTAATAGGTACAAATTCGTTCAAAAATTCAATAATTATAAGGGATACCCGTTGAAGCTGGGTCTTCCCCTTATTGGCATCTTTATAGAAGAGCTGGAGTACCATTGGCTTAAGGGGATTTCAATATACCAGCGGTTCGAATCTGGCAAGTATCTAAGTGCCACTGACCCGTCTGTACACATCGAGGCGAGTGGAATCGTTCATTGAACTCATAATTGCAAGCATGGAACAGGCATGAACAAAGATACCACTGCGAATAATGGCTATAAGGACAGAAAAAATACAGATCCAGATTGATAACAGGAATAGGAAGCTTCGGAAATTTGACCTGTTTTTTTTTTGAGGAAGTCTTATTATTTAACACCAATGTTTAACGGCACTCTAACCGCTAGAGCCGAAACCCAAGGGGGGATGTTTTTCCGCTCACTTTTCATAAATAAACCAAAATCACGCGCACTACGGATGCGGGTTCTTTTCTGTACCACACGCTGCTATTCCCTACAAGCCCGAATTTATCTCCCGCAGGTAAGATACCGGATCCCCGGATTCATATATCGATCTCCCGATTATAATGTAATCAGCGCCATGTTTGATAGCCTCTGCCGGCGTTCCGCCCTGCGCCCCTATTCCTGGAGAAATTATGCAGCTGTTCCCAACGCGTGACCTGATGTATTCAAGCATTTTTGTATTATTCCCTGGTGCAACAAAACCATAGACACCGCATTCTTTTGACATATCTATCATTTCATCAGTATGGAGATCAATGAAATCCCTGGATCCTGCATTGCTCATTGACACGACGGAAAAAACCTTCATATCCCCGGCTTCCTTGATCAGCGCCTCCATGGAGTCTCTCCCGGTGAATTGATGCGATATAATACCCCACGCGCCATTCTCCCGGGATTTTCTTGCAATGAGGGCATTTGTGTTAGGAACATCCGCAATCTTGAAGTCGCAGATTACTGGAGAGAATCTCGAGAGCTTTCCGACAATCCCTATCCCCTCATTCATGACAAGAGGCCAGTTGACCTTTATGAATGCTATTTCTTCCTTTATCTGGTCTGCGATTCGGATAGCTTCACTGGATTCAAAAACGTCCAGCGCAGCAATCACTCTCTTATGCCGGGGCATGTTCTTCTTAATTTTAGGGACTATTTAAAAATTCTGCAGATTCGTGAAATCAGGAGACTATGTCAATCTCCTGTTCCTGCTCTGCGTTGGAAAGTAGTTTCCTGAGTTGTTTTGCATCCGCGCGGTTTGCAAGCATGTATGGGGATTTAACTCCTGTTAGAAGCACAAGTACACGTATCTTCTTGTTGTAGTACTTTTCCACACTGGCTCCCCATATTATCTTTGCGTTTGGATTAATGCGTTTCTGCACTTCGTTTGTGGCACTCTCTGCTTCGCTCACCGTCATGTCATAGCCACCTATTATCCTTACAATGCAGTTCCTGGCATCACTTATGTCTGCTTCCACGAGCCTTGAGGTCAGGGCTTCGTTTATGGCCCGCAGCACCCTGTCGTCACCGACACTGGATTCTCCGGTACCCACCATGGCGACACCGCCATCCTTCATTACAGCCTTTACATCAGCATAGTCCACGTTTATTATTCCAGTAAGGGTTATAAGCTCAGTCATACCTTTTATTGTTTCTCCAAGCAGTGTATCAGCATATCCAAATGCTGTTTCTATTGAGAGACCTGGTACCTCTTCCAGGAGTTTGTCATTGGGGATGGCAATTACTGTGTCAGAGTACTGAGCAAGTTTTTCCAGCCCATTCAGAGCGTTCTCCGTTCTTATATCCCCTTCTGATTTGAATGGCAGCGTTACTATGGAAATCACCGTTGAGCCTGCATCCTTTGCTGATTTGGCTATTACGGGGGACGCACCTGTTCCAGTGCCCCCTCCGAGACCGCAAGTTATGAAAGTGATATCGGTTCCGTACGTAAGTTTCTGTATAGGAATAATGTCTTCAAGTGCACAGTTCTCTCCTATTTTTGGTTCTGCGCCAGTTCCGTCCCCGCCCATGAGATTCCTTCCAATCAACATCTTCCTGCGTGTGCCAAGACTGAGAAGGTGCTTGGCATCTGTGTTAACCGCAATGAGCTCTGCTCCTTTAACACCGGTAAGGTTTAGGCGTTCAACCGTGTTACAACCTCCGCCTCCGCAGCCCACAATTTTTATCCTTACCTTCTGCTTGTTTGCTATTTCAGCAATACGCGCATCTTCGGGTGCCGGAGGGAAGTTTTCAAAACCGTCCCAGAATCCTGACTCGGATACCTCTTCTTCAAGCATCACAGATTTAGAAATTATATCCATTATGTCATTCATATGTCTGATAATATGCTTAAAACTATATTTAAATGTTTGTTTTCAAAATCTTTGCCTTTTCAAGCCATTATGAAAACATTAAATTTTACGATGAAAGCATATGTGACATAATTTGTCAGACAAAATACGCCAATAAACTTCAATCGGTGATGCGAATTATTTTTTATCTCCCTTTGATACCGCAATATATGTTGAAGGATATCCTCTTGAGTTCAGGGGCAATTAAAATCGGTGATTTTGTCCTTACATCGGGCAAGAAATCGTCGTATTATGTGGACATAAAGGAGGCTGCAACGGATCCAATGGTACTGAAGGCAATATCGGAGGAAATTGCTAAAAAAATAACAGCCGGAAAAATTGCAGGCATGGAGCTTGGGGCAGTTCCACTCATTGTATCGGTGTCAATTTTAAAGACTATTCCGTATGTTATCCTAAGGAAAAGTATAACACACGGTACAAAAAAACTTACAGTAGGAAAGATCGATACTGGCGAGACCATAGATATGGTTGAGGATGTTGTCACAACCGGGAACTCACTGCTGAAGGCAGTCAATCTTATCAGGGAAAATGGAGGCATAGTGAAGAGAGCGATCTGTGTCGTTGACCGCATGGATGGAGGATCTGAGTTATTGAAAGAAAACGGGGTGGAACTTGTTCCACTGCTGAAAATTTCTGACCTGGAACACATTAACTGAGGGAATCGTCGATCCTTCCAATCTCTATTGGAGTGGTTGATTTTCCGATGAATATTCCCTTGCTGTTGGCGAGGATCGATGATCCCACGAATATGCTGCCGAAATTTGCGGTGCCCGGCTTGACACTAACCCTGAACAGATCGCTGATCTTCTTAATTTCTTCTTCCGTAGCTTCTGGCGAGACCAGCATACCCTTATTTGTCACAACGCCAACACTACCAACGGTTTTTACACCACCGATAGTATCTTTTACAACTTCTACTCCCAGGGCGTCCTCGATCTTCTTCTTAGAGGATTCGGTGAATGATTTGTGAATCATGGCGCCATGGTCATTTGTAATTATGTCATTTCCTATGGCATTTATTTTGTCCTTCAGAAAGAGGATATTCCTGTCACCATAAGTTTCACGTGATATCCCGTTCTCGGCACTGCTCGAGAGAATTATACCATTGGAGTTCATTACTGAAAGACACCCTATAAGGTATGAATTATCTATTATCGTCCTTATGACCTTTACACCCAGTATTTCCTCGAATTCCTTGTCAGCAGAATCCGGCATAGTTTTGGGTATCAAAGCAATGTCTTCCCATACCCGGGAATAAACACCAATAAAATCACTGTCTAAAATAGATAATTTTTTTATCATGCAATTTAATTCTACGGCAACAGGACTTCTGTTGTTCCTTCTTGAAGTTTTATAATCTTTACTTGTATGGAAGATGGTATCTTCTTCTTGCCCTTCGACCAGATGAGTTCATTGACCCTGTTATCTACCCATATCTTATCCGGTTCTGCCTTGGCAAATCTGGCAACATTTTCCTTTATTATGCTGATTGCCGTGTCAGCTCTTCTTGAACGTGAGGATAATTTGGCTTTCCTGAGCGGAATCATCAAAAGCATTTCATTGCTGACCTGATTTTCAACCATTTAACCACCTCAGAGCTTAAGCCCGTTTCTTCTCCAGCTTCGCCTTCTCGGATTCTGCGTTACGTGCCTGTCTGTTCTCATCATTACCCAACCAGGAACTCTCCTGTTTTCTTTGATTCTCTTCATTAATCTTATTTTTCTTCCAGTCTCTTTGTTTCGGCTCATTTATCTCTCCTCTCTATCTTGGTTTCCCTCTTGTTTTCGAGAAATTTTGAAAGTATATCCTTTATGTCCGTATCAGTGAGTAACCTATTAACTCTTCCCATATTTGCAAGCTGGATCAGCTGATTTTCTACATTCTCAGCAAGATCCGGCCGCACAAGGCGTACATTGCTGAGCCTGTCTCTCGCCTCTGGTGAAAGTATTTGCCTCAGAACCTGCTGCCTTCTCGCGCGTTCCAGCTCTTGAGCCTGCCTTTGCTGTTCAGCAAGTTGCTGATCGTTTGAGGATCTGCTAAGTTCCTCCATTTTCCTGCGTCTTATTTCGTTGAGCTCGTCATCATTTTCCATCTTAATCACTCATCCGAAGAACCTTGTATGGCATGTTTATCATTGAAATGTTGCCTCAATGAACAGATGTTAAATAACTGATTGAAAAAACCTATAAAACTGTTACCAATTTATCAGAGGTATTTTTCCATTGATTTGTCTGTCTCAACGACCGCCTTCATGACTCCATTCACAGCCTTGTCTATGAACGCCTGTCCCTGCGGAGATATCTGTCTTCCTCGCTGGTTTTTCTTAACATATCCCAACTTTTCCAACGTTTCGAGCATGTGTCTTACTATGGCTCTGCTACCGGTTCCGGGATGGTACATTCTTGATCCTCTGTCCACACGACCGCCATATTCAGCACTAAGTCTTGATATTCCAATTGGGCCCATTACGTAAACTTTCCTCAACGTGGATGCCAATCGCCTGTAATACCAGTCAGGCTGCTCCCATGCCTTTTCCTTATGAATGCCCGCCTTTACATACTTTAACCAATCAGGTGACTCGAGTCTCTTATCTTCACTGAAAGCTTCCGCCATAGTGTTTATCAGTTTCTGTGTGGGAGCTTTTTTAACATCTGCCATTTATCATCACGACCTTGCGATATTAAAATACAATTAATAATCCTTTCGCGAGAAAACACTCCTGCTTCTTATCTTTGCCTAAATTCACCGGGACGCCCGGGAACAATGTTCTTTGAACCAGCCTGACATCGTCGTGAATCCTGGCCAATTGTTTTCTGGGCTCTAACGAGCAGATACGACACTCCAGAATATACCAAGGAAGATCAGGATATTGAATATAGACTCAAAATATATGAATGAATTGGAGTTTGTATAGAATGAGTGAAAAACAGCAAAAGTGGCGAAGTTCCCTGCCATTGCAGAGAGAGCAATGAGCGAAAGAGAATAAATAAACAGTAGCACATATACAATATTCCCGCCAAAGGAATAGAAATTTATGGTCCTGGTGCCGTCTGAAATCTTTCCCCTGAGCCATTTCAGGTTAAACAGTGAAGTGTATGAATATGCCACAATAATATTGAAAAGAAGGAAGAATGTGACAATAACCCCCATTCCGTTGAGCGCTGTGATCAGTATAGTCAGGGGCGAAACTATCAACACGAAAAGAAAAATTCCAACCACCGACTTTGAGATGATCTGGTCACTATTGCTGAGCGGAAGCGAATTTATGACTTCAATTCCGTTTCCTTCAGATGCCATCAGCACAATTGAATAGAAAGTTGATGATATTATGACTATGGAGAGCAGCGAGTAGTAGAGTGATGACACATCTGTATTCCTGGCGGTTCCGAATACGAGCAGGGGCAAGATAGTCGGCAGAACAAAAATTGCAGGAAGAAATATTAGTATGATATTCTGGGATTTCCTCAAGATGCCGCGTATGTCCTTCATGAATAATGAGTAGAAAAACCCATATACTCTCAGGTTCACGGGTAATTGCCTGTTTCCTGGAATTGAGTCAGGGGAATTTGAAAGCACTGTGAATATCCTTGACTTGATGAGGGAAAATGCAACAAGGAACACAGCCAGATAAAATGTCGTAACCCCAATATCTGAGATGAAATTCAGATTCACAGGAGAGGCCTGGAAAACAACGGTGGTAACATTAAGAAGGGGGACAAGCATACCAGGCAATCCAGCCGCCCTTGGTATGTAATTTATCAATACCCCTGGAAAATAGATCATGATTTCAAACATCGCGAATATCCCTATTATTACCATCATCCTGAGCGCACCCTTGATGGAGCTCATGATCGGTGAACGGTCACCGGATATCCTCTTTCTCACTGACATATAAATTATAGCACCGACGGAGTATCCCAATATTATGATAGAAAGGAGCCATATTGACCCCATGAAAAGGGTTTCATAAGATGAGAATTTTATAGCGTACAGAACCAGGACAGGAACAACTATGAATATGGACGATGAACCATTGTATTTCAGCCATGACATGAACAGGATGTCGTCGCCGTTCTTTACGGGTAATACCCCAAGTGGCTCCACCAGGCGATGGTTGCCTATTGTGTTAAAAAATATGAACGAATTGTATATGCTCATGGAAAGCGTATAAGCAAAAAGGACAAAGCCAACATCGGCTACTGCAGTTTCCGGGCTTGTTGAAAACAGTGCAGGGAAGACCATTACTATGGAAAAAATTATCAGCATTACTGCCGTGAAGCCATAATTCAAAAAGATCATCCTGTCGAAATATTTTTTCGGCCCGTAATTCAGTCGGTTAATCTTATTCTGGAATTGCACCGAATTCCGCATTCCCAGGTACCTCTGTTCAACAATGAGGGTTCTCTCAATTAGATGCCTTGAAGAGCTCATCTTCTCAGCGATTCCTTCAGGGACGAAACTATTTCGTGAATATTCTCATTCCCGGTCAACTTGATGAAGATATCCTCGAGGTTTGTTTCAGCTGTCCCCGCTGACTCTTTCAGGTCCTTCATTGTTCCAACTGAGACTATATTTCCATGGTATAGAATTGCTATCCTGTCGCATACACTTTCGGCGACTTCCATTATGTGGGTTGAGAATATTACGGTCTTGCCTCTTGCTGCAAGGTCTGCCAGCAGATCCTTAAGAATTTTTGCCGATAAAGGATCCAGACCATTCATGCCTTCATCCAGAACAATAATCTCAGGATCATGAAGGAGAGCCCCTATAATCGCGACCTTTTGCTTTGTTCCAAACGACAGTGATCCAATTAGATCATTTAATGATCCATTGATACCTAATGCAGTAGAAAAGTTGCTTACCCTGTCTGTGAGTGTTTTCTGATCAATTTCTCTAACAGACGCTGTAAATGAAAAGTACTCGGATGGAGTAAGAGATTCATAAAGCAGTGGTGTCTCTGGCACGTATCCAATTCTTTTCTTGACTTCATTCTTGCTCAGAGATGTATCGTATCCAAGAACGTTGACCTTCCCCGATGTCTGGTTCAGGATGGAGCATATTATCCTGAGGATGGTTGTTTTACCCGATCCATTCGGGCCAAGTATACCGAACACCTGGCCGGCCTCAATGTCCAGATTAATGCTGTCAAGAGCGATGTTGCTGCCGTACCTCTTGTGCAGGTCCCTTATGCTTACTGAAACTGACAAAATACCAACCCTTTATTGGGTTCTGAGATTGAGCATCATTAAAAGGTTTTACTGCAGGTATTTTCTTCTGTTACGCTCATGGGGTTACACAAACGAAACGCCAAGAACAATGTGGAATATTTCTCCCAGAGCGTAAGTACTGGCAGCAACGAGTAGAGATAAGCCGGCGGCCCTGATTGATGAAAATAGAGCACGGTTGTTGACGGAAATTGCCGTGATGGCATTTGTGATAGCCTGCACTATTCCAACAAGAATCACAGCTATGATCAGAGGATCAATTCCGGAAAAGAATACAAACGGTATTATTGGAACAGCGGCTCCCAAGCCGTATGATAGTGCTGTTACTCTTGTGGTTCTGGAAGTACCTGAATTGAGCCTCCTGAGTTCTGATTTCTCAAGTCTGCTATCATGGTTCTCATGGTTTTTCTTCATCTGGGTTATGCTGTAATCGACTTCATTTTTCTTGGACAGGTAAGCCCCCAGTGTCATGCTCATTGCTCCTCCAAGTCCCACTACCATACCACTGATCGCAACGTAGATGTGATCACTGATCACCGCAGACAGACCAGCCAGAGCCGCCAGAACCTCAACAAGCCCGTCGCTCATGCTGTATATCACGTTACGGTTCCACTCTAGTTTGTCCTCTATCCTGATAAGTTCATTCTTGAATGTCTCTTCGTGCTCCCTCTCGTCCTTTATTATATTTCCCAGTCTTTCCTTGAATTCAGGGGTTTCCTCGGCCTTTTCCATATATTGAGAATATTTCAGTATCGATCCAACTTCCCCATACTCAACCATCTTAATGGCCAGGTTACTTCCAACTAGCCATCTTAGAATCAGCAATATGGCTATCTTGAATCGTTTAGGCCTGATTTTCTTCGTCTCGATGCCATTTTCTTCCAGCGAAGAGCGCCAGAAGTCCGAATGTTTCTTCTCTATGGCAGAGAGCCGCTTTAGATTCTTGCTGAACTGTTCGTCCTTAATTGTCGGAGCTAACTTGGCATAAAACACCATGTCAGTTAGTTCATCACGGAGGAACTCCCTCCTCAAGATCAAGTCTTTGCTCTCCATGGGTTTATCCTTTATCTTTAATAATATAATAAGGGTGACACTGCACTGTGAGGCCAGCATCACGGAAACTTTGCTTCTTTATGTACCAGAGGATTTGATACAACCATGGTAGAACCACCAAAGGCTTTCACATCGCTGTCAGGCGAATAAGAAAACTGACATACTCTCCTCGCCGAAGCTTCGGAGGTTCTAAGGTCGCTATCGCTCATAACGTTGCCTCTCTGTGGGTATCAGTGCTCCCCTTGCATGCATCCCTGTCTGCATGCAATCGATCCATGCCTTCCTCAAATATTGGACGCAATGCTATGTTGAACGAAGCATTGGCATCGGCATGATCAACGTGCCCGCAATCAGGGCACTTAAAACTCTTTCCTGAACGGTGACCTATGAGTCCGCATCTTGAACACTCCTTTGAAGTGTTGTACGGATCAACATGTTCCACGGGAACTCCAAGTAGTCTGGCCTTGTATTCTATCATCTGTTCAAGACGATAGAATGACCAGCTATTCAGGGAGTACCTGAAATTTCTGCCCGACTTTGCATTCCTTATTCCTTTTAGATATTCGAGCTTGATTCCCATTCCATTCTGTTTTGCTTCCTGCACTATCTTCTTCGATACTTTGTGGTTTATGTCCCTCTCGATTTTCCTCTCACGATCCTTTGTTTCTTTCACCTTCCTGTATTTTCCCTTCTTCTGGAGATTTTTCCTGACATTCTTGTATTTCCTGTGGGTGTGTTCCGCCTTCTTACCGATCTTCATGACCTTTCCGTTCAGGGGATTTGCAACAACGGCAATGTGTGCCGTTGTATTCCTATCTACTCCGAGATATCCCTTCGGTTCGATCAATGCGTTTTCAGGTACGGTCACAGAAATGTATGCAAATTCACCATCGAGTTCAATCTGGTTAATCTTTACGAAATCATTCCTGAAATAGTAGCTTAAGGTGAGTTTCAAAGAAGGTATGGTTATGGTCCGGTCTTCATGGTTGAAATGTATTCCCTGATTGGGCAATGTTAATTTTACACTACGGACATCCTTTGCTCTCTGGCTTCTGGAATATTTCCTGAGTATCTGGTTTGATATTACTGATTTAAGGCCAAATTGCCTGACATCCTTAGATGAAATGGATTTAGTTTTTATGGCAAACTCTGCAATCTGCTTAGCCCTTTCTAATTCTTTCGAGAAATCACTGCCGTGCTTGATCTTATAGGTGAGTATCATACGTTCTTCTGATCCTCTATGTACTTCCTGACAGCTTCAAGGGTTACAGCACCCACAGATGATATGAATTTTGAGTGCGTCCACAGCGTTGGGAGCTTCCGTTTCAACGAGGGAAACTCATTTCTGAGGACAGAAGAACTGTAGCCCTTGATCCGGTTGACAACATAATACACGCCGAGTTTGGGGTTTACATCCATGAGAAGATGCACATGATCCGGCATGATCTCCATCTCAAGCACCCTGTACTGATATTCATCCTGTTTTTCCAGGATTAACTCCCTCAAGCGTGTATCTATTCCGTCTTTCAGCACACGCCTCCTGTATTTAGGGCAGAATATCACATGATACTGGCAACTGTACACCAAATGTGGTATGTGATGATATTCTTTTTCACTGTTTCTTATCTCCATATTTCTATTTAGATATATAACATGTTATTATATATTATTTGTCTCCGCAATTCATCTCCTCCATGAAGGCTGGAGCTTTCTTGCTAGATTCCCCGGTAAACCCAAGGATGCCGCTGAAACGCAATGCCCCACCAACTCTTGTGTGAGCACGTAAAATCTTTTTGCTCACACAATGTTAAAGAGATCCTTCATTTACTTGTTGGTTGTGCAGCCTAACTTTGTAGACATTTCATAAATCAAAATTATTTAAATATATATTCGTAATTATGAAATGTAAAATGAAAGAACAAATGTTACCGTTCGCTTTTTCAAAAGGTGAAATTGCTACTGCAAGGGCGGTCTCTAATCACCCGTTCCTCTCTATTCGTGATCTTTCGACTGAATTAGGTAAGTCAGAAAGTTCCATTTCTCTAACAGTTAAAAGTCTTGAAACGAAAGGAATCATTAAAACGGAAAGTATGGGGATGAAGAAATTAGTGGATATATCTGACAGAAATTATGCCCTCTCGCTGCAGCAAATGTTCAGGGCAGAACCATATGTTCCATGGGAAAAATTGATTTCGAATTCAAATATTGCAGTTCTGTTCAAGAACATAACGGGAGAAGACAGCTTCGACTATGGGATATCTTCCATTACTTCGTGGAGATCAATTCGTGATCTGGCTATGTATGGAATGTATATAACCTCACCAGAAAAGCAATTAGCCGGAAATAGAAACCTCTCACACTTTATCATTGAGTTTTCAGATCACGTAAGCAGGAAGTACCTGAAAGAGAAGCTGCCAGGAGATGCAGTCATTCTTTGGCGGAGCGGTTATCGGTGCCTTTTCAAGACAAGGAGCTATTCCCAGGAGGATGCTAGGCCCCTACCAGCTAAAATATTTCCCACTGCTATTACCGTTTCACGGGAATATGGAATACCGTTCATGACTTCGGATTCATATTATTTCCATGATCCGAAACTTAATAAGTTGACTATTGAAGATGCAATTCTCCATACATTGCTCATAGACCCGGAAAGCCAAACATATTCCACCTACGCACTCCTGATGGCTTTCAAGAATGAAAGAGAGATAGACTTGAATATACTCATAGACAAGGCACGCAAGTATAACCTTGTGGACAGGACTAGAAATTTAGTCAGGTATATCAAAAGCAATGGAAGAACCAGAGAATGGCCATTGCCTGACCTGAAAGATCTCCGGGAACAGGCTGATTTGTATGGAGTGGTAATAGGATGACCGGACCATATCGAGGAAATTTTGATCGAGAATATGTTACAAAAGAACTGATGAGGTTAGAAAATGTCATCAGAGAAAAACTAAGTATCTATTTGCTTGGTGGAGCTGTTATGGCTATGGAAGGACTGAAACCGGGAACAAAGGACATTGATGTGATAGTTCAAGATGAGCGGGATCATGGAATCTTAGTTAGCTCTCTTGAAAAATGCGGATATTACTTGTTACAACCGCAAGATTTGTCCAGACCATACAATGAACTCTCTGCAACTGCCACTCAGAACCTTTGACGGCTTCAGATGGGAGATATTCGTTGAGTATGTTGCGAAAAAAATGTCCTTGACCAATACAATTAAGAAACGTGCTGTGAAAATATTCTCAGGTGAAAAACTCATTGTCCTTAGATTATCAAATGAAGACATGTTTCTAATGAAAGGCATGACTGAGAGAGACAGAGATTTAGAGGACATGGCGCTGATTGCAAGATCAGGTATAGACTACAATTTGATTCTCAACGAATGCGTGGAGCAATCTGAAAAGGATATAAGAGGCAATATTTGGGAGTCATCACTTTACGAGAAGTGCGTGGAATTGAGGGGAAAATATGGAATCGACGTTCCAATACGTAATAAATTAAGGAAAATTTCCGAAGATAAATTGATCAATGCCAGGAAGCGTACGTTATGAAAAATTCACTTGTCATGTCTTGAAATATATGTACGACTTCTTTTTCATTCCGAATCCACTTTGATCCTAGAGAACCTGGTAATAGTCCCTGAAAACTTTATTAGATTGCCAAACTCTTCCATCGTCTTCCGGTTTCTTCTTATGTTTTTGCATTTTTTAATACTATTAATCCCTATCAACGTATGGTTATGTTAATTTGCCAAAATCTAGGGTTAAATTAATAGGTTCTCTTCAGTTTATTATGGGTAGCTTGAGAATTTTAAATTACTCTGGAAACGTTTGAATTGACATAGAATTTGAGACTTTGTTATTATATCCTGTGGTAAACCAAAGGATGCCGCCGAAACGCAATGCCTCACCAACTCCTGTGTGAGCACGTAAAATCTTTTCGCTCACGCAATGTTAAAGAGATCCTTTTTTAGGAATGAAAGTACGCCAATCATAATTCCGCATGGAAAAATGATGAAATAGCGAGTTAATAGGAAAGGCCTGTAGAGGGTTTATTTCCCGGAAAGGAATTTGCTGATAACAGAGGAAACATCCACTAACTGGAATCCAAATACTGAAAATTTGTTCATATTCCTGTAACTAGATACGAGAACGACCACATTTTCATTTGTGCTGCTGTTGTGCACTGCCTGATTTATTGTTGCTGCAATCAGGATATTATATCCGTCATCGTTGGAGGCCACCAGTATCCTTTCACAGTTGCTGAGGTTAAATGATGCTATCAAATCCTCATCATCTGCATTCTGGTTTATGACCATGAATCCTTCCCCACGGAGCTTCTCGCTCTCCTGCTGTGATCGTTCCACAATGACACAGGTCTTACCTTTCTTCTGCAGGTCTGAAACGTACGCATGCACGAATTCAGAGTATCCCAGAACAAGGGTGTAGTTCTTTAAGCTGTCAAGCTGATGTTTCTCCATTCGCGTCACCACTCCACCAAGTCTTCTTTGGATTATTGGCGTTATGAGTATTGTCATTGCTCCAAAGAATATTGCTACTCCCAGTATTGAAAGAGATATGGTAAACATTCGTGCCGTTAGGGTTACTGGAAGTATGTCACCGAAACCAAGTGTTGTGACTGTCTCTCCGGTAAAGTAAAGGGCATTCCCCAGGCTCGTTATGTGTGGACTGAATTCGTTACCGAATAAGAGAGCCCCCCCAGCCCCGTATGAAATTGTGAATATGACCGTTATTATGGCGACATAAATCTCTGGTCTGCCAATAGTGACTGAGGGCATTGTATACTCTTTTCTCCTCCTGAAAAGCAGGAAAATAATGAACAGGTTAAGGGCCACACCAATTAGTGTAAGATGGAAGCGCCTTTCACTGTTGATAGCAAGGAGAGCAAATGTGATTAACATTACAAACAGGAGTAATCTCCAGGATGCTTTCGTTTTCTGGAGAGCAAGGAAACCTAGAATTAGAAGAAAGAATCCGTCAAAAAGAGTGAAAATGGAAAAACTTCGCTCATCTATGAGAAAAGGAAAATTAAATAGACTTATGGAGTAGATGTGTGTAGAACTTGTGAGCAGAGCCCCAAGCAGCATGGTAAGTATTCCCATGACCGCAATCATCAGGTTTATGCTGATTTTCTGCTTGGCATAAGTCATGTCAATCAAATTACCAGCTCAGATATAAATGAGCTTATGAATGGGCATCCCACACTTTCGCCAATAAGACCCTTGACGCATTGATTTTTCCTGAATACGAGACGCAAGTATCGGGAATTAGGAATCTGGGTAAAATACCAGGTGGGGCAAAAAATATAAAAAGTCGCTGGAAACAGGGAAAATAGGGTTCATTTATCCAACAGAGCCTTATCAAAAAAAATAAATATGGTCTAGATATTATAGAACATCATGAAAGCCCAAATAATTTGCCCTAAATGTGGTAAAAAATTTGACAGACCCAAGATGGATATTAGGAACTTCGGGTTTGGCTGGAGTCCGCCCGGACTTGGTGTAATCAAGTGCCCATATTGTGGAAACAAAGCTAAGAGAAGCGAGTATGCAGTGGTGGAAGATGCTGAAGACTAGGCATTAAATTGATTCCCAGCATGCATAAACTGCAGTGTGACTAGTGTTTCAAAATCTGACCTTCCATTCACTTTAAAAAAAAAATTAAATGTAGTTGGTGAAATCATGAAAATAAACTTAGATCATTTTTCAACCGGATACTCGGGAAAGGAAATCCTTCATGACCTAACGTTTGAAGTCTCCAGTCCGGGAATATATGTAGTACTTGGGAAGAACGGAGCTGGGAAAACCACATTATTCAGGTCCATGACTGGGTTGCTCAAGCCATATTCCGGCACAATAAGATACAATGACGTTGAACTTGAGAAATCGGACGTAAAAATAGCATATCTTGGACACAGGGACTCAATTCCAACAGGATTGAGCGTAGAGAACGCCCTCAAGTTCTTTGCAAGGGTGGAAGGTGTTCCTGATGAATCCATAAATGATGTAATAGAAAGATTTGGCCTGAAGAAGTTCCTTGGGCAAAGCTACCTAAACCTCAGCCAGGGGCAGAGAAGGAGAGTTTCCCTGGCAAAGAGCCTGCTTGGTGAAAAAGAACTTATGATACTTGATGAACCAACATCAGGCCTGGACCCCAAGATATCATCGGAAATCAGGGAATTAATGAAGCAGGAATCTAAGGACAGGATAATATTATATTCATCTCATAACCTTTATGAAGCAACAGATATTGGATCGGAAGTTATTGCCATCAGCGAGGGTAAGATCCTCTATGCCGGTGAAATGAGTGGCCTTTCAGCTGGTCACTACAGAATAGGGATCAGGGGGGCTGGAATAGAAGATGTTACATCCAATTATACGAAAGATGGAAAGTACTACGTCTTCGACCTTAAGTCGCAAGATGAAGCCGCTGATCTCGTTTCACGGCTGACCAGTTCAGGTGCAAAATTGTATGAAGTTAGGGACATCAGCAATACGCTGGAGAGGTTTTACGATGAAAGCAAAGAGTGAATCAGGATCTGGAATTGCGTTATTGTTGCGCTTCAATTTACGTAGAACTTTCACATCCGTTTACGGCTTGCTTTACCTAGTGATAGGAATGGCTGTCCCTATTGCCATGATACTCCCTATTTCAAGCGAGATCGGGAGTCAGCAGGTTGTTACGCAGGTACCTATTGTTTCCTCCTTAATTCCAGCAATTCTCCCATTATTTGCCACAACTGGAAGTACCGGAGTGGCATACCTGTTTTCCACGGACCGATCCAACGGGCTTTACGAATACCTTATTGCCACAAGGAAGATCAAGATCAGAGACATTTTCCTTTCTTATTCAATAATAGATGCCGTAGTTGTATCAGCCATTCTTGGAGTCGATCTCGCAGTTGTATACGTTACCCTCGCATTAAAGGTCCCTTCACTCCTGCATGGCCTTTTATTCATAGTAATCGTTTACTCCATTCCAGTTGCATACTTTGCATCCCTTATCTCCGTACTTGCAATGCTCACATGGTCATCACTGTCTAAAAGATACGTTGGAGTCAACGCACCCGGTGGCATTGGGACATTGATAGGCGTTATTCCGACTCTGTTATTCCTGTTAGTAGTTATTGGATCTGGACTGTTCTCGGGAAATATAGACCTGGTAGGCGGATTATTTTCTATTGTGATCTTCGCGGCATTCGTAATACTCTTAGTGATCGTTACAAGGTTGATGTCAAACGAAAGAATGCTCGCCTGACATTAACATTACCAGAGTAAAGCATGGTAGGATCCGAATTTTGTGTAATTCCAAGACGCAGTACAAAGATCATGAGAGAAATTCCATTAAACCGGAAGAACCGGATAAAAGAAACTATTGATGCGATGAGGCATCTTCGATTTATCTTGTTATCATGGATCACTTATTAGCACATTCTAGGCTGAGTCAACCACTCTTCGCTAAAGCTTCTGAGCTTGCACTTCCAGATTTGTAGGCATGGCAACCATTGCGGGAACGGAGCACAATAGGCCGGTTGACTTCAGGGAACAGCCCTTACCAGTCATGCCGCGGGATGGCAAGCCCTCGCCAGTCGGGCAGAGGCATATGCTTTATAACCCTCGGTGTTACCACCGAATCCCTCAAGCAACCTTGGGTTTAACCCGTGCGAGTCAGGATGTATTACCATGTGCAATGACGGAACGGAATATAAGAGTACCACAATTTCTCTCCACCCTGAAGGCTGGAGCTTCCTTACGACGGGATCGTGACGCATTTCCCTACACCATTCACTTGGTCCGTGGCCCATCCGCTGAAGCAAGTCTCAGTAATGAACACAGGAGTTTCACCAAACCCCGTTTTATCCATTCTCTCGCTCTTGGCTCTTTCGAGCACGACTAAAAATTATCTGAGTAGCTTGATTAACTCTTCCCTGCTCAGGCCAACAGATTTCAAAAGAGAATTCAACAATCCTTTATGCAGTTCACTGTGGTTTGGTACCGATACCGATAAAGCGTCTGCCGATCGCCTCAGGATTATGTGGCTTCCCACCTGTCGTATTTACACGAAGCCGATTTTTTCCAAAACCTTAATGAAATCCTTTCCGGAAACAACGGGGAGTTTAGGCATTTACCTCAACTTCCGTTTCCTCAGGTATAGGATCCCCGAATTGTTTCTTGACCTCAAGAATACCCTCTAGAGCCTCCTTGATGTTTGCCAGTGCCTCTTCCCTGGTCTTGCCCTGAGAAACACAACCGTTGACTGCGGGAACCGTTGCAACTATCCATCCGTCTTCACCCGGTTCCAGAATCACTCTGTACTTCAAGGTCATTGAATCTCTATTCTTATCTGCGTATTTACTTTTTTCTAATCCATTTCTTCCTGCACTAATGGCTACAAAGTATCATGGAATCAGCGGCTTGAAATACTTATCCTTAACTACGATGAAAAATCCACCACTACCTCCGGACCGCCCATATTCCAGATTCTCTAAGGTTGTTATAGAACAGTCCAAGGGTTCATCATTACTTGGACGTTCGAAATCCGGATGAACTCTCAGAAGGGTTACGCTCTGCGACATTTCAACTGGAGTAAATGAGTCATCGCTCAAATACGGTGATAAGTGAGTCGTATGTTTCTGAAACAGGTATGGGGGCTCTATTATTTCTCCGAGTCACGTTGAAAATTACATTGATCGGCACAACTCAGCCAGATTCCTTGATACTTGCACTAAGAAGAGAAGGATGAGTTTATTACGAAATTCGTATAAGTAATTCGATTTTCATTCAGTTAAATATATATTAATGCTAAAAATGAACACATATGGACACATTAACTGAAGCGGGAAAAACAGAACCAAACAAGATGACGAGGATCTCAATAAAGACTGAATTGCCTGGGCCAGAAGCAAGGAAAGTAATTGAATTGGACTCAAAGTATCTCGTGACTAGCACAAAGTCACTTCCGGTTGTCGGAAAGAGAGGCAGTGGGGTTTTTGTCGAAGACGTTGACGGTAATGTATTTTTGGATTTTGCAAGCGGGATAAGCGTTACAAATATGGGACACGTGCACCCCTACATCACTGAAAAAGTACAGCAGCAGCTGAAATTGCTATGGCATTTTGCCGGAACCGACTATTACTACAGGGAGCAGGTAGACGCCGCCAAGGTACTTACAGAAATAACACCGGGAAAATTTGACAAGAAGGTATTTTTCTCGAATAGCGGAACCGAGGCTAATGAAGCATCACTTAAGCTTGCGAAGATTCACAGGGGAAGACAGCAATTCATTGCATTTATAGGCGGATTTCATGGCAGGACGCAGGGTTCCCTTGCCTTCACCGCATCCAAGTCAACCCAGCACAAGGGGCTGTTCCCCTGGATGGGAGGCGTTACACATGTACCTTTCCCGAACCCATACAGAAACCCGTTCGGCATAGATGGTTACGAGAGCCCGGATGAACTCACAAACAGGGTCCTGGACTACATAGAAACGTACGTTTTCAAGATGCAGGTTCCTCCAGAAGACATTGCTGCATTCCTGGTTGAGCCGATACAGGGAGAGGGAGGGTACATAGTTCCACCGATGAATTTCCACAAGAAACTGAAAAAGCTTGCTGAGGACAATGGCATTATTACAATAATGGATGAAGTTCAGTCCGGATTTGGAAGAACCGGTAAAATGTTTGCGTCCGAGCACTTTGGAGTGGAACCTGAGATAATGTCACTTGCCAAGTCGATCGCATCCGGAATACCCATGGGTGCTTCGGTTGTCAGGGCAGACCTGGACTTCCCCCAGCAGGGCTTGCACTCAAACACCTTTGGCGGAAACCTTCTTGCATCAGTTGCCTGTATAGCAACTGTAGAAGCAATGAAGAAGGAGAGAGCTGTAGAGAATGCCAAGCTCCAGGGAGAATACATGAAGAAGAGACTGAATGAACTCCAGGAAAAATATCCTCAGATAGGTGACGTACGGGGTATGGGATTGATGCTTGCCATTGACTTTGTTAAGGATCAGAGGACAAGAGAGCCGGATGCAAAACTTAGAGACAAAGTGGAAATGTCCAGTTACAAAAATGGCCTCCTGCTGCTTTCAACCGGCGTTAGTGCAATAAGACTGATCCCCGCACTCAATGTCAACAAGATACAGGTTGAAATGGGCATTGAGACTCTGGAAAAAGCAATCAAGCAGTCCCTTCAATAATTATATTTTTTGATTGACATAATCTATAAACTTTACAAGCGGGATTCCCTCTTCCCAGTGGAGAGTGAAATTCCCGTCCCGTGTTTTTTGTATTTTTGGTAAAATCTCGTAAGTATAGCGCAAATTTCCCTTTGGATTTCCCGGAATTGAGAACAGCCTCCAGGAATCGCCATGATAACCTTTCAGCCTGTATGCGTAAGTAATGAAGAGCCCGGATTTTGAGCATTTCTCCTGGAGTCTTTCAGCCTGCTCCTGTCTCTGTCCGGACGCTTCCGTAAACATAAGGTTGTTCTTTATTGATGACTTTACTTCTATGACAAGCGATAGATCATTCCTGAGGGCTATCAGATCTGCTCCAAGCGATCCGGCGGCCCTCGTGACGTAGAATGGCCTTTCCTCGAGAGTGCGCATTATTGCTATGGCGTTCTCCCCGGCATTTTTATACATTTTGCTGATATATGCAGGGTTACCGGACAATAGGGTCGCAAGCTCACGTTCATAAATACTTCCATTCAATTAATCCCACAGTTATTGGTCAAGCTCTATTTTAAAATTTCCTGAAACCCTCAAGGTTCACCATCACAATTTCCACAAAAAATTATAGCAGTTTATCGTATAGACCAAAAGATGAGCAAGTACGTTTACGTCCCAGATGCTGAGAAAGTCAGGAGCACAAATATCATGAAACTGGCTGCCAGACACGGAATGAATACTGTCAGTGAACTGTATGACCGGGCCGATAATGAACAGGAGTGGTTCTGGAATGCTGTGATAGAGGATTGCAACATAGATTTCACAAAACCGTACCTGAAAGTATTTGACGATTCACTTGGAAAAATGTGGACAAGATGGTTTGTTGGAGGCGGAATAAATATAGTGAGAAACTGTGTTGAAAGATACAGTGAAAGCAATGAAGCAGCCATTGTTTATGAAACGGAGAGCGGAATACGAGGACAGGTATCGTTTGCCGAACTCGACATGATTACGGGGAAGCTGGCCGGCTCTCTGAAGAAACTTGGCGTTAAGCGCGGAGACCGCATAGGCATTTACATGCCCCTTGTGAAAGAGAGCATCATGGCACTGTATTCCATAATGAGAATAGGTGCTATAGCAGTACCAATGTTTTCCGGGTATGGAATAGATGCAGTCCGCACCCGGGTCCAGGATGCGGGAATAAAAATTCTGTTCACAGTATCCTCAACCTCGAGAAAGGGCAGGAATATTGATGTCATCGATGGCGTCAGGGCTGTTGAGGGCATTAAGATAATAGCACTTGATCTCAAGGCGCCTGGAAAAGATGAGTACGACTTCTACAGCCTTGCTTCTTCCGGAACTTACACGAAAAGCATTGAAATGGAGAGTGAGGACCCTGCAATAATGCTCTACACTTCAGGGACCACCGGAAAGCCCAAGGGAACAATGCACGTCCATGGCGGAAGCTTTATCAACATAGTCAAGGAAGTAAAATACTATATGGATTTCAGGAAAGGAGATCGCCTTTTCTGGATCACGGATTTAGGCTGGATGATGGGGCCATGGGCAATTATTGGGGCCAATGCCCTCGGCGGAGCAATTTTTGTGTACGATGGAGCTGTGGATTATCCCGACTCTACCAGAGTCTGGAAGCTTATAGAAAATAACGGCATAACACTTCTCGGTCTTTCTCCAACATACGTCAGGCTGATGAAGCACAGGGGCATCAAGGCTCCAATGAAGGGGATCAGGGTGTTCGGATCTACAGGGGAACCGTGGGACAATGAATCATGGATGTGGTTGTTCGAGCATCTGGGAGGGTCGACCACCCCCATATCAAACGTCTCCGGTGGAACTGACATAATAGGATGCTTTCTCGCATCAAACCCTGCCATTTCTCTCAAGCCAAGATGCCTTTACAGGGGGTTGGGGATGAATGTATCAGTGTTTAGCGAAGAGGGAAATGAGGTGCATAACGAGGTAGGATACCTTGTATCCAGAAGTCACTGCCCCTCGATGACGAGAGGATTGTGGAAAGACCCGGAAAGGTACAGGGAAGCGTACTGGGGAAAGTTTGCAGACACATGGTCGCAGGGTGACTGGGCGGAGATGGATGACGAGGGATATTTCTATCTATATGGCAGATCCGACGAAGTAATAAAAGTATCAGGGAAGCGGATCGGACCTAACGAAATAGAAAATGTTGTGATGAAAGTGAATGGGGTACTGGAAAGTGCCGCGACTGGAATACCCGACGACATAAAGGGGGAAGCGATATGCGTCTTCTACCTCGGAATGGAAAGTGAGGACTTGAAACAGGGAGTGAAAAAACAAATTGAGAACGACCTTGGAAAATCGTTTTCTCCAAAATACATAATTCATCTTGAGCGATTGCCAAAAACAAAAAATGGTAAGATAATGCGGCGAATACTGAAAAAAGCATTTATTGGCGAAAATATTGGTGATACAAGCAACATGGAAGACCTTGCAATAATCAATGAGGTCTCGCAGATAGGCAGGGAACTGAGAGCAACCGGTCAAGGCGACTGATCCGTCTCTCCGTCCTTTTTTTCCCCGCTGTTACCATTAACTTTTGATATCAGTTTTTCGTACTCTTCCTGGTTTATGATGCCTGATTTGAGCATGTCTTCTACCATGCCGGCGTCCGCCTCGGATCCGGAGAGATTGTCTTCGGATGAAAAAGCCTGGATTTCTTCGGCCGTTCCTGTGTGTGAAACAACCTCGTTGACTTCCCTTGAAGATACTTTTCCATATGGGAAATAAAGCTTGGTTATATCCATATAAGTGTAGATGTCCTCGAGCTTCTCTATGATTTTCCCTTCATCAACCTCCATCGGGTCAGAGAATTTGGCCCTTTCATAATAGTTCAGGCAAAAATTAGTTATTTTCTTCAGTACCGTGAACCTGTTTTCCAGATCCTTTGGCAGGGTTGAGGGTGGAGATTTTACCGAATCCAGGAAAATAACTGTATCCATCATTGAGTCTTCGGGAACAATCACGTTTATCTCCCTGAACGACCTTAAAAGGAATTGCCTTGCGGTTTCTCTTCCGGCCTGCTTTAGCCCAAAGAACTTTATATAATCTGACTTGACAGCATTAAATGAATTTATTATTGCGCCGCGTGGATTGTTATCCCCTATCATCTTTCTTGCTTCAACAATAGGCGGAGTGTCTCCGACCGTGATCACCTCAATCTTTGTCCTTACCTCTTCCCTTTGTTTTTTTCCAGTTTTTTTATTGAATAACTTTGCCATTTTATACTTTCTCCAAATCGTTGAATCAGCGATCACCGGTGAACCTGTTCTTGAGATTCTCGTACTCCTCGTTTGATATGGTTCCAGACTCGTGCATCTTTTTCAGTCTCTGCAACTGTTTGTCCTGATCGGGAGGGGGTGCTTGTGTCTTGGCAGGGGCTGGCTTGCTGACTTCTACAACCGGGGCGTTCTCAATTGCGTACCGCCTTCCAACCAGTGACCCGCCGATATAACCTCCAGCAGTGACAGGAATTACAAGATTCACGACCGAAGTTATGATGGCCCCGGTCAGGGTCAGTGAACTGTAAGATTGCAGTAAACCGATGAGTCCGGACACATATGGTCCATTCCCAAGGTCGCTTGTCAGGAATGATTTAGCTGATGAAAATTCATATAAAGACAATATCAAAATAACGGCCGCTACTATTGCTGAACCGATAAGTGATCCGATGGCGCCCTTTGCAGTACGACGCGAGACTATTCCGGCTATGATGCCGGCTATAAGGGCATAAACGAAATAAAACAAACCAAGGACCAGCATCAACAGCAGGGCAGTTATCAAACCCGCAGTCATGCTTCCCTGATCATTATCGTCCATAGTAAGCGTTAACTAATTAGAATGTATATAAATATTTCTCACAACCAACTGCGCAGGTACATAAGTATGTTTATTGGTTTCAGAGGATTTTATACTCTGAAGCACATGTGGAATTATGTCTCTCCAGTCTGAAGTAAGACTACTGTCTGATGGATATTTTTCGCTTGATCCCGGTGCATTCTTCGGGATTGTTCCAAGGCCTGTCTGGTCCAAGTCATTTACCGCAAATTCCAATTTCAGGGTGCGTCTTGCCCTTAACATACCGCTGATCATGAATAGTGAATTCAGTGCACTGATTGATTCTGGAATCGGCAATGTCGATGATGAGAAATTTAACAGGATCTACGAAGTCGAGAGGGGAGATGGACTATATAGACAGGTTGAGAAGTACCTGGATCCTGTTAACCTTGATTTCGTCGTTCATTCGCACCTGCATTTTGACCATGTAGGAAATTCATTAAATGCAGAGGGTAAGCCACAGTTCAAGAATGCCATTCTGATAGCACAGAAGGAGGAGATACTGGGCATGAGGCATCCAAACGAAATCACCAGGAGTAGTTACAGGCGGTACCCAAAATCCAGCGGAGTGATCCACCCTGTTGACGGGTCAGTGCGTATAAAGGGCGGGCTTTCTGTCCTGAAAACGGGCGGACATACTCGCGGACACCAGGTAATAGTTTACAGAACCGGAGCTGAGGAGCTATTGTACTTTGGAGATCTTATTCCAACCGCTTTCCATCTAAAACTGCCATATATAACAGCCATCGATGGCTTCCCCATGGATACCCTGTACTGGAAAAAGAAGCTGATTGCCAAGGCTATAAGAGACCATGCGCTGTGCATTTTCAATCACGATGTCGAGACTAAGGCTGCTTACCTCAGCGGAGAGCCAGGGAACGTAAAAATAGAAAAGGTAGATTTCTAGATCGTTATGTCGTCCTGATCAGAAAGTATCATGTCCATGGCAAGTTCAGCGATATCTGTGGCATAATGGCCTATCCTCGTAACCTCTTCCATCGAAGTGGAGAGGAGGGTTACGTTTCTGTCCTTTTTGAATTCGTTCAACTTCTCCCGTTTAAGGTCTGATATTTCGGCTTTTCTGCTTATCAGTGCGTTAAGGACCGGATAATTCCTGGAATAAAATGCCTCCATGGATTCCTGGTATAACTTAAAAGATGTTTCAAGCGGGCCGAGTATTCCGTCAGCTTTTGCGATATTCCCGGAGCTATTCTCCAGCCAGAGCCCGCATATGTTGACTGCATGATCTGCGATCCTTTCGAGGATTCTGGAGACGATCAGGTAGAAGAGGTTGGACTCCAGGTCTCTCCCCTTTTTTCTGACTTCCCTGTATATGTACCATTGATATCGATCGACGTCATCGTCCCTGTCCATTACGCTGCTGAATAGAGCTTCGTCCCTCTTCTTGATAGCTTCTATCACGTCAGCTATCATGGTTGTGACGTTGAGAGACATCCTCCTGATCGCATTGGATATCGGGAAAGATGATGAGTCAAGAACATTTTGCAATACTATGGAATCCGATGATTCCTCGAATATCTCAACACCCATTACAAGTTTAGAGAATCTCCTTATCTCGTCCCTCACAGTTGCACTCATATGATCCTTGCTCTTCACTACTATTGTGTCAAAATTTGCGATATAAAGTGATGTCAGTGTTCGGTCCAGGGCCTTCAGGTCAATACCGTCAGAGATCCTGAGAATCTTGTTGTTTTCCTTCTTGGCATATTTATCTGACGATAATAGAATGTCGCCGTTAATGTCCTCCAACCTGACTTCGCTGCCCTTTGACAACTTATTTTCTTTTATCCATTCAGAGGGCAATGAAACTATGTAAGTGGACCCACCTGTCAACTGGATCCTTCTGACTCTTTTCTCCATATATATGTGATTGATTTTCTATATAAATTATTTAGTGTTTTTCGGAGGATCATGTCTCCTGCTGTTTGAGATGCTTCTCGCAAGAAAGACTCCTATGAGGAATACCAGTTCGAAGATTATGAGGTCACTGATCACGTAACCAGGAACGTTAGCCTCAAAATATGTAGTTTCGTATGTGTTTATAGGTCCTTGCCCGTCGGAAATATATAGTGTGTTGTTCAGGGAAAAATTGTAGGTATAAATTCCAGCCGACAGATTGTTACTGACGTAATAGAATATGTACTCCTTAGAAGATTTGTTCAAATGACTGATTTCCGACGGATGTATTACCACGTTGCTTGCCCCGTTGGTTATGTTAATCGTTGGAGTGAATTGACCTATGTTCACCGGTGAAGTTGCATTTACCACCATTGTGAAATTGTAGTTCTCGTTCACACCGGAGAATGGGGTAACGTAGGTTGAGATAGTTCCAAAAGATGAAGTGCTGGATATAGGTAACTGCTTGTAGCTGTAAACGTTATCGGAGAATATAGCAGCTGCGAGAATTGCAACAATTATGAAAATCATCAGGCTGCCAAAGATTCTCGACTTGATCCTGTACATTTTAGTGTAGTGCATCACGAGGAAAACTGCTACAGGAACCATGAAAAGAAATATCTCTGAAATAAAGAGGGACGCGTAAATCAGGACCACGGACGCAAGTACCGAAATTACCGGTGCTGAAACCCTGTTATTCTTTACTATGAATTCGCTCAAACCGGACAATGGCTCCGTAACAATAGATCACTATTTAGTATTTTGTCATCGATTCATATATGGAAATTATTAGGGAAATATGCTGTTGCCAGAAGAGCGGACCCGAATCCTGAAATATGCTTCCGGAGTTGATCACCTGGATATGTGTAATTGGCAAAGTACCATGAATATTACCGAACTGATTTCCGCGGAATTGATCAATATGAGTAACAGTAATATTAATTATGAGGAATTTATAACTGATCTATGCTCCCATCCATTGAGGAACTAAGAAAAATGAGGAAAAACCTAGGAATAAGCCAGAAGGAGCTTGCCAGGGTTAGCGGTGTCAGCCAGTCATACATAGCCCGACTGGAGAAGGGCAGTATTAACCCGGCATATGACAAGATCAGGAAAATATTTGATTACCTGAATCGTTCCGGGCAGAGAGCGAAAAACATGGACCTTACTGTGGAGAGCATAATGACAAAAAATCTCATAACATGCTACCCGACCGATTCAATCATATCTGCACTTAATATAATGAGGCAGAAGGGATATTCCCAGCTTCCGGTTATAACGCACGACGGGAAAACCGTTGGAACCATAACTGAATCGGATGTCAATGATCTGTTGATCAAAGGTGCATCCATAGAGTCACTCAAGAACCTCCTGGTGAGGAAAGTTATGGGAAGCACCCTTCCGCAGGTCGATAAATCCAGCCCTGTTTCGATGATATATCCCATGCTGAAATATTCCAGTGCAGTCCTGGTCACCGAGGGAGGAGAACTCAAGGGTATAGTATCCAAGGCGGACATACTTAAGGCGGTAGAGGAATATGCCTGATGTACCATTGGAGATATTCCAGTCCATCGTTTTTTTCATTCCTGCATATGCCGCGAATCCCGGTGCGGTTATATTTGGAGGGCATGGAATAATAGACAGGGGAAAGAACTTCACAGACGGCAGGAGGATACTGGGTGATGGGAAGAGCTGGAGCGGTTATCTGGGTGGCATATTCTCCGGAACAGTATTAGGAATAATCCTGTACCTTATAATCAATTACCTGGATAAAGGGTTTGGAAATTTTGGCGTATCAATAGAAGCATCTCTGGTGCCTCTGGTGGCTATGTCGGCAGGATCAATAACCGGTGATCTCGTAGGATCGTTCACAAAAAGGCGTTTGAATATCAAGAGGGGTGGAAATGCCTCGTTGCTGGACCAGCTTCCTTTTGTCCTGATGGCACTTCTCTTCCTGTTCCTGTTCAGCAGGTCATTTTTCATGGCTTATTACGGAAATATTGTCGGAGCGCTGACTGTTATTCTACTTACGCCGCCCCTGCACAGAGGAATTAATATTATAGCTTTCAGGATGCACATGAAGGACGTTCCATGGTAAGCGATGTCAAGATGGTGATAGCCTTCAGGAAAGATATTGATCTTGGGAAGGGCAAGATTGCGGCGCAGGTTGCTCATGCAGCCGTAAGCTGTGCCCTTCAGGCTGAGAGGCATGACAAGAAGCATTTCAGGAAATGGACAGAATCAGGACAAAAGAAAGTGGTCATTAGGGTGAATGACCTGGAAACAATATACGTTCTCAAGGATCGGGCAGACCAGTCCGGCATAATAAATTCCCTGATAACAGATGCAGGCTTAACACAGATACCACCGGGAACAGTAACCTGCCTGGGCATCGGCCCATATGATTCAGACAAGCTGGACGAGATAACCGGGGAGTTCCCTCTTCTATAGCCCGGTTTATATCAGGGATAAGGCGCAATCAAAATCGGCAATCAAATCCTCTATGTCCTCTATACCGCAGGAGAACCTGACCAGAGAATCCTCGATACCCATTTTTAACCTCTCCTCCCGGGATATTTTCGAATGGCTCGTGTCGACAGGAAGTGTTATTAAGCTTTCAACACCACCAAGACTGGGTGCAGCGGAAGCTATCTGCAGATTGTCTATGAATTTCCTGGTCTTCTCAATACCACCCGAGATCTCGAAGGAAACCATGCCGCCAAACCCTGAGAGGTTGGTCTTAGCTACATCAAAGAATTCAGAATCTTCGATTCCCGGATAGAACACCTTTCGAATTTTCTTATGCTGTTTCAGAAATTTTGCGAGCTCCTTTCCGTTTTGGTTGTGTTTTTCCATTCTGAGTCCCAGCGTCTTGAGTCCCCTGAGTGCCAGGTAGGACTGCAGTGGATCCGGTGTCCCTCCGAGTGTCTTCCTTAGAGATGATATCTTTTGGAACAATCCATCCCCGACGCCTACAAGACCGAGAATAACATCGCTGTGCCCAGAGATGTACTTTGTTGCACTATGTATCACAACGCTAGCACCAAGAGAGATGGGCTTCTGGTTGAAAGGTGAGGCAAATGTTGCATCAACAAGCAAAGGGACGTCGAATTCGCTGCAAATCCTTGAAGCCTTTCGAATGTCCGCAACCATAAGGGTCGGGTTTGTGATGGATTCCGTGTAAACCGCGGAATAGCCCGTACAGTCAAATTTTCCTGCATTAAAATCCCTAATGGGAACAAAATCTACCGATATCCCATAATCACGGAGTGTCTGTGTGAAGAAAGTCTGTGTCTGCCCATAGAGTTCAGCGACTGAGAGGAGTTTTTCACCATTTCTGACTATGGCCAGAATAGCTGTGCTTATTGCAGCCATTCCAGAGGAGAATGCGAGTCCCTGGTCTGAATTCTCCAGAACTGAATATTTCAGTTCAAGAGACTGCGTTGTTGGATTCCCCCATCTCGAGTAGATGTAAGGCTCATTTCTTGTATGATCCACATATGCATCTTTATCATAATTCGGGAAAATGAAAGTGGAAGTTTCAAATATTGGGGTCGATATATTTCCAAATCTTGGATCTCTCAACTCTCCAGCCTGGACTGCCTTCGTGTTGAATCCACTAAAATTCTTTGAATGAACCATGAAGATATATTCATTGGACGCTTAAAAATTTGGTTCATCGAGCTATTTCATACGTGTTCACATGGACTGTTTGTTGCTTCTATATCCCCTACGAGAAAGTGCCGAGTGCCACGGTTGTTTCAGCCATTCTACTCTATCGGTTCCACAAAAAGTTTATTATATTTTCATAATTATTTCTATTTATGAAATCTATCGTAACATTGTTTGCAAGTTTTGCCCTAGCCCAGATCCTGCTTGCTCCTGATGTCCCATCAGCAATGCGGCCCCTGGCCAGTATGCATGAAAGGATGGTCATGTGTACCGCGTAGAGCCCCTTACGGTGGAACGTTGGGAGGATTTCAGTCGACTTTGTCGTGCAATGGGCCCTAACCGGTCGTGTTGGTGCATGTGGTGGCGTGACGATGGCCAGCCCAAGAACTTAACATCCCGTGAAAGAGCACTGCAACTCGTTGAGAGATCGGTTCATCCGGTGGGGCTCCTAGCATACAGCGACGAAAAGGTGGTGGGCTGGGCGGCTGTCTCGCCTCGCGAGGAATACCCGCGCCTGAACAAGAGACGTGACACAGCTCCCGTTGATGACCAGGAGGGTACATGGGTACTTCCGTGCTTGTTCGTAGTGGAAGAATATCGTCATAAGGGTGTGACGAAAGCGTTGGTCACTGCGGCGGTCGAATTTGCCCGCTCTGAGGGTGCGCGGGTAATCGAAGCCGTTCCCGGTGATCCTGCTACCCAGGTACGGACCCCGTCAGCTTCCTACACGGGTACAGTGGGTCTATTCGGTTCCACCGGGTTCTCAGAAGTCGCTCGCAGGACTAAGAAGGGGAGGGTCGTCATGCGACGGGATCTGCAGATCGATTAGTATCAAGCCGGGAGCAACTGAATCCCCACCTCCTTATGCTTTACTTCCAGGAATCTTTCCGTACTTTGTAACTGCCGGCAATCGGTATGGCAACCAGGCTGAAGATTCCCGCAACGATGAAACTGATAGCAAGCCCTTCTATGAAGGCTGCAGCTGGTATGTGAACGCCTGTGCTAAGGGACCCGATAAAAATGTCACCTACCGTGGCCATCGGGACAAAACTGGCCACTATGGTGAATACCATTGTCATGCCAACCACGGATCCTATATTCAGGAATAGCGTCCGGATTGATGCCGCCACTCCCCTGTCACCACCATCAACTGAAAGCATTAACGACGCGTTGTTAGGGGTATAGAACATGCCTATGCCGAGACCTGTTATAATCATGAATATTGCTATAAGTGCATAACTATGAGCACTTATAGTTAATGGGAAGGTTATAGATCCTGCTGCCACCAAAACAAGCCCAATTATCTGCAGCGTTATGCCCTGAATGTGAGCCATAAGTGAACTTGAATAATAGCTCATAAATCCCATTGCGCCGGCATAGGGAACCATGAGAAAACCTGCAATCAGTGGCGAGAACCCGGCTGGGCCCTGCAGGTAAAGTATCAGAATGAAGATAAGTGAGAATCTCGATACGGAATTAAGCAGCGTAGAAAATGCTGCTGAAGAAAACGCCCGCCTACCGAAAAGATGCATGCTTATCAGTGGATCAATTGTTCTCTTTTCCATTACGACAAAGGATATCAGAGATGCAACTGAAAGGACTAGCATAGAAATGATTATCGGATCACTCCAGCCAACGAAGGGTCCTGTGCTAAGAGATACTATCAGGAATACCAGGAAAGATGAGAACAGCACAGATCCTTTATAGTCAAACTTACCCGCCAGATGCTCCCTCTTCACTTCTGTAAGTGTACGCCAGGATATGAAATAACCAATTATTGCTATGGGAGCGTTGAAGAAGAATATAGTTCTCCAGTTTAGTGCAGTGAGCAAACCGCCTATTATGGGACCTATGGCAGTACCGAATCCTATAACTGCTGCATTTATCGCTATTGCCTTTTTCAGCTCTATGGCCTTGAAAGTATCAGTGAGTATTGCAAGGCTGTTTGAGAAGAGCAGTGCACCTCCAATTCCCTGAATTATTCTGGAAAAAATGAGCATGTCAGCATTAATGCTCAGGCCGGCCACCATTGAACCTATGAAAAAAAATATGTACCCTGAACTGTACAGCTTCTTCCTTCCTATCTTGTCTGAGTACTTGCCGAAAACGGGAGAGAAAACAGTCAACGCCAGGGAATATGATATAAGGACCCAGAGAACAAGGAAAAACGTTGTGTTCAGTTCGATCATTATTGTAGGAACCGCGATAAGGAGGGATGTTGAATTAACAACAGAGAGGAATGACCCCAGGCTCGAAGTGAGAATTACCTTATTGCCGTAGTTCATCTAGACCTATCAGAAGTTGCCAAATCTTGCAATGATATCGGATATGCTGTCCATGTAATCCTTGAATATCCTGATGATGTCCCTTGACGTGATGACGCCAATGAGTTTTCCATTATCGAAAACAGGTATGCGCCGAATGAGATTCTTACCCATGATTATGGTAACCTTTTCGGTTGGAGTATCGGCCTCTACGCTGATTATTCCATTATTCATTATTTCCCCTATTGTCACTTTACGGGAATCTTTTTCAGCTGCAACTACTTTGCTGATGTAGTCCCATTCAGTAACTATTCCTGTCGGTTTTCCACTACTGTCACTGACAATAAGAAATCCCACGTGATCCTGCTGCATGACCTTTGCACCCTCGAGTGCTGTCAGGTTTGCTGGAAATGTCCTGGTATAATTCTTCATGATATCCTTTGCGTAAAGTACCATAACGCATAGTGATCCTTAATTGATATATGAACTTCTATGATGGAAGCGGGAATCTTTTTTAGTGCATTCAAGTTGACCTTATGATAGAAATTGTTCATTGCCATAGAGGGGATAGATGGATCAGGGAAGACAACTATCTCCAGATTGCTTTCCTCCTACCTGAATGATGCAGGCTTCGAAACGCTGCTCACCCGCGAACCAACTGACGCTTTCAGACCGTCGGGAAATGAGGAGGGAAGCACACATGCCGAAAATGGGATAAACCTGTTTTTCCAGTTCACAATGGATCGCTTCAGGCACCAGTTCGAGATTGAGGATGCTGTCAGTGCTGGCAAAACAGTGATCTGTGACAGGTACTTACTGTCATCTTATGCTTACCAGGGCCCCGTTATCGAGAAATTCATGGGAAGCCGTGCCAAGACCATCGAGTGGATGGAAAACGTCTCCAGCATAATCACGGTAAGGCCCGATATAACAATTTACCTCAGGATAAGCCCCGCCACCGCAATGAAGAGAATCGCCAGCAGAAAAACACTTTCCGGATTCGAGAATCGGGAATTTCTTGAGCTGGTACATGGTTACTACGAATTTCTAGCCTCTGACCCTGTTATCACCCTGGATGCAGAAAGCAGGGTGGACTCAGTCTTTGACGACTTAATGACCCAAGTACAGGGAAATCTTGGATTCTTCCACTGATCCTATTTTGTTGTGACTATTATTTCATCTGAAAGAATCATTATTGTATGTTCAGCTTGAGAAATTCTGGAGGTGGAGTGTTCTTTTAGCACTGGAAATTGCGAAATTTCCTTGGCGGCCACCATTTTTCTCAGGTATTCGCTGTAATCAGGCATGAGGTCAGCGACCCATCTTTCCGCGAACGGAATGGTGTTGAAATTCTGATAAAGTATCTCATCCTTTCTTACTTTTGTTCCGCTGAGGATGTAGATGTTTCCGCCCTGGCCATTGTGCACCATCCCGATTGTGGTGCTTGCGAATGGCTCTATGGCGATTACGGTATCCGGCCTGATTGGCGATGCGTTTCCGTCGTCATAATTCGGTATGAAAATTTCAGAGTGAAGATCGTATCTTTTGATTCCATGACCTCCAAGGTTTCTTACAGGCTTGTACCCATGTGAAGATATCACGCTTTCGATGGCTGATCCAATCTGCCTGGCTGAAATCATCGGCCGCAGGATTTTTATCGCGGCATTCAGTGCTTCCCTGGTGCACTGGATCAGGTCGCTGTACTTGCCACTCTCCCCAACCTCAACCGTGGTCGCGTTGTCACTGAGGTATCCGTCTATCTGTGCTCCAACATCAATTTTGACCACGTCTCCTGTGGAAAACTTCTTCTGATCGCCGCGAAACGGAGAATAATGCGCAGCTTCATTGTTTATTGACAGGTTAACAGGAAAAGACGCTTTTCCCCCATTATCCGATATAAATTTCTCTATGCCCTCGGCAACGTCGAACAGCTTTACCCCCGGGGCCACAAGGGTTGATCCATATTCCAGAGCCATTTTTCCCAGGCGACCGGCCTCAAGATATTTTTTCTTTGCATCCTGATCCATAGAATTACCAGCTTTTTTGCTACAGAATACTATATCCATCTATCGTTTTAATAACTTTGCAGCCCCTACTGCGAAACAAAAATTATAATTATTCCAAGCAAATTATCAATCATGGCATGGTACAAGGTACTCAGAGAAGAAGCGATGAAAGATGGGGATCTTTTCAAGTCGAAGGTTGGGGACAGCGAATTGCTGATTATAAGAGAGAAGGGAAAATTTTATGCAACCAGTCTTTACTGCACCCATGAGCAGTACGATCTTTCCGAGGGTTTCCTTGATGAAGGCAACCTTATTTGCCCGAATCATTTTGCAACATTTAACCCGGAGGATGGAAGTGTGGTCACTCCACCCGAGAGCGCCGGAGATATTGCCCCGTTGAAGTCGTACAAGGTAAAGGTACAGGATGGGGATGTCATGGTAGAAGTTGCATGAAGGTTCTTGTATTCGCAAAGCAGATTCCAGAGATAAACAGTATAGGCTTTGATCCCGTTACAAACAGGATAATAAGGGCTAATGTCCCTCTTCTGATGAATCCGTTTGACAGGAAGGCTGTTGAAGAGGCCCTCAGAATTAAGGAAAAACTCGGATGGGAAACAGCTGTTGCAACAATGGGTCCGCCGTCTTCTGCGGAGATAATAAACCTCTCCCTGATGATGGGCATTGATCGTGGGTTCCTCCTGACCGACCGGGCTTTTGGTGGATCGGACACCCTGGTGACTGCACGCATACTGTCAAAGTTTGTTTCCCAGTATAAACCGGATCTTGTTCTCATGGGAAAATACTCACTTGACGGAGAAACCTCACAGGTTCCGCCTGAACTGGCTAAAATCTGCAATTTTTCATTCAAGTCTTCGGTTTCTAAGTTGACCATCAATGGCGACCTTTGCACAGTCGAACAGGATTCTGAAAGGAGCATAATCACATATGAGCTTAGATTCCCCGCTGTGATCTCAGTCAGTGAAAAAATTAACAGGGCCAGGGGCGTAGCGCAGGGTACACCGGACATGTCCGGAAAAATAGAGATTGTGGATGCTAATAAACTTGGACTGAAGGTCTCGGGAACGGGAGACTCTCCGACAGTTGTTGCTGGAACGGAACACGTAGAGAGCAAACGTAAGGTCCATTTCATCGGGCCGGAAGAAAACGTATATGAAACCATAATGCAGATAATCGCCAAGCGTTATTCCGATGATACAGAAATAGCACACAATCACCCTGAAGGAAAGAACGGAATAGCACTTTGCATTGCCGTTTCTGACCGCAGTATTGCTATGGAAATTGCCTCTAAGAACTTACAGCTGGCTGAAGAAGGAGGGTTTTCTGCTGTTGTTTTAGGTTATATTGAACCAGCAGAGCTAAAAGGCATGCCGGCTGACCATTATGTCTTTGTGCAAGAAGAGGACAGCAGATGCATGGCGAAGTTCATATCAGGGTACATTAGAAAGAGAGAACCCAGCTTCGTACTGTACCCGTCAACTGTAGAAGGCAGGGAGATCGCGGGATTTGTTGCGGCGGATCTTGGTTTAGGATTGACTGCGGACTGTGTTGACCTCAGGATCGACGGAGGGAAACTCATTCAATACAAGCCGGCGTTTGGTGGTGGAATAATAGCCAGAATATACTCAAAGACAAGCCCACAGATGGCTACAGTAAGGCCGGGGATTTTCAAGCGTATGCAGAGTGACGGTGAGTTCTCCGTAGAAGTGGCTGGCTCTTCCGAATGTACAGGAAATGCAAAAAAAATTTCAGAAGTCAATGTCCCTCCCCAATTCAAGCCACTTAACCAGTCAAGGGTAGTCGTTGCTGTAGGAAAGGGAATAAAAAAACCTGATAACGTCAAGGAAGCGGTACAACTCGCTGAAAAACTTGATGCATCAATAGGAGCGACAAGGCCGGTTGTTGATCTTGGCTGGATGCCCAGGCAGCAGCAGATTGGCCTCACCGGGATATCGATATCACCTGATGTATACATTGCAATTGGAATCTCGGGACACGACAATCATGTGGTCGGAACCAGGTATGCAAAAAAAATCATAGCGGTCAACAATGATCCGAACGCACCCATATTCCAGTACGCTGATTACGGAATTGTCCTGGATTCCATGGAATTCATAAGAGGATTCGTGAAACACCTCGGCATCTAAAGATAGCCTTTTTCTGCAGGATCAACTTTGCCTGGGTTCAATTTTCATTGATGTTACAAGTGGGAAAAGATACATGGAGAATCCAAATATGAAGAATACGGCCATTAGAAGGGAAAACACTGGATCCTGTCCGGCAAACAGGAAAGCCAGCCCTGAAAAGGCCGCAGCCACGATGAAGATAAATGCCGATGCAGTAAATACCACGTTGGTCCTGTTGCCCTGCATCAGTGCAAGGAATAACAGCATCACACTTATGAAAGAAATGAGCGCCCCCATTCCGATATGCGCAATGACAGCTACTCCTCCAGATGACATGAAGAATGAACCTCTTACGGGCTGAGGGATCGTCGTATAAAGATTCACGACCATTCCTATTATAAATTCGATCAGCAGGAGGGTGAACTGCAGCATTACAAGCATACTGAAAATTGATGTCATTCCCCTATGGCTGGCCATACTGAGGTTAAAGCGGGAAATGATTAAAACTTTCTCTTACCGATCCTGCTTATTCTCCGCAACGTTAGTTGATTTACGGTTATACCATATTCCTAATACAAAAAAATGGATTATCTATGCTTTTGGTGTTTAAGAAGGACCTATTCCACATGATGCCGTTCTTTCCCGTCAGTTCATTCGAATTTAGTGTACCGATCTTGTTGACTCATGATTCGGATTGACGATTAAAAATCCTAAAATGTTTGCATTCATGCATCTGAATTCAGAAAGTTTATTAAAGCCCATTATATAGAACATATAACAGAAGAGTGATGCTAAGTGAGAAAAAAGATTGCCCTGATCGGAGTTATTGTGCTTGTCATTGGAGTTGTACTGGTTGCAGCCGGTCTTGCAGGCACGCTTTCAATGACTAAAACTTACACGCATTCTACTGAAATATCCTCCACAGAATGGACTACAAGTGAAATTAACATGACTTCGGGTGGATTGCTGACAGTCACAGGGGCCACGGGGAGCGACACTGGTCTCGTTACCTCGGCTGATCTCTCGTCTGTCAATTCATCAAATATTGCGTCGTACGCGGTAGCGCCAAATAACACTGTGCACGGAACTGTAACATTTGAGGGCCTTAGCGGACATTATTATTACGTCGTATTCTCGTCTTCTTCTCCGTCAATATCTGCTGTCTATATCAACAACATAGGAAATGAAGTGGTATATGCCGCGATGCTTGTGCCAGGTGGTGTACTTGCCTTCATCGGATTCGTAGTCGCGATCATCGGCGTGATCCTGAAAAAGAAGCCTCAAGGACCCCCACAATAAGCCAGAGAGAAATTCTGTCTCAGAAATAGGAGGAGAGATTTTCCCTAAGCGCCGATGAGAGATGCACAGTAATATCCCTCAGACTTATTGTTATATCATGAGATTGCAGTTTGGAATTATAGCGGTATGTTCATTCTCTATTCACATCAGACAGGTAAGTTATTCAGTCTGATCCACGAACCTGCTTTACAACAAACCATGCCAGAAGTGCAAAGTATGACTTAAAAAGGCCATGTCAGATAAATGCTGTTGAAAGGACGTTAGAGGAGATCTCGCTGTTCAACTCGCACCCAACGTGATGGATCAGGAGCTTATGCCATACCCTTGATCACAGAAGGACGGCTCTGCAAGGTGCACCATCTTCTCCCATGCTTAGAGGCAGGCACACAAAATCATAGACTCCAGGCTTGACATTGCTCAATAAGAGTCCCTCAACGATAACTATGTCGCTCCTCATCAAGGTTTTATGGGAAACGGGCTCAGGGGATCCAAATTTCTCAATTGACAGGTAATCTATGCCAACAAGGTTCACTTTCTTAGAGGCTATTTTCTTAGCAGCTTCAGGCGAAAGGTATGTGAAATCTTCATGAAATGAGTCATAAAGCCCGGAGTTCTTTGTCTTGAACAGTAGTATCTCTGTGGGGTTTTCCGGTATGGCTGAAGCTTCGATGCTATCCCCCGGAACTTCTATAACTGTAGCCTTCCCCATGAATTTCCTCAAGTCGATCTCTCCTGCCTTCTTTCCATCAGGCAGCATGTGGAATGGAGCATCAAAATGCGTTCCGGAATGGGTCTCCATTATAACTCTCATAATATGGACATGGTCTTTCTCATGGGTATAGTATTCGTATTCTTCATACTGGGCGTCGCCGGGGTACGCAATTATCCCCCGCTTCAATGGCAGGCTTATATCAATCATTAATATTCATTGCCTGATGGTACTTATTTCTTACCGGTTTTCCTTACAGCAATTCTTTTGAGGCTATGACCGCAGATCCTGCAGGTACCAGTGTCGAAACTGTAGAATTTTCCGCACCCAGTGCACCTGAATTTCCATGTAATCTTATTCGCAATGCGATTAAGATCTGATCCTGTAAAGGGAATGCCCATAAATTCTGCGACATTCTGTATGGCATAATCATCTGTTATTATTGTTGCATTGAGATCACGGGCTGTTGCAATGACATCTATATCTGTCTCGCTCAGAACGGAGATATCGCCTGATTTCTTTGACACAGATGCAACTTCATTCCTGCTGCCTGCGGAAGGATCGTATATCCTGATTTCAGGCGATAATGCATCAAGAATTCTTCTAAGTCTTCCTTTTCTTATCTCCCCCAGGACAGATGATGGGAATATAAGGCTCGTGTTGAGGAGATCCAACTTTCGCGATATTATGGCTGAGGTGTCCACAACATAACTGACGGCTGGTTCAACTCCGCTGGACCCTGAATTTTCCATGATTTAATGTTGCCTCCACATCATCTATTATTACATGATAAATGAATTTTGCACCTGACACAAAAAGTGCTCATAAGCTGGCTCTACTGTATACTCTGGAATTCATTGCGCAATACAATATAACTTGCTGGAAACATTAAATAGAGATGCACCAGTTGTCGCCTCATGACAAGGTTCCTGAAGATTGCGAAGAAGACGGATATAGCAGACGGTGACGTGAAGGGATTTTCAACGCCATCTTCTCCCATTCTTGTAGCAAATATTAATGGAAGATTCTACGCAATGGATTCCGTTTGCCCGCACGCACATGCACCTCTTGAGGATGGGGTAATGGAGGGAAAGACGATAAAGTGCCCATGGCATGGATCCACCTTTGACATTGAGACAGGCAAGTGCACTTCAGGCCCGGCCATTTTAGATCAACGGGTTTACAATGTGAAGATTGAGGATGGCATTATACAAATTGAGATGCCGAACACAAAGAAATGAAATTCAGGCAGAATTACGTGTATTTTTATAATACTCCGTAAAACTGCGGAAACGTACAGTGAACATACCAGCCCGGGATTACACGATCAACCATCACTATTGCGAATGGCCTCTTCTATAAGTATGCGCTTTATGATCTTTCCGGTCATGCTCTTTGGTAATTCCTGCCTGAATTCGTAGAAGTGAGGACGCTGATATTCTGCCAGGTTATCGTTCAGGTATTTTATCAACCTCTTCTGGCACGATGCAGTTCCATCCTTCGTAACAATGAATGCCTTTATGGACTCACCGGAGTTCCCGTCTTTCGTGCCTATCACTGCAGACTCACTCACTTCCGGAAACCTGTTTATAACTGCCTCTATTTCATTTGGAAAGACCGGTATGGCATTTGATATTATTACGTCCCTGAGTTTTTCAACGAGTGTGTACGAACCTTCCTGGGTTGCCATGACTATGTCGCTTGTATGAAACCAGCCTCCTGCAAAATTATCTTCTTCCCCAATTATTGTGAACAGGTATTTCCTGGCTTTCTGTGGGCCGTCAATGAGTAGCTCCCCCTTCTCTCCTGTTTTAACTTCCTCGCCGGTAGTCTGATCGACCGCCCTGCAAATAGTCTCCTTGAACGGAAACCCCAGAGTGTTTGCCGGTTGCTGAAGGTCTTCCACCCAGCGGTAGTGGGAGATTCCTGTTGTTTCGGAGAAACCGTATACCTGAAGCAGCTTTCCTTTCATCCCGTCTATGATAGCGGAGGCCAGTGAGATGGACATTGTGTCTGTTCCAGAGATGTATATCGAGATTTTTTTCAGGTATCTGCTGTTGCTTTTGTTGAGCAGCAGCTTTGAAAATATCCACGGGTGGCCAACCATTATGTCCGCCCCTATCTTCCTGCACATTTTCGCTATTGTCCTTGAATCATGGTTGTCGTGGAACACGAGCACTGGATGACCACTATTCATCGGCAGGAGAAATCCAAATAAGTAACCATAAGGGATGGAGAATGGCGTGGTGCAAGCCACTATTGAGTGTTTTCCTGTTATTGAGAACACTTCAGACGCCTGACTGAGCGCACTCAATATGTTGGAATGTGTAAGGGTGACCGCCTGCAGGTTAGGGAGGGATACCCCGGTTAGCTGTATAATGGCAACATCGTCGTCAGGTTTTATGGCGATTCCGGCACCTCCATTTCCGAATATGAAGTCTGAAAATGGATAGACATTGCCGCCCCATTTCACCTTACCCCAGGTTGAGTCAAAAAACGTGATTTTGGAAGCTTTCTCGAATGGCATGAAATCCTGCACCCGGGTGACTATTACAAACATGCTCTCGTTTACGGCTTCCCTCAGCAGCGTATAGCCCTGGGCATGAGTTATTAGTCCCTTGATGTGCAATATTTCAAGCTTTTTCACAAAATCTGCAGCGTTCTGGCCCGTGTTGAGCGGAACGAGTACAGCACCTATTTTCATTATGGCGAAGAATGATATGATGAACTGCGGTGAATTTGGCAGGGAAATTGCTATCCTGTCACCCTTCTGGATCTTGAACCGCGATGACAGTTCAGCAGCAAATGAGCCGACCCAGGAAATAAGCTGGAAATATGTAACCCTCCTTCCATAATATATCACTGCAGGATAGGAAGCTTTCTTCTGGAGATTTCCATAAAGAATATCGTATAGATTGCTACCGTCGTTGAAAGGAACCTCCGTCTCCGGTCCCTGCTCAACCAATTCCTCCCCGATCCCTGCCTCGGGCTCAAGCGACTCCTGCACATAGATTCATTGTATCTTTAGTATTAATCTTTTTTTGTCGGAACGAGGTTGTTCATTGTTACAGGTATAATGGAGGACAGGTGGTTGATGTTGTACCATAGCCCGTATTGCGAGTATGCCAATTCAGATGAACGCTTCAGGATGTAACAACCCATTACTGATGCCCTGAATGGTGCAATACCCTTGGAACATAACCCTCCTATGATTCCAGCGAGCATGTCACCAGTACCACCCATTGTCATTCTCGGATTTCCACCATCTACGAGTATGGTCCGGTCTCCATTTGTTACTATATCGGTCTGTCCCTTCAGGACAACCACCATGTTCTTCTCAGAGGCAAGTCTCTCTGCATTTTCTTCGGTCGGATCCTTATTTGTAAGAATGCGAAACTCGTTCTTGTTTGGAGTAACCACCATGTTCTGCCTGCCGCTGTAAGATCTTGATCCCATCATCTTTATAGCATCCGCATCAAGAACAACGGGTTTTGGCTCAAGAGAGAGAGCAATTTGCAATGCCTTTCCAGCCAGGTCTCCCATTCCGTTTCCGGACCCGACGAGAATTGCTGAGTTTTTCATCAATTCATCGACGAAGTCTTCCTGATTGTCACTCATAATCCTGACTATGTACCCCGGATCATACGATCCAATAATCGGATAATTCTGGGTAGAGGTGAAAACCCTCACGAGATCTATGCCTATTCCGGTTGCCCCTTCTGCAGCTATGACAGCGGAACCATAATAGTCCAATCCACCTATTATCGCAAGGGTTCCATTCATTCCCTTGTGTGAGTCTGCTCTTGGCAGGGGGTAATATATCATGTCACCTGGCCCTGCAAACCTGAACACCTGTTCCGGTATGCCTATGTCAGCTACCACTATTTTACCGCTGTTCCTCTCGTCCATACCATCCTTTTTCTGGCTGAACGTAACGGTATACTGTGGAACAACGGCAATCTCGCTTCCCATTCCTGATGGAACATCCACCGATACAACTGTCTTTTTTGATGCGTTTATTTCCTTTATTGCCAGATCATACGGATATTTGGGATTTCCCGAGATTCCAGTCCCAAGCAGTGCATCGACGACAACATCGCTTCTCTTAAGCTCATCATTCAGCATTTCCAGGCCAACAATTTTTCCCTTGTACGATCTCATCGCCCTCCTTGCAAGCAGGGTGGACATCCTGGATTTGCCCTCCACCGGAACTACAGTAACGTCATTATTTTTTGATAATTCGCGAGCTGCGACAAGCCCATCGCCTCCATTATTTCCCTTGCCGCACACGACGCAGATCTTCTTGTTGGTGCCAAGGGTGCCAGTTATGAATTCTGATACTGACTTTCCGGCATTGTTCATCAGCACATAGAGATTCCCGAACAAGCTTTCGTAATTGATGTCTGCCCTTCTGAATTCGGAGGCTTCCATGACCAATATATGCATTACAGGTTGAAAAACAATCTTAAGACCGAAGATAAATGGCTGGAGCCAGATCCATCACTTTATTATCTTGCCTGTTGCCAGTTTCCACATGTAAAGGTCAAGAATGCCCGGTTCCATGCCCATGTCCCTTGCAATGTCCATGACATACCTCTCGGTTTCCAGGTATGACTGCCTTGTACTTACCTTGATCCTGACTCCGGGATATTCTGCAGAAAGCATTCTCAGGATGTGCTTATCCAGTATGGCAAAATCAAAAATACCTACGTTCCTGAGGAAATGCGAGGCTTCCTTGTATCCGATGCCCTTGACATTATCAACCAGGTAATCGCGCACAAAGTGCCTGTCGCTATTTTCCATAAGATCTGGTAACTTGTCTATGATCCACCTGGCCTCCACAATATATTTACTTCTTAGGTTATAGAACCTGTATTTTACCCTCTTCAACTCATCCCTGAGTTTACCCTCATCGTGCTCCATGAAGCCTTCCAGTCCTATGAGATTCTGTGTACTGACCCCCATATCAGCGGAGGTGTTTGCAGTCAGTATGCAGAAACAGAGTTCCCCGAAAATAAATTCCTTGGATGACTTCCCGGCCTGCCTGAATTCCTGAGCCCTCCCTGCGATAATTTCCGAAACGGGAGAAGATACAAGTTCCGCTACCCTCACAGCAATAGTGGCAGGTTTGAGGGAGTCGATCATCCTTCTATGATGGCTATTCGTCTATTTTAATTTTTAAGCCGTTCAGCAATGATCCTGTTGATTATCTCATTTGCAATCATTACCTCTGTTCCCGATAGACCGACTGACAGGAACAATGTTATGTCATCTTTCCCTTTTCTTCCGGGTATTTCTGAAGAAATTATTCTAGACAGGTCTACAATGCTGTCTCCATTCTTACTCTTTGCCATGAAATGTTCCTCTGGGTAATTCATGAGCTGCTCCTTGGAATCCGTTGCTACAACGGTACATATTTGGGGAATTTCCGGATCGATCTCATGTTCACTTACAAATTTCTTTCCAACGCTTATTATGTGGCTTCCTTTCCTTATCCAGTCCTTGTATATGGTCAAGTAAAATGATAACCATATGTATTCACAGTGTGCATGGAATTAACCTTGAAAGCGAAATAGAACAGTATGAAGGATCTAAAAACAACGTCAGCATACGCAATTTTTTATATCATGCAGATATCTGTTTTCCGTGAGCTTTTCTGCATAACTGCATTAGTCCAATTCCTTGGAATTTGGACAAAGGTGCCGGGGAGCGATGAACATAATGAAGTCTTCTGCGCAAGAGAAGATGGATGTGTATGGGGTTGGTGACCTACCGTAAAACACAGGCAAAATAGGTCAGGCTAAGCGTCAAAAAAAGCAATCCCTGAACCGAAAGGGAACGGGATAGAGGGTATAGGGTTATATCCACCAAGTTTAAGCATCAGTCGGATGATAACTTCCAAAGATCGAAGTTAACATGGTTAATGGAAACCGTAACCTGACAGGTTCACTGCTTTTGGTTGCCAGGATCAGGACGTCTGCTTCACCAGCAACATCCCTTGCGCTGTTTCGTTCTATTACTTCAACCCCGCTGATTTCCCTCACCCTGGATGCAAACGATGCTGAATGATCCCTGTTAGGGCTGTATACCTCAACCTGCTCAAAATTGTTTGTCTTTATGGCTGATATAGCCTGGAAAAATGCCTGGGTGCCGGAGCCTATCACGCCGAGAACTTTTGCGTCCTTCCTTGCCATGTACTTTATCGAGAGGCTTCCGATGGCGGCGGTACGCAGTGACCCTGTATAAGAGCCGAAGACGATACCCCGGAGATTCCCGGTTCCTGAATTATAAACGGCAACGAACTGGTCGTCATTCCCGTAGGTCGTGTAAACCCTGAAACCCATAATTTTCTTACCTTCGCTGCCGCCTGCGGTGAATACCATGTTTCCCTCACTGGAATCCACATGCATGCGCGGTGGCGTAACTGTTTTTCCACTGACCTGTTCCCTGAAAAATAATTCCAGAACGTCAAGTGCACCCTCTGGACCGATGACTCTTTTCGCTTCCTCTTCCGAAACCAGCAGTGCGGATATTGACCCAGCCTTACTATCCATGTTGTTCATTGTAATAGAAGTGAAAAATAATTTAAAAAACAATTGGTTAATAAATTTAATATAAAATTATATCTGGATTTGAGGATTACTTGAATATCTCGTAAATCTTCTTTGCCTTCTCGTATCTCTTCGATACTGCAGGCCAGTTTACGTTCTTCATGAACGCGTCAAGATACGGCGCTCTCTTTGGTCCGTAATCTGTGTAGTATGCGTGCTCATAAACATCCAGTGCCATCAGGACTATAGCGTTCCATATCCCGTTTGTATTGTGAACATCTGCACCTATGTTTCTCAACTTCCCTGTATTGAGGTCATACACAAGAAGCGACCAACCCCTGAAAGCGACACCAGTGGCCTTGAAGTCTTCCACCCATTTCTCGTAACTGCCAAAATCCTTCTCCAGGTGTTTTCTGAGGTCTTCAGGTATCTGTCCCTGACCCTTGGAAAGGTTGTCGAAATACAGTTCGTGCAGCAGTGACCCGTCGAAATTGAATGTCTCTTCCAGCTTAAGTTCCCTGAATTCACTGTAATTCTGATTTGCCTTCGACCTGTCAGCTGTTGACAGCTTTTCCCATATCTCGTTCAGCTTGTTCACATAACCCTTGTAGTGGGTCTCAAAGTGATATTCAATCTGCTGGTCGGATATGCCGTCGAGTCCTTTTGGTTTTAGTTTGTCCTTTGCTTCCCATTTTTCAGCCATTTTATCACCTTACAATCATAACATTATCCCTTAAAAATTATTCGTTATTCTCTTACAGACCTGTTCATGCAGAGCCGTTTTTTTTCCCATTCACCGCACAAAATGCCCAGAATATATTAAATCTAACTTAGTAAATATACCATTTTATTTTGCATCTCTTAATGGACGCCTGTGACAGAAGGCAAGCACAATTAATAATCAGTTCATCAGCAGGCCGAAACTGTCCAGTTGCTTTATTCCGTTTCTGCCAGAAGGATATGTGTGTTGTCTTGACTCCCTTGTTCTTGAAAGCCAATCCTCAAATCTCTCGTCATCAATCGTCCTTGCCCTTGAAATTTCACGCATGCAATCGGAACAGTACATTCCTGAGAAAATAAGTACCCCGCAGATAATACAGTGTCTATTGGAATGCACAAGGACTTCATTGACACTGTATTAAAACGTTTTTCTGATCCTGCTGAATGAAATGTTAGATTTATATACACAGTTACGTGCTTATTATAAAGGCATTCATGTTGTCAGACAACCTTTATTTTTTTAAAACCCACAAAATATTTCTCCTGGCCCCATGCGTATGAACATGCATTTCCAGCAGCCAGCAAAAATACGGTTCAGTGTTGAAGTGATCAGTCATCCCTGTAGAGTGTGTCTGCGTCTTCTCCACCGGTAAAATAAACTGACATCTCGGAATAGATGTCCTCGAAGCCGATAAGATCCCTGGAGGATACCGGGAACAGCTTTGTGATCATGTCGCTTGACTTGAATGCCTCCAGCATTCCTGAAAAATAGTCCTTTACCATTTCCTGTTTTTCATTCATGAAGGCTTCGTAGAGTAAATCCGGAGTTTCTTCCCACTTCTCCAGCATAAGCATTGTTTCCTCGTCCACAAGGTCAGACTTATTCATCACAAAGAGCATTGGCCTGTAAAACCTTGACATAACCGATGCAAACAGCATCTTCTGAGAAATGTACCCGGATGGTGTTGAAGATACGACCGAATCCGCGATGAATGCGAGCATTCCCTTTCCGCCCGAAAGCCTGTCGACAAGCATCGTGCTGCCTTGCCTGAAGGTGAAGAGTTCCATCTGCCCGGGGGTGTCAAATATCACGTAATAATCCTGCAGTTCCTTGATCTGGGACTCGATCTTCTCAACATTCTCGAGCAGCAGATCTGCAGCCACGATTTGTGCTCCATTTGGCCCCAGAGAATACTGGCTCATTATGTCCTGCAGGGAGATGTACTCCCTGACGTCAATTTCTGGATTATACGGCATATATTCTGATCCGGGGTCAAGGTTGACTGTTACAACGTCATAACCCTGCTGAATAAGCCACTCCTTGAACGATCCGCAAAATGTCGATTTTCCAGTGCCAGCTGGCCCTGTTACAAATAATGATCCTATCATTCTTCCTCAACTTCTTCCTCAAATTTTTCGAGCCCTCTGACAGCGTTCTCCTCTTTCTCGAAGGTGCTCTCTATGGTGTCCACCATGTTAATTATCCTCATGTTCAGGTAATCAGGCAGCCTGAAATTTTTTGAAATCTTGATGGTCTCATCCAGGTACTTCACTATATTGCCCTTGTGTATCGTCAGTATTATTGTGTTGTTCTTGCATTTCAGGCACTTTCCGGAGAGGGGGACCCGCCTGTATTTTGCGTTGCACTTTGTGCACCTGAATTCCTGGGTGAAGAACCCCCTGAAATTTCCAAATATATCCGGAAGGAAATGCGCGGTCAGCACCCTTGCTGCAACATCGTCCGCATCAACGGCCCTTATGACTCTGGCTAGATCAAGCTGTTTCTCGATCTTGTCCTCCATGGACCCTATGGTTTTGTAAGCCGAGACCAGCGTCCCGTCATTGAAGCTCGCAGTGTCGAAATTGAACGAACAGTTCCTGTACGTGCCGGTCTCCTCCATCATTACTTTCATAGGTCTCATGATTTTCTCGATCTTCGAAGGCACATCGTGTCGCTCTGTTGCTTCATAGAATTCAAGCGGATATGAGGCCAGGGTGTCGAGGTTCATTGCCTCCTTGTCGACCTCGTCCGGGTTGAGCCTGACCGTTAACACGAGTGGCGCGTCCATAAGTCCTCCACGCGTTGATGGGAGGTATTCCCTTGAGAAGTTTATCAGGCCGTCCATGAGAAGCATTATGCTGTCCTCGTCCCCATCACAATTTCTCCTTTTTGCAGCGTGAAAGAATGGATGTGCATAGCATCCGCTTGCGGAAGTGAACCCGACTATCCTCCCGGCGATTCCGCCTGAGGTGTGTGGAGCCAGCCCGATAACAAGCTGCCCTATGAGGTCCTCTTTCGTCCTGCACATGTAAAAAGGCTCGGTCTTGTAGTAGTTTACAAGGAGATCGTCCACGTACTTGGCTACCCTGAGAAGATACGCTGCAGCGTTATCTGGTATGATGATGTCCTGCGGGAAAATCTCATTGAGGTCACAATCTTCATATCCGAGACTCTTGAGCTTCGATGACGATACGGAAATTTCGGATCTCCGGAAGTGTGTTATCGGGATATCCGACATATCGTACCTGCACGTTCCATCCTTGTTTATAGTTATAGCGTTGAGATACCTCAGTATACCCTTCTCCAGGGGTTCGCACACCTTCTTTGCGGACATGAGCTTCTTGACCCCTTTGATATCCTTTATCGCGGATGGGTCGGTATTCATCTGCAACATTGCGCTTTCCATTATTTTCTGTATATTGATCTTCATTTTCTTCGTTCCAACCGGAATTGTGTGGGAACCGCATTGCTCACACACCGGAAGCGGGGTCTCATTGTTGCATGTGAGACAGCGCCTTGAAAATATTTCGGCCTCGTAACCATTGGAGGCATTGTTTGTGGCAGCAATTATGGATCTCCTGTTCTGTCCGTTGTTTTCCAGCGGGAACAGGACGTGAACCTTCGGTTTCATCTGCCGTTCCCCGGCCTTTTCTGGCCTTCCCAGTCTTGCGCCGACACGTGTCGGGGACCTCGGCCTGATGTCCAGTCCTGACAGGTGACTTACCATCTCAACCACTGTGCCATTGCCAGGAAGCTCCCTGACCTGTACCAGTGACCCTCCAGACAGATCATATCCGCACGACACGACAAGGGGATAGTATTCATGGAGAATGATGGCAGAATCCTTTCTCCTGAACTCAAGGTTAAGGCTAATTAGGATTTTCACCAATTGTTCTGAAAACGGTAAAACGAGGGAGTTGTCGGTGAATGATCCTTTGCCAACGACATTGATCAGGTACCTGAGATCTTCTGCCGTTATGTCATGCCAGAGATAATCAAATTCTGGATATAGTGGTACCTTGTATTTTCTTGATATGTCTATGGCAGTGAATTGGTCAGGCTTTTCATTCTGGTATTTTTGAAGATCCGGGATGCTATCTGTATACTTGAGCCACCACTCCCGCACAAACGGTGATGGCTCCAGCTGCCTGTTGTTCTCCAGGAAGTCCCCATAGGCTATGAGTATCTCACCGACATCCGTGATTGCCTGGATGTTATTATCCACGGCAATTGCCTCCTCTACCGTTCTTATCTTGACAAGGTCTCCACCCTTTGTGAGGACCGTGGGTCCGTCAATAGTATCACATGGAGTTATGGCTGCCGCTTTGCCCGGAAGTTCTACCTTTATCTGTGAACCGCTGGCAATAAAGTTCCCAAGTATGCGCATCGTTGCGGGGTGAATTGATGCCGCAGCCAGGCCGGAGAGTCTTGACCTCCCATACCTCAGCCTGAACCCTCCTGGAGTCCCGGGATGGCTGAATACGGGACGACCTGCAATTATGTCCTTCAGGAATTTCTCGGAACTCTGTTTCTTGGACATTTCCTTATCTCCGGACTCCTTGCCTATTTTTGACAGGAACTCCCATTCGTTGAGACCGAGTTTTCCCGTGTACTTCAAGATCTTTTTTGATTTCTGGATAAGCCCCTCGCATAGAACCAGGCACATCCCGCCCCTGATCCTGTTTGTTCTCACCCTGTTCATGTCGCGATGGCCGGATACCTCTTCCTCCTCGCTTCCCTCACCGTCAATGCATATGGGAGAGTTGCTTATCACTGTCCTGATCTCCTCCGGAGAAGGCAGATACTGAAGATGTTTCAGCCGATTGTAGCTTTGAACCTCTTCGACGTATCGCTCGATCTCCTCTTCCGACGGCACGTAAGACCCTATGCCAAGGTCCCTGCGGACGATGTCAGCAATGAGAACACTCATAGCCTGGGCAGTGCCCCCTGCTCCACGTATCGGCCCTGAGTAGAATATGGATGCATAGGAAGTCCCATCCGGGTTTGAGTCTACCGTAATCTCCGCAATACCTTCAAGAGGGGCAACCAGGATACCTTCTGTCAGTATGGCTAGCCCTGTTCTGACCGACTTATCCAGAGCAGTTACTTTACCCTCCTTTTCGTAAATCTTGCACACCTTTCTGGAGATGAAGATGCTCATCTCCTCCCTGGTCATCTCTTTCGCTGCGGCTCGGATGTCCTCCGCAACACCCTTGATTTTCAGGAGTTCCTCTATCCTGTCCGCCATATCAGATGCAAGTGGTATCTCGACCTCATCCGTCACATCTTTTCCGAGCGCCCTGATCCTCTTTGCAAGATCATAGCATTCCTGTACCCTTTCGCGTATTCCATCCTGATAATCTTTCAGGGAAATTCCTGCGGAAGCTGCCATCAGAGAATCACCGAAATCGATGACATTCAGTTCACTATTTTTTCCGCATCGATGCTGTCTTTCCGTCCCAGCTTGTTTTCAAGAGCTTTTTTCACAAGATGAATGTGAACCTTTGATGGTGACAGCGGCCTTGACTTGAACTCACTGTGATACTGAGTGGCTATGAAATTATCCCTGTCGGCAAGTTCCAGTATCTCCATCCTTATTCCTTCCTCGTCCACGCCTGAAAATATCATTCCTGCTTCGGTTAGGTTGTCTATGTAAGAGGGGTTAACCTCAAATCTGTGCCTGTGCCTTTCATTTATGGTTTTTTCACCATATATGCTCATGGCAAGTGTGTTGCCCTTTACCTTGACAAGTTTCGATCCAAGCCGCATGGTTCCACCCATGGAAGTGACGCCTTTCTGCTCTGGCAATATATCTATAACAGGATATTTTGTGTTCAGGTCAAATTCAGTGCTGTTCGCCTTTTCAAGCTTCAGGACATTCCGGGAGTACTCTATCACTGCAACCTGGAAACCCAGGCATATCCCCAGGAATGGGATTTTTTTCTCCCTGGCCATCCTCGCAGCAGCAACCTTGCCTTCAATTCCACGGTATCCAAACCCTCCTGGAATGAGTATCCCGTTTACATCGTCAAAAATTGACGGGTTTTTAACCACATCGTCTGAATCCACCCATTTCAATTTCACGCCTATTCCCGTAGTTCCACAAACATGTGAAAATGCCTCCTTGTGACTGATGTATGCATCCTGCAGCTGGATATATTTCCCTACCACTGCTATTGTTACTGTCTCTGCAGGGTTGCGGATGTTTTCTTTGTATTTTTTCCAGGTATCCTCGAGCTGATTCAACTTCAGGGAAAGCTTTTCAGCGACATATTTAACCAGTCCCTGTTTCTCCATCAGTTCCGGAAGAAGGTATACGTTCTGCACATCGGATACACTTATTATTCCCGATTCAGGTACGTCAGTGAACAGTGAGAGCTTCTTGATGGTTTCATCGAGTAGTGGTTTCTTGGTTCTGCAGAACAGGATGTCTGGCTGTATCCCGATCTCACGAAGCTGTTTAACGCTGTGCTGTGTCGGCTTCGTCTTCTGCTCGTCCACAGATCCAATGGCGGGAATAAGGGTCACGTGACCGAACAATACCGACCCTTCTTTTTCCTCCCGCTTCAGTTGTCTCAGGGCTTCAAGGAAAGGCATTGATTCAATATCTCCCACAGTCCCTCCAACCTCGATCATGACAACATCTATGTCGCCGGTAGTCGCAACTTTCCTTATCCTTCTCTTGATTTCATTAGTTATGTGGGGAATGATCTGGACTGTGCTTCCCAGGTAATCTCCCCTGCGTTCTTTCTCTATCACTTCCAGGTAGGTTTTTCCTGTAGTAATGTTGTTGTCCGCGTTGAGGTTTGTATCGAGAAATCTCTCGTAATTCCCTAAGTCAAGATCCACTTCGCTCCCATCATCCAGAACAAATACCTCTCCGTGCTGGTAAGGGTTCATTGTTCCGGCATCATAATTCAGGTAAGGATCAATCTTCATAGCCGTTACTTTGAGTCCGTTGGACTCCAATAAATGAGAAAGGCTGGATGTTATTGTGCCCTTTCCTAATCCTGAAAGGACGCCCCCAGTTATAACAATATATCGCATTATAGATAAGACTAACACCACTAATTAATTTTTCTCGAACTGGTTTCGGGCAGTTAAATTCAGGGAATTCCTTTATAAACCCCAGGTAGAGAAAACTTAACCTTTTTGATAGTTTCTTTCCTGGCTGGAATCCTTTTTTTCCATTGCATGATTGAATCTATGATTAGCCCGTCCTGTACGCGTCTGCGGTCTCAAACCCAGGCGTGATTAACTCAACCTTTCCGTAAGAAGAGAGCTCGTCCTTTATAGCTTCCATTTCACCGGTCATTTGCAAGGCGACGAGAAGTATCACTCCTTCAGTGTCTCCCAGATCAAGTTCTCCAACTTCCTGAGCTGTTGATATACCAGCAACATTGTTGACTCGGAGGGCATCTGAGAGGATCCTGGCGAAAAGCATGGATTCCGGCAATTTGTAAACTATGATCTTTGGTTCCCATGACATTTCCCTTATTTTTTCCGCGACTCTTCTTGAATATTCATCAATTTTTCCATAGTCACTCGTATCTCCGTCGAACATCCCAGTCACGTGCCGAAGCTCCTCCGGCCTTTTTATTCCTACACTGTGGATTGTCTCATTCTTCTCATATGGAAGGACGATCCATACATCACTTTCCACCAATTTTGAATAGAAATCAGGGGTATACGCGGACTGCTTCTTCAGGAAAATTGATGCAGTCACTATATCCACACTGACCCGTGGCTTCAGCTCATCCCGAATCCTCAGCATGGTCTTCCCTGTATCAACTATCTCGTCAATCAGCAGTATATAGCCACTTTTCAACCTGGATAAATCATTTGGAATGTTATATATTTCAACATCTTTGCTTGCCGTGCCCACATCAGAATAATAACTTGCACGAATCCGGTACGTTTTTATGTCCGGAAATTTGCTCAGAATGAGAAATGCTGGAACCATTCCCCCTCTTTCAATGTATACGAGGGCAGCCGGTTTCCCCCTCTTCTCAATGATCGTGTCAATGAGTGAGCGTGACATAATGTCCATTTCGCTGTAAGTGCTGAACTCAAATCCACTCTTGAGCCTCATGAAGTTAAAGAACTGAAGCCACTCTCTGGCGCTTATCAGAGGCTTCCTCAGGAATCCCTGCCTGACAAGTTCCTTGGACATCCTCACCGACTGGGGCTCAGAGAGCGATGCAACAGCAAGGATGTCGTCCTCCATGAAGAGTTTTTCCGGAGTACCATCGAACACAAGAGTTCCCTTGCTCATGACAACAACTCTTCTACAATACTCTGCGACAAGACGCATGTCATGTGTTATTATCAGTATAGTTGTCCCCTGCAGGTTTAGTTCAGTCAGGAGGTCCATGATGTCTCTTGACATCTTGTAATCCTGACCGGTTGTGGGCTCGTCCACTATGAGGATCTCGGGTTTCATTATTATGCTGCTTGCAACCGCAAGCCTTCTTTTCTGGCCCCTGCCCAGGAAAATTGGGTCCTCATTAGCCTTGTCGGAAAGTCCTACCCTTGCCAGGACAGAATTTATGCTTTCCTCGGCATCTGCCCTCTTCACGCCTATGTTTTTGAGACCGTAATAGAGCTCATCCTTCACGGTTCTGGTAAATATCTGGTGATCCGGATTCTGGAACACATACCCCACATGTAGAGGGAGCTTCCTTCTTTCCGACCTGCTGTTAGCGGAAAGACCGGCTATGTTCACGGCCCCTCCGGAAGGAGCTGCTATGCCGGATAACACCTTTGACAGGGTACTCTTTCCGGAGCCGTTCTGGCCGACAATGGCTATCATCTCCCCTTTTTCCACTTCCAAGGTTATTCCATCAAGGGCTTTAGTCCCATCAGGATATGAAAAAGAAACTCCCCTGACGTCTATGATCCGGTCAGTCCTGGCTCTCGTTTTTCTTTCCGGTACGAAGCTGCTTTTCTCCAGCTGGAACTTGGGGGTTTCGTCCAGTGAAAAATAATCGGATAGCTCTGATACGTCTGGAAGGTAAACATTGTATTCTCTCAGGATATCTGGCTTGCTGTAAAGTTCAAGTGGCTTGCCGATCTGAACAATCTTTCCACCATACATTACTGCTATCCTGTCAGCAAACTTCAGCATTACGTCCGGGTTGTGCTCTACAAGGATTATGGTCATGTTTGATTTCTTCCTCAGGTCGGCAATTGTCTTCATCACCTCAAGCTTCCCCGCAGGATCAAGGTCCGAGGTTGGTTCATCAAGGATCAGCAACTTGGGGCGCATTGCAAGGAAGCTGGCGATTATAAGTCTCTGCTTCTGACCCCCGGAAAGTTCAGCGGGATGTATCCTGCCGGCTACGTCCCGGTATTGACCCAGCCCAACCATGTCCAGGGCCTCAGTTATCCTCTTATTAATCTCAACCTTGTCAAGTCCCATCATCTGCAGACCGAGCGAAACCTCGTGCAACATGCTCATGCTCAGGAACTGGCTCTCCGGATCCTGCATTACAAAACCAACCGTCGGAGCCATTGACCCGACACCGTCCAGTTCGTATCCGTTGGCAGCCTTTTTCACGCCACTTACAAGTTCCCCGAATACCTCAACGCTTCCTGACATGTGTTCCTCGACATGATCTGGTATCCTGAGCTGATGTGGGACGAGACCTGCAATAGAGAAGCACAATGTTGTTTTACCGCTACCGCTCCTTCCCGTAATTCCTAGAAATTCACCCTCCCTGATTGTCAGGTTTATTCCCTTAAGTACGTAATCGTTCCTTATTCCAGTAAAGTTTGGATATTTCCAGTAAAAGTCCTTAATTACAACTGCATCCATTTCTATCAGATCACAAAAGTGGAACCATCACCATTGCGGCACCCAGAGCAAGCATCGCACCATCGTACCATCGAAAGTCCTTCTCGTCCACAAATCCGGTAAAGTTTTTCACCTTCGAGAAACCCCTGGCCTCCATTGCACCGCCAACTTCGACTGACCTTCGTATTATGGATGCAGTGAGAGGAACTGCAAGCATTATGAATTCACGGATATGGTTAAGAATCCCAAACTTTCCGATTCTGCTCCCCCTTGCTATCTGTGCCTGCCTTATTGTTTCAAGATCGTCTGATAGAATATTCAGGCTTCTTGATACAATCGACACGAAGAATACTGCCTTGAATGGTGTCCTTATTTTCCTCAGGGCAGAGATTATGTCTGCGTCTCTTGTGGTCATCATTGTCAGCAGCGTGAGAAATGCCATAGCCGCATATCCGGTAACCTTTCCCACCCCAACATAAATGGACAGACTTGTGACCTGGAAATGCAAGCTTCCTGCGCTAAGGACGAATATAGGATTGGTTCCAACCTGGTTGAACACCAACCACCAGAGGAGCATTATGAACAATGCCACCAGAAGCATAACAAGGTAGCTTTTAACCAGATATTTTATCGTTCCAGACTCCGTCAGGAAAATACACGCGAAAATCAGAGCGCCAAGGTTGTAATAAAGGTCCGGTACTGCCCGGTCCATGGATAAAACCACGCCAATGGAAATCAATATGAGAAAGGTGAATTTTACCAGTGGGTTCAGCCTTACATAAAACGATTCGGCCCTAGCAGTGAACAGAATTGTCTTAACATATCTTTTTTCTTCACGGTTGTTAGTCATCTTACTTTCCTCATTAGGGGGATTTAAGGTGATTATTCGTTTATTGCACCGATTTATTGGTTTGCGGGATCGGTTGAAGATTCATTCCTTCTGGATATTTAATCTGTTTCGACTCCCCGTTATAGTAATCGCTCGGGGAAAATTAAATCTTCTCATAGTGAACTATCCTTCCCTCGTGAGCTTAATCGATGTTTCAATGGGTGTTCCCTGATACTTTCCTTAATAAGGTGTTGAGCTTCTTGCCAGCCTCAACATACCTATTCTCCCTGAGGCAGGTGAAAAGGCTGTACATAAGCCTGCATGATCACATGGGGTTACAAGTAATAAGCTCCTGTTCTTAATTTGAATATAAAGTATTCAATTATGCTTCTATGGCTCTCATATACCATTTTGGAAGAAGTTTTCCCGTTCACAGAAATAAAGTGTGGGAGGTTGATCAGGTTACCCAGCCAGTATTTACCAGTCCATACCTTTCCACGATAGGAGTTATTGTAGCAGCCAGGAATGGGGCTATGACCAGTACCACTGCATCCCCTATTATCCAGAGGCTAGCACCAAGCCAGTAAGCATTCGCTGGAACGAAACCAAGCTGTACTAAAACCCATACTCCCCACAGACCACCAAGGATATTTGTAACTCCCATGACCCAGAAAACGAACCAGAACGCGGACTTTGCGTTTTTCAGTATGTCCCTGCCAAGTGGATCCACGCCATGATGGGAAAGATATCCCCTGTAGACCAGGAAAATCAGGAGCGCCGGAATAAAGTCTCCTATACTGAATCCCAGGGCCGCAATCGGAGGGAGTCCGGTAAGCAATCCAGCACCCACAACGCTACCAACCCATGCACCCAGTATCCCCCAAATTCCCCACCAGAGTGTAAAGACAACGAAGAACGGATATGCCCAGTATAGAAACCCTATTCCGGGGCCAACAACAGGAGTGTAGAGTGCTCCCAGATATGAAAGGAGAATAACTACTGCCATCTGGATGGCGTATAGAGCATATTGCGTTGTTGATACCTTCCCTGATCCCTTCCACTTCAGGGTATATCTCGAGTAATTGCCGGATTTCCCGCTATTCTGCTTGCTTTCCGTTTGCATTTTATCAGAATTCTGCACCATCTTCCACCAGTAGCTGGATATTATCGGAGGGTGGCTTAATACTTTCTAATGATTGACAATTTACTGTCAAGGAGCAGTATTTACCGGTTGCTGCCTATAGCGAATATATCAGCGTGCTTCCAGGCAACGCATTTGAGATGATACTGTACCGTTTATGCTCTAGCAATAATAATGGAGTTGTGATACACAACCGTGAAGGTAACATTTGTCTACCTTAGTGAGGATGACCCTTCAAAGTCCACAATGAAGAAGCTTGAACGCCTGGGGCTGGCAGAAAGGATTAATGCCAGGAGCATAGGCAGTAAAGTCACGCTGACGCCATATGGGAGCACATATATCAAGAAAACAGACTCTGTTTTAGTCTCAAGATACGGGATCAATGTTATTGATGGGTCATGGGCCAAAATAGAGGGGATTTCCGGATTAAGAATAAAAAATGGGAGAAGAGTCCCTGCCCTCTTGGCTGCAAACCCCGTTAATTATGGAAAACTTGAGATACTCTCATCCGTGGAAGCCCTGGCTGCAGCCCTTTTCATAACAGGGAATACAGGTCTTGCGGTTCAAATCCTCGACAAGTTCAAGTGGGGGCCGAACTTTCTTGTCCTTAACAAAAACCCCTTGACGGACTACTCAGAGTGCCAGACTGATGATCAGGTGAAGATCATGGAAAATGAGTATTTCCCCTTGAACAAAAAAGAATGAGCGCAAATCTGCTATGATGCCTGATAAGACCGAATTTTTGTGGACTGCCATATAAACTGCATGTTAGGACTTCCCGGGTTTTGACCCACAATATTAATATTCGTCACGGCATGTTTTATCTACCGAGGGAGAAATATTAAAATCAGGTATAGTAAAGCGTCTCAACTCGCTTCTATCAGGAAAACCATGAGGGAGATAAGGGATCTGAAGGAAGCTCTGAGAATGAAGAAGAGGGGTATTACGTCCGCGCCTGGATTCGATGAAATCCTGGGGTCTACAGTTGATGAACTGAATTCACAGATTCTTGAGAAGAAGGAAATCTTGCGTAACCTTAAGAAACAGAGGCGGGATACCAACCGCAAAGATTATTCTGCAAGGAGCGAACGCATAAATAAGATAAAGAATACGTACATGAACGCAGGTTTCAATTTTGGTGCCTTCGATGAGGACGAAAAGGATCAAAAGTGACTGGGCTTCCAACGACGCGTGTTGATTCATCATTGCCGGAAGATTTGCCTGAAATACAATCTTTTCAATAATAGTACTGATCAGTGCCTGGAGAGCACCCATTCGCCATCGATCAGTGAAAAGGTTCCACTGGAATAGCTGGAAATTACATCCATGATTTTGCCGCGGAAAATCTCCGGAATCAACTCACCTGGATCTTTTTCATCAGGTAATAGATGTATACCAGTAACGTGGCTTACTCCTGGCTTTATGCTGTCAAATATGATCTCCTTCAGGTATGAAAGTTCGTCGCTGTCAAGCCTCATCCTTTCAGATTCAACACGTTTGCTGAGCTCTTCAGTTGAGATGTCCTCGTAACCTATTTTAGTGGGGTCTCCCCCCGCTGCGATGGTGAACATCAATATTCCAAGGCATTTAGAACACCTTCCACACGGCACAATCCCTCCATTCTCATAATGGCACGAATGGCATGACCTCTGAAGCTTAAACAGTTCAGGATACCGTTGCAAAAGTATCTTCTCAACGATGTTTCCTGCTATCGGATAAACAGCGGATGTGAGAACGGATCCTATGCCTGTATCCTTGAAGAATTCACTCATCATCCTGTTAAATTCCAGGCTCTGGTCAAATATTCCATAGTAGTGCTTGAGTCCATGAAAATCCGGCATTTCTCTGGGATCGTCAAATTCGTCGCCTATGTAGATCGAGGATATTCCATACTTTATGATAAAAGGAACAAGGGCGAAAATGTAAACAGGAAATATGAACAACTGCAGGGGATATGTATCGGCCCATTTAGTCACTGCAACCTGGTCAAGAATCTTTACCCGCCTCTGCATGAATTTGTAAAACCTGTCAACATTTGACCAGACCTTGAGGACATCCTTGTAGTTCCCGGAGAAATAGTCGTAAGAGGTCTTCGCGGTGATCCAGTGTCCTCCGGACTCGTTGAAGAAAAATGAGAATACCCTGCTGCCGGCTTCCCTGAGCATCCCGTATGTGAGAAGACTTTCCTTTCCGCCGGAAGACAGGACTGCTGAAAATTTAGGGTCGGTTTTCACGTGGTGAAAACTATCCGTTCTCAAAGGTGCAATAAGCTGCGTTATCCCATCTGAATTAGACTGGTTAATATCCGATTCTTCCGGAATATACTCCTTTTTTATGAATTCGAATCTCCTGCGGCAGATCTTGTTCACAAAGACCTCTCTTGCATTTATCTTGAGGAAATTTTGCAAAAGTCTGATGTCGTTCTCCCCTACCGGAAAATCCAGAAATAGTTCCTTCGCAAAAAATGTGAAGTTTATGACCGGCATCGTGAGGATTAGCCCGGCAGTCCTTCTATCGGCATTCACTGGCTCAGAGTACGTAAATATGAGCCTGAATTTTCTGGCCTCATCCCCCGACGTTACTGTGATATCTCCCCGAATGCTGTTTGTTGTGATTTCAGGTTCGGAAACCGTGATCCTGTCAAAACTGATAACCCTTTCAGCGTAGCTCTGTGGCATTTATTTCGCCAGGATTCTTGACACTGCACTGCTGGTGGATCTAAGCGGGTCGAAAACCGGTATGCCGAACTTCTTTTCCAGTTTCTCAATCTCATTATCTACCTGTATATCGGTCATGTTCTCCCTGTTAATCGATATTGCAATCACTTTCCTGTCTGAAAGCAGCTCAAGTATTTGTATATATTTTGAAAGGTCGGGAATGGGAAAATCCTCAAATCCATCAAAAAATTTCCTTGCTGGAGCATGCTGCAGGATAATTGCATCGGGCCTGCACGCACCTATGATCTCGAAACTTCCGGGATAGGCTGGGTGAAGAACTGAACCCTGCCCCTCGAGGAACATGAACTCCGGGCGCTCCTTTCGCCAGGCTTCCAGTGTGGTGCTCTCCAGTCCCCCGGGGATGAAATCGTTTATCATTGAATCGACCACAACAGTATAAGGGAAACCCTGCATCCATGATGTTTGGCCAGTACCTATCATGACGGATTTCCTGCCCATTGAGTTGATCTGGTTGTTTAGTATAATGGCAGTTGTTCTCTTACCAATCGCGCTGTCAGTGCCAAGAACAGCAATCTTGTATGCCTTTACCTCTGATATCTTCCCTGTAAACGGATCCTTTCGATCCCTGAACATTTTTCGAACATCTATGATCTCTGAACCTGATTTTGCAGCAAGGGCAGAAAATTCCGGATCGTCAGAAACAAACTCATGAAGCCCTGACACGACCCTCATCCCGGATCGTATGGCTTCTGAAATAAAAGGACGGTATTCCACTGGAAGGAAACCGCCATCAGTAGCAGCTCCTACTACTATAGTGTCTGCCCCAATTTTTAGGGCTTCCCTGAGAGATGAAACTATTGGTATTCCATTGCTCTTTCCAGTGAGGATCATTCCTGAGTCCTTTCCGGAGTATCTTGAATCTATGACTGAAGTTACATTATACCTCTTGCTGAACCGGATAAGCCCATTGGCTGTTTTACCGTAGGTGGTTGAAAAAACACCCTCGGCAAGAATTACTGCGTTGTCCATAACTTGTTTCTGCCAGTTATCACAAGAACACACTCGCTTTCTTTTCCCTTCCTTGACATTATCCTGACGGCAGCAGCAAGAGTTGAGGCTGAAGCTGGCAGTGCGTGAACGTTCTCTGTTTGCTCTATTGTTCTTGAGTACCTTACCATCTCTTCATCCGAAACGTACTCTGCATAGCCATTGCTTCTGTATATTGCGTTAAGAGCTTTCTGCCCGTCAAATGCCTTGTATGATATCAATGGCTCGTTGACCGGGCTTTCCCTGAGAACCGATGGGCTCAGATCCACAACCTTTCTGTTATGCTTCTTCCATGAGTGCACTATTGGGTTGCCGTTTGCCGTGCTTGATGCGATAAGTATGGGCAGGGAATCTATGGAACCGCGGTTGTACATATTCACAAACCCATTGAATACGCCAGCCAGGGTAGTTCCGTTTCCTACAGGAATTGCAAGGTACTTTGGAGAGTGCCCGAGCTGGGAAACGATCTCGTAAGCAATATTTCCGTATCCCGTTATATCAAGCTCGGAATTCGCAGACCCGGGGCTTGAATCATACCATGCATTGTCAGATGCCATGTCCCTCATAGCTGACACCGTGTCCTCATATTTTCCGGGAAGCTCGATCACGTTTGCCCCATTTTTCATAATCTCAAGAGAGCGCTCATGAGAATAATCCTGTGGCATAGCTACAACGGAATCGAGACCATATAGCCTGGCATAATATGAAATCGATGCGCCATAATTTCCGCAAGTTGCAAGCGATATGGTTTTGTAGCCGAGTTCCTTGGCCCTCATGACGTGCAGCTTGGATATCCTGTCTTTCTGTGAACCTGTTGCATTTGCCCCTTCGAATTTGATAAAAAATTTCTTGAGGCGCAGGTTCCTCTCTAGGTTAACAGCCCTTAGGAAGGGCGTTGAACCTGGTGGTTCTTCCTCTTCACAAAATTCTTCCATCTTGTTTCACCAAGAACCTGAGTTCCTGTAAGTGGGCATTTATATATACTATTTAAACTTTTGTTGCCTGATCACTGGAAAAAATTCGTCTGCTGACACCGAGATTCTCAGTGAATATATGTATATTGCCAATAGTATAGAAATATAATAATATGTCTGATTTTATATTTGAATAATTTGCAATCCCATGTCCCCTGACACTGTCTCAAGCATTTCTCTTACCCTGGATTTTGTGCCTTTCCTGTCTACGATAAATCCTGAACAACCCGGAGTCATTTCCACACACTGCCTGATCATGTCCTCGCCAATGGCCTCGTGGTGATATTTTGGCAACAGATGCCCGACATTAACTTCATTTTCAAGTACATATTTTGTTATCTTGGGCATGTAGTGCCCCCCGCCCACACCGACGTAATTCTTGTATGAATTTCCTTTCCTGTCAAGTATGGCACTGCAAACCGCAGACAGCGCATCAGTATTCTCCCACTGTTCCTTTGTTGTTCCTATCTCAACATAATAATGAGGTATCATCGTCAGGGGACCATGGTGGGTGGCTTCCAGGGTGACCTCAAAATCCAGTCCGTGATAATTTTTCCTTATTGCCCTGAGTGCATCGGTCATTCCTGCAGGATTTGTCATTGACAGCCTTCCAGGCACACCACCAAGTTTAGCTCCATCAAAGTTGCCAGTGGGGTGGACTGTCAGGGATTTAATATCGGCTACTGATGAATGCCTAGAAAGAATTATCATTGCCTCCACGTTTCCAAGCTTCTTTACATCAGCTTCAAATCCTTCATAATAGAGATGCCTCTCATTGATGAACTGCAGCGTGAATTCTCCCTGTTTGAATAGATTGCCTGAATTACCATCTGGCTGGAAACCGTATCTGTCCAGCAGAAACTGCCCCAGAGACGTGCTAGCTTCATCAGATCTTGAAGATATAATGAAAATCATGATTCCATATTGCATCATTGTTTATATTGATGCCAGAGAATTTTCCACGGGGCTGCTGCATTTCTCAGGAAGCATATGACGTCCTCCTTACCCTGTTATCACTGGGATCGAAATGCTGATGTGCAGAAGTCTGTTCATTTGGTAAAATTCATAATGCTTATATGATAACCATCTGATGGATCTCGACATTGAGGCTATGGAGTCCAGGTGGAGAAAATCGTGGGACAGCACAGACCTGTATTCTTATAAGAACAGGGCCGACTACCAGTCCAGGAAGTTCTACTGGATCGATACGCCACCACCGACTGTAAGCGGAAAAATGCATATGGGGCATGCTTTTTCATACGTTCATCAGGACATAATAGCCAGGTATAGGAGAATGAAGGGATACACCGTTTTCTATCCCTGGGGATTTGACGATAACGGACTTCCCACTGAACGGTTTACAGAGAAATCTCTTGGCATAAGGGCTGAAAAAATGCCCATTGGGGAGTTCGTAGCGGCTGCCGAGAAAGTGAGCCGCGAGTCTGAAAAGAGGCTGCTCAGTTCATGGTCCAGACTCGGGATAAGCGCTGATTTTAGGAATTATTACACCACTGTTTCAGAGCCTTCGCGCAGGATATCGCAGAGAATGTTCCTTGACCTTGTGAAAAAGGACAGGGTGTATCGCAAGGAGGGGGCGATCATCTACTGCACGACCTGCCGTACGGCTATTTCCCAGATTGAAATGAAAGATGCCATAGTTTCCACGGATTTTGTCTACATGAGGTTCAAGACCACTGAAGGAGATATTATAATCGCAACCACAAGACCAGAGATGCTGGGATCATGCGTAGCTGTATTCGTGAATCCATCAGATAAGAGGTACTCAAATTTCATTGGGAAAGAGGCCATAGTGCCAATTTATGGAAACAAGGTAAGAATTTATGCCGATGAATCGGTAGACATGGAGAAGGGAACCGGAGCTGAGATGGTCTGCACGTTCGGGGACCAGAATGATCTTGAAATCTGGAAACGTTACAACTTTGATCTCAGGATCATAATCAAGCAGGACGGAAAGCTGGACGATTCGGGTCCGTTGAATGGCCTTGCCGTAGCCGATGGCAGGAAAAAAATAATCGAACTCCTTGAATCCTCCGGGTACATTGTAAAGAAGGAAAGAATAAAGCACTCCATCAACACGCACGAGAGATGCGGGACTCCGATTGAGATATCCATCGGGAAGCAGTGGTTTGTTAAATACCTGGACATGAAGGAGGACCTTATCAGTGCAGGAAGGAAGATTACATGGCATCCTGACCATATGCGGATAAGATATGAGACATGGGTTAACGGGTTGAAGTGGGACTGGTGCATCTCAAGGCAGAGATTTTATGGCGTCCCGTTCCCCGTGTGGTACTGTAATAAATGCGGTGAAACCGTCTATGCAACCGAAAGCATGCTTCCAGTTGACCCAAGGCTGGGAAACGCGGGAATGAAATGCACTAAATGTGGTTCCGTGGATCTTCAGCCTGAGACTGACATTATGGATACATGGGCAACATCTTCACTTTCTCCGAGACTCGCTACAGCAAAAGACGGGTTGTTTGACAAGATATCGATCATGGATATCCGCTTCCAGGGGCACGACATAATAACTGCCTGGGCGTTCACCACAATTGTAAGATCCCTGATCCACGACGGAAAGGTCCCATGGGAAAACATTTACATAAGCGGGAACGTGAATGATCCCTATGGACAGAAAATGAGCAAGAGCAAGGGTAATGTATCCGAGCCGGACGAGTTCATAACGCAATTCGGTGCCGATGCCATCAGGTTTTGGAGCTCCACTGCGCTTCCGGGTGAAGATATAAAGATAAAGGAACAGGAATATGTGAGGGGGAAACGGACAGTTATAAAGCTTCACAATGCTACAAAGCTCGTGGTCATGCTTTCGTCCGGGCATACAGGAATCATAATGCCGTCGCCTGAATATTCAGTGAACAGGTGGATAGTGTCAAAACTCTCTAAATTGTCAAAGAGTTATAATGAGCATATGGAAAATTACCAGATAGCCAGGGCCAGATCATTGCTGGATGACTTTTTCTGGAACGTTTTCTGCGACGATTACCTGGAAATGATAAAGGGAAGGGTGAATTCCCTATTGCAGTCAGATAAGGAGAACAGGGAAATCGTGGATGCCATAAGCACTGCAAGGTATGCCATGTATACAATTTTGCGGCTCTATGCACCCTTCATGCCATACATCTCAGATGAAGCATACCATGTTCTCACAGGATTACCGGACAGTAGCAGCATACACGGAGAAACGATTGAAGATCTCAGTGGAATCCCATCGTATAAGGAAGCTGAAGATGAGTTTGATTATCTTGCTGATGTATTGTCAAGGATCAGGGCATACAAGAGTTCCCTGAAACTCTCACTATCAGCTCCAGTTGAAAAACTCGAGATTCATGGGAAAAGCAAAAAAATTGAGCTACATGCGGACCTACTCCGTGACGTGATGAAAATAACTTCCCTGGACATACTGGACGCAGAGGAAATCTCTGTTTCCGTGCCTGCCTGAATTGAATAAAATCTATAAAATTCGCTACTGGAAGTGCCATTGAAAAGATTAAATATAAATTCCAAGAACAATATCTGAGACTGACAAATTTGATTTGTTTACCTGAGGTGTGATGAGATTGAAAATGCCAAATCGAAAGAGGATGCTTGAAGTCGGGATTTCGCTTATTCTCGTTTCGGTCATAGTATTTTCAGTATCGGCCTATTTCATTTCCCAGGATACTTACACATACACAGACAACCATATAGCTGCAGGTGGATCACCATTTTCACTCTCCGTGAAAGGTATATCTCAGGGTGACGACCTGGAATACTCCGTGACAATGACGTCGGCCTCCCCGAACGTTACTATTTACTGGCTTTCACCTCTGAATACGACCTTCGGTAACAAGACCGTAACTACAGGTTCAACGGCTTCAACAGTATTTGTCGCTCCTGTTTCGGGCAACTGGACATTTGTAGCCATAAATCACGCCAACGCAACTGCAAATGCGACCATAACTCTTGGAGACATCAGCTATACACTGATCTATTCCGTTGTTTTCGGGTTTGTGCTGCTGCCAGCAGGAATTGCTTTCATAGGGCTGTATTTCTACATAAGAAGACATGAGAATGTCATGAAAAAAATGTTTGAAAGAGAATTGCGATGATCACAGCATGGGAAGGTATCGCTTCAGTTCCCATTCCGTAACAAATGACCTGTAACTGTCCCATTCCCTCTGTTTCACGGTTATGAAATTCTCGTAGATGTGGTCACCAAAGGTTTCCTTCATTATCCTGCTGTTCCTGAAATGGTGAAGTGCTTCCCCCAGGCTTTCAGGCATTGAGGCAATTCCTTCCTGCTGCCTTTCTTCCGGCGACATGTGGAATATGTCCTTTTCGACTGGATCCGGTGGGACTATCTTGTGATCTATACCGTCAAGTCCCATGGCCAGCATTGCAGCAAACTGCAGATATGGATTCCCGGCAGAGTCAGGACATCTCAGCTCCATCCTCTTCCTCATCCCCTCACCTGCGGGAACCCTGACAAGCGCTGTCCTGTTCTTGTTTGCCCACGAAATGTAGACAGGAGCCTCATATCCCGGTATCAACCTCTTGTATGAGTTGACCCATGATGCCATTACCGCGGATGCTCCCTGAATATTTCTGAGCAGCCCGCCAAGGTAATGCATACCAAGATCACTGATCTCATATTTCACGCCCTTCTCGTAAAAGAGGTTCTCTGATTCGTCGCTGGCCATTATGCTCTGGTGGACATGCATACCTGAGCCATTGACGCCGTTTATCGGCTTTGGCATAAATGTTGCATAAAGACCGCGCCTGTTTGCCGCGTTCTTGATAATATTCTTGAGCATGGCGACCCTGTCAGCCATTATAAGTGCCTTATCGTATCTCAAATCAATTTCCTGCTGCCCGTATGCAACCTCATGATGTGCTGCTTCCGGCCTGTAACCCATTGCGTACAGCGTGGAAAGGATTTCCTGCCTGATCTCGCTGGCTGGATCCATTGGGGTGCTGTCAAAATATCCGCCATAATCACTTGGGTTGTTTGTTGGGTTGCCATTCTGGTCCCTCTTGAAAATGAAGAACTCAAATTCCGGGCCAACGTAGAAATCCATGTGCTTCTTCTGGACTTTTTCTACCAGCTTTTCCAGGACGTATCTCGGGTCCCCCGGGAACCTTTCACCCTTTGGTGTGTAGATTTGACATATAAACCTTGCCGATTTCATGTTGTCTGCGGTCTCTGGAAGCAGAGAATATGTGGAAATATCCGGGACAGCTCTCATGTCTGATTCCTCTATTTGAGCATATCCAGCAACAGAGCTACCGTCAAAAACTACGCCCTCGCTCAGAGCGTTCTCAAACCTGTTCATGGGTACCGTTAATGTCTTTACAACACCAAGTATATCGGTGAACTGCATCTGCAAGAACCTGATTTCGTCGGCTTTTATTCGACTTAGGGCTTCCTTTTGAAGGTCTTCCATGCCTGAGTAATGGAATGATGTGAATAAATAGATTTAGTTTACAAAATTGGATTTTTTTTTACTTTTTATTGAATTTCCTGTTATACATGTCAACGGATTCAAGTAGTTCCTTGACAGCTTCTGCCTTGTCTCCCCAGCCATTTACTTCAGTTTTCTTGCCTTCCAGCCTCTTGTAAGTGGTGAAAAATTCCACAATCTCTTCCGGCAGGTGCTTCGGAAGATCTCCTATTGTCTTCACGTCCCTGTAGAAAGGATCATCTACTGCAACAGCCAGTATCTTGTTGTCAACCTCACCCTTGTCAAGCATGTGCATTATTGCTATGGGCCTGGAAACGACGATAGCCCCAGGGAAGGTCGGCTGGGAAATAAGCAGAAGGACATCCATTGGATCGTTGTCATAATAGAGTGTCCTTGGTATGAGCCCATAGTCAGCAGGGTATACGACTGATGAATGAAGGACCCTGTCAAGGCGCATTCCCGGGAATTCCTTTGCTATCTCGTACTTGTTCTTGCTTCCCTTCGGTGTCTCGACGACTGTATAGAAGGTTTCCGGAGGATCCGGTCCGACGGGTATGCTATGCCAGTAACTTCCATTATTCTCCATGTTCACTCTATATGCAATCCGTATAAATTAGTTATTTTCCAGCCGAACTGGATTAGAGAAGTCTCTGCAAAATGACCGTAATGAATAGTTTGAACCGGTAATGTACGTCTTCAGTTATGATCTTGGTTTCTGTAATATTTTTATGCCCCTGCAGCTTAACCATAGGTCAGTATGTTCAAAAGGCCTTCCAAACTGGTTTCCTACAGCCCACTCCGCATTAGCTTCGGAGGAGGCGGGACGGATATCAGCCCCTTCATAGATGAATACGGGTCAGCTGTGTTGAACACCACAATCGACAGGGGAGTAAGGGTAAAATACATTGCAGATGAATTTCCCCTGGAGATATCTTCAAGGGATTTTGTTAAAAGCTACCTCATAAGTCACGAGAACAAGCCTGCCAGAAACGTCTCAGAGATGATAATGGATCTGTTCGGGACCAGAAACATCACTTCAGGCAGGGTTCTAATGAACAGCGATGTACCGCCGGGCTCTGGACTTGGATCATCCAGCGCACTGACAACTTCCGTCATGAACCTTATAAATAACCTCAACGGCAGAAGCTGTACACCGCTGGAACTTGCCGATGAGTCCTTCGTGACGGAGAGAGACGTCCTTAAGGTCACACTTGGCAGGCAGGATCCCTATGCAATTTCCATCGGCGGCTTCAAGTTCATAGAATTCATGGGAAACCAGGTAAAGATTGAAAAATTTGACAACGAATCATCGTTCCTCAAAATGCTTGAGAAAAGCATTTTGCTGATCTATACGGGGAGGACAAGGGAGAGTTCCATTGCCCTTGCAGAGCAGGTAGAGAAGTCCCGCGCAGGAGAGAAAGCTACAATTTCCAGGCTCCTTGACATGAAATCCACCGCGTTCGAGATGAGGGATGCTGTAAGAAGCCAGGATTTTCATAAGCTAACTTCTCTCATAAACAAAGGCTGGGAAATAAAGAAAACATTGGGCAAGAATGTTACAAATGAGAAAATTGACGGCATAATTGGAAAGGCACGGTCCTCTGGCGCACTGGCTGCCAGGCTCCTGGGTGGCGGATCCCAGGGATTCGTGCTTGTTATTGCAGGTGAGGGGAGGTTGAAGGAACTACAGGATGCAATGGTAAGGATGTCCCGCTTTGTGGTGAGAGTATCATTCGATGAGAGAGGGACAAGAATAGTGAGCAGATCGTGAATCAGCTTGAATTGAAGTATTTCCTGAGAATCCTGAAGGTGAGTCCCCAGATCACCCATCCATTGTATTGGTAGGATCCACCGTAATTTTCCGGAGATTCTGAGTATTTCAGGTCAGATATCCTTATCACCTGGATCTCGGCAACCTCGTCTCCTGCCATGTAGGAAGTGAAATGGTCCAGTGAGAATATGAAAGGGTATACATGCACCCCCGGAATGCTCACAGTGCTCATGGGTTCCATGCGACCGATTATTTGATCTGCGGTAAGGCTTATTGAAGTCTCTTCAAATGTCTCACGTATAGCTGCCTCCTCCGGGCTTTCACCAATCTTGATGAATCCTCCAGGCAGTGCGATGTTGCCAGACCATGGATCATCCTTTCTTTCATTTCGCTTAATAAAAAGTATGGATTCTCCGTCGGTGATAAGTGAAACTGCCGCATTTCCGGTTCTTGCCAAGTGCCTGCACCAATTTACAGCTTTGATATGATCTCAGATATCTTCTGGCCTTCCTTGATTCCGAGAAGTTTTGCCTTTCCGGTTGCGCCAGCGACAGATGCATTGAGAAGTGTCTCGAGATCCTTGACGCCTGATGCCCTTACTGCAGTGTCACCAAGCTTTTCTGCAGCTTCCAGGTTAAGGTAGCCGCACATAACATAGCCCTTTTTTCCCTTGAGTATAAGGAGGGGCGCATTTCCGGTCGTGTATGAAAAAAACTCAAATTCCTTCTCGCCAATATTCACTGTTTCAAACCTGAACATAGTTGGTTAATCGCCAGTTAGGATAAATCTTTACTGGGATTCTCAGCATCTCCGAAGATAATTATTCTTTCCCGTTAATAATAGTCATTGTTCCGTAACATTTCACACAGGTTATGAGATAGTCATCGAGGCAATATGGTATCTCTTCTTCGGGGAGGAGGAGAGTTTCAAGAAGTTCCTGATGGAGTTGAGCAGCATGTCCATCATCTTGGTAGAACGGGAGGAGAGAAGGAGACAGTGCATTCATAGGACAGTCTGGGTCTGCGGATGCTGAGATCAATGCCCCAATCACTCACACGCAAGAATAGTGAGAGCAAGCTAAAAGCTTAACTCAGTTCGGAAATACTGCTTGACTAGATATAATTAATAATGTCCAGTAAAGATAATCATTGTATATTTACAACGAGTAATTGTTAGGAAAACTTTGTCTAATTATGCAGTGACTCTGGTGTAACTGCCTATGAATTCACATTATGTAGTTTGAAGTCAATTTCATAGGTCATGAGTTTAATGTCTTTGCGATCTGCCAAAGATAGCCTTAAACGCTCATCAATGTCCCCTGCTATTACTAACCCTTTTACTTTCTTGTTCCCTGCCATGTTATTCTTTACCCAATTGACATATCTTAGAATTTGACCTGCAACAGCATCACTGGTTTGATTCCTTTTTAATTCGATTACTAAATAATCTCCGCTGCCTTCTTCAATTGCTAGAATATCTATGCGACCCGAGCCAGCGTTGTACTCGATTCCCGTGGATTCACCATCCTCGGTCAATATTTTGTGCTTTCTAAATTCTGGTATCTGGTCCCAGTTCTTGAAAAGGAATTCACCCAAATACCTTTCAAAATTGAAAACGCCAACTATTTCATTACCAGGTTCGCTTTCACTGTTCAGAACAGCCCAAACAAATGCTCCTATGACGTATGTGTGAGCATTTACCCCCATTTTTCGAAAGAAGTCCAGAATTACGCGATTGGCTTTAACAAGAAGTTCTCCGTAGCTAACTCTATCTGGATTGAAATCAATAGGAATTTCAAATTTATCTATTGCTCTTTTCTCTTTGTCGATAGAAACAATATTAACGTGTTCCGCAGGATCATAGGCGTAAGCGATGGCATTCAGGAATACCCCATACACGGTAGTAAGTTTCGCTACTCTGTTACTGCTTTCAAAATTCTGCAATTCGTTGATCGCGTTTATTCTTTCTTCATCGGATGCTGACTTGAAAAATTGATCTAGCAATTCGATCTTTTTTGGAGTATTTTTTATGTTTCGTATTAGTTCTTCTTGCATATTTTGCCTTAGATATAGAGAGGCTACAGCCTTTAATTCTGCGTCAATGTTGCCTCGCCCTTTTGTATCGAGTATTCTGATAACATCTTCCAAATCTGCTTGAGTCACTTCGTTTTCGGGATTGAGAATTTTAGTGGACCAAAATTCCTTAAATTTAAGGCTTTGATCTGACCATATTTGGTCAATTCCAGAAAAAACCATTTCATTTTTAGAATACCATTTATCAAATTTGGATTTCCAATATTGTTTACTCGGCATGTAAAACTAAGATGGACGTCTCCTATTTAATTTTGCCTTCGTTTCAGGAGAAGTTCCGTATCTAGCCTGATAACCTAACTTTGCACCATTGCATTACTACAGCTTTCTGATTGTCAGCTATTTGACCGGTTCTGGTAATAAAAGATCTTCTACTATGTAGTAATATTATCATTACATTGACCTACACCAGAAAGATCATCAGGGGCAATGGCAGGGATATTCCTCTCCATCCTAGGATATTCCATGAGGAATGTGATCGCACACAGGTGCGATCTTTCATACGAAGAGACTGAGAGAATCCTTTCAGGTATAAAGGAAGTTGTATACAACAATGTGTCACATGCGCCTGTGGAACTCACAAAAGAGCAGAAAACATTGCTCGGAAAGCTTTCAATCGAATTGTAGTGATACAAAGGAGCGAAGATAGGATCTAACCTGAACCCCCCTTTTTTAGGTACATGATCCATCAGGAATCTTTGTGAAACCACTGGTAATGCTCACTCTTCTGAACCGAAACATGTAAATAATATATACCTATTTAGGTATATATTGAACAGTTACACAAGAAAGAAGACGATCAATGGCAGGGAATATTTCTACGAGATGACGCCATACTGGGACAGGGAGAAAAAGAAGATCAGGTATCACAGCAGGTACCTTGGCGTGCAGAAGGAAAAGGGCATTGAAAAGGCCCGGATGCACCTGCCCAGGAACATCTTCGTCTACGGCCCCTTCATACCCGTGCTGCGAATCATCAGGGAGATGGGCATTGAGAAGATCCTTGATTCAATGTTCGGGAAGGAGGACAGGAACACTATCCTGGTACTTGCCGCTGCCCGGGCAATAAGGTCACTCCCCATGGATTTAGTGCACACATGGTATGAGGGAACCTACCTGGCCAGGGAATACCCATGTGATCCATCTTCGCAGCGCATATCCCGCCTGCTGGAGGACATAGGTAACAGCAATATACCGGACAGGTTCTTCTCCGCCTTCTCATCACGCATGAAGGCGGAATCCTCTCTCCTGTACGATATAACGACCATTGCATCGTATTCCGGAAACAGCATGTTCGAGTATGGTCATGCAAAGGATCATGGCGATCTTCCCCAGATCAATCTATCCCTTGTAATGGAGAGGAGAAGATCCCTGCCCATACTGTTCGAGATATACCCGGGGAGTATTGTGGATGTTTCCACCCTAAGGGTAACAGTGGAAAGGATCAGGAATCTCGTCACCGGAGTTGTGATCATCCTTGACCGCGGCTTCTTCTCCCTTGACAATCTTAAGGTACTCCACGAACATGAATACATAATCTCTGCAACGTACTCAAGAAAGGAGGTAAAGCATGTATTCTCCGCCGGCATGAGGAGGCTGGATTCCGCAGATAACACAATCCTCTACAGCGGCAGGCCCATATTCGCGATGCATGTGGATTTTACCATTGACGGTCTTGGCCTGGAGGGGTACCTCTACCATGACCTTGATCTGGAAGCACGGGAAAGAACCAATTTCCACAGACACATCAGGGAGGTCATGGATACCATTGAGAAAACGAAGCCGAAGGAGAAGAAACCTGCCCAGATCGCACAGGTCCGGTCCATGGCGGGAGAATATTACAGATACATAAGAACCACGGTGAAGGACGGGAAGTACCATGCACAGGCAAGGAACAATGCCATATCACAGAGGGAGAACCGCATGGGCCGTTTCATGCTGGTCTACAGGGGGAAATACGGTCCAATTGAGTGCCTTGATCTCTATCGGGACAAGGATCGTGTGGAGAAAGCCTTTGAGATCCTGAAATCAGATCTGGACATATTTCCTCTCAGGGAGAGGAAACCTTCCACCATAAGGGGCCTTGTGTTCATCCTTTTCCTCTCACTCATCGTGAGGCTGTCCATGAGGAGAATGCTGGGTGAATCAGGGCTCAACAGGAAATATTCCATGGACAGGGTATTCCTTGAACTGGAGAAGCTGCAGATGATGGAGATTGACGGGAAAATGATCGAAAGGGAGAGAACCAGAAAGCAGGGTGAAATCCTGGAAGCTCTCCAGTCAGTTACATGTACCTAAATAAGAGGAGTTCAGGATCTAACTGGTTTAGTGATATGGTTAATCTGTATTGCTCGAAAGAAATAGGTTCCAGTGCCATGCTCTAACCATGGACCAAAGCGGTCGACCCTATATTCGTACTTGAAAATAAAATGTTTGAACGCTGTTTCACGATGTCGAGAGTGTTTTAGCATTAATTAGAAATGCTTATATAGAAGTTTATTTTTACTTATTTGGGATTAGAATGATAGGCGGACAACCAATATTTATATTAAGAGAAGGTACAAAGAGGGAATCCGGTAAGGATGCCATGCAAAATAACATTGAAGCTGCGAAGAGTATTGCTCGCTCAGTGAGAACCACACTTGGGCCAAGGGGAATGGACAAGATGCTTGTTGATTCTCTTGGGGATATTGTTATCACTAACGATGGCGTGACGATTCTCAAGGAGATGGATGTTGAGCATCCGGCAGCCAAGATGATGGTCGAAGTTTCAAAGACACAGGACAGCTATGTCGGTGACGGCACAACAACTGCTGTTATCATTGCAGGAGCTCTTCTGGAAGAGGCAGAGGCGCTGATCGCCCAGAACGTCCATCCAACTGTCATAGCAGAAGGTTACAGGATGGCAGCTGCTGAAGCACAGAAAATTCTGCAGGCAGCTTCAAAACCGGTGAAGCCGGATGACAAGAAACTGCTCATGAAGATGGCAAGTACATCTCTCAGCAGCAAGAGCGCATCAGGAAGCAAGGAGATCCTGGACGAAATATCTTACGAGGCAGTCCATAAAGTTGCCGAAACCCAGAATGGCAAGACAACCGTAGATTTTGATAATATACAGATGGTAAAGAAGCAGGGAGAGGACATAGACGCCACTGAACTCATTGACGGAATCATAGTGGACAAGGAAAAAGTCCATCCGGGAATGCCTGACTTCGTAAAGAACGCAAAAATTGCACTTATGAATGCAGCGCTGGAAATAAAGAAGCCTGAGTTTGACACAAACATCAGGATAGACGACCCGTCCATGATACAGAAGTTCCTGTCCCAGGAAGAAGACCTCCTGAAAGAAATGGTACAGAAGGTAAAGGCGACTGGCGCAAACGTCCTGATTACCCAGAAGGGAATTGATGACCTTGCACAGCATTACCTTTCAAAGGAAGGAATTTATGCGGTTAGGAGAGTCAAGAAAAGCGATGTTGAAAAACTGGCAAAGGCCACAGGAGCTTCAATAGCTTCCTCAATAGACGAACTCAATGCATCAGATCTGGGAAAGGCAGATCTTGTGGAACAGAGGAAGATAGGAGATGACTACCTCACATTCGTGACCGGATGCAGCAACCCCAAGGCAGTAAGCATACTTGTCAGGGGCGGTACAGACCATGTTGTGGATGAGATAGAGAGATCGCTGACAGACTCACTGCACGTAGTTGCAGTGGCCGTGGAGGACGGAGCATATGTCACCGGCGGCGGATCATCTGCAGCCGAGATATCGTACAAGCTCAGAGAATACGCATCCAAGGTTGGCGGAAGACAGCAACTGGCAATAGAGAAATTCGCAAATGCACTTGAGGAAATTCCCAGAGCACTCTCAGAGAACGCGGGCCTTGATCCGATAGACATACTCATAAAGATCAGGAGCAAGCATGCCGAGGGAAAGAAGACGTTCGGTATAAACATCTTTACCGGTGAGGTTGAAGATATGGAGAAGGCAGGAGTCATTGAGCCCATAAGGGTCGGGAAACAGGCAATCGAGTCTGCTACCGAGGCCAGCGTAATGATACTAAGGATTGATGATGTCATAGCCACCAAATCAAAGGGCGGATCTGCTCCTCCTATGCCACCTGGCGGCGGAGCCGGCGAAGACTAAACCTCCAACCACTTTTTTTTACAAACTGTACATATCCATCTTTTTTTCTACTTTTAACAAGATTAATTATTATTCCAGTCATAATGATGCATGAAGTTTATTGTCATAGGCGGCGGGGCCGCCGGGATGTCGGCGGTATCAAAGGCAAAAAGGCTGGACAAGAGCATTTCTGCAACCGTTATAGAGAGCGGTTCGTTTGTCTCATACGCAGAGTGCGGCATTCCATATTACATCGAGGGGCTGGTGAAGGACAGCAACGAACTGATCCACTACCCCCTCTCCGAGTTCACAGAGAAAAGGGGAATAAACATCATAACAGGAAAATCCGTTACCAGAATAGATCGCCAAGCAAAAAAGGTCATTCTTTCAGACGGCACGGCCATGGAATATGACAGGTTGCTCATCGCAACGGGTGCTAGGCCGAACATACCAGAGAACTTTGCGAAGTCGGGTGCGATGGGAATAAGAACCCTTGACAGCGGTATCGAGATCGGGAAGAGGATCGCAGAGGCAAGGAGCGTCACCATAGTAGGAGACAGTATCCTGGGAATGGAAATAGCAGATTCTATCCAGAAAAGAGGCGTGGCGGTGAGGGTGATTTCCAAGCACGACCGGCCGATGCAGGTTCTTGATCGTGATATCGGGGGGGACTTTTATAGCGCCATTAAGGGTGATTTCAACATTGAGTTGAACTCAGGCATAGTGACCATTGAAAAGGCCGGTAATGGATTCACCGTAACCACCCTGTTAGGGACACACCAGACTGACCTTGTGATCTTTGCTACCGGAATAGTTCCAAACAGCGAGATTGCAGTTTCAGCCGGGATAGAGGTATCAGGGAAAGGACTGATCAGGACCGACAAATACCTTAGAACCTCAGACCCTGACATATACGCTGCAGGAGACGTAGCCGAATCCAACAACCTTGTCACAGGAAAACCGGGATGGTTTCCCCTGGCACAGGTATCCAACAAGATGGGGAGAGCCGTAGGGTCAAGTGTCGGAGGCGCGATGACCGTCTTTCCGGGTTCACTGGGCACCACACTCGTGAAAATACTGGATTATGAGGTGGGCTTTACCGGTCTTAATGAGAAGGAGGCCGAGAAAAATGGATTTCAGTGGGCATCGACTTACATAAAGGCAGGTAGCAGGGCAAAATACTACCCAGGTGGCAGCGAGGTTTGGATAAAGATAATTTATGACAAAAACTCAAGTCGTTTGCTAGGATCGCAGGTCATATCGAAGGATGCTGGCGCCTGGAGGCTCAATGTCCTTGCAACCGCAATACAGGCAAAATTCACCCTGGATGAGTTATTCTTCGATGATATCGGATATTCACCGCCATTCGACCCTGTGTGGGATCCCATAATAGTCGCTGCAAGCGTTGCCAGAAGGATCTGAGATACCGTGACCCTTTGCAAAAAAACCGCGTAAAATGAAGTGAATGAAAGTTAAAAACGGTTAAATATTGCCTGCCTTTATTGGGGTGTGGAAAACAAGTACGCCAGCGTATACAAGAAGCAACATTACGGACTGGTTGGAAAACATTCAGCCGTCAAGGTATGCCACTGGACAAAGAAAGAACTGTCCGGTGAAGAGGGCTGTTACAAGGGAACTTTTTATGGGATAAGATCACACCAGTGCATCCAGATGACCCCTGCATTGAATTCGTGTACTGAAAACTGCACTTTCTGTTGGAGGTTCCAGGGGTTCGACAGCATGCACATTTCTGATGAGGATGATCCGGAACTGATCCTTGAGGAAAGTATCAAGGCGCACAGGAAGTTGATATCCGGATTCAAGGGAAATTCCAAAGTAACCAAGGAAAGATGGGAGGAAGCCGAAAACCCGAAACATATAGCCATCTCGCTTACCGGTGAGCCCACACTTTATTCAAGGCTTGGGGAATTCATAGCCCTGGCAAAAAAGCGTGGAATGACAACTTTTCTTGTTACCAATGGAACACTGCCCATGGTACTGGAAAAGCTTGATCCTCTGCCAACACAGTTGTACGTGACTGTCGCTGGGCCGACAAAACAGATTTTCAACGATGTGCTGAACCCAGCCTTGGGGAATGCATGGGAAAATTTCAACCGGACTCTTGAACTGCTGCCATCGCTCAACACAAGAAAGGTGATCAGGCACACACTGGTAAAGGACGTTAACATGCCTTACATTGACGAGTATGCTGCGCTTGATTCAAAGGCCGATCCTGACTTCATAGAGTGCAAGGGCTATGTCCACGTAGGCCAATCCATAACCAAGCTGACTATTGATAACATGCCGTCCCACGATTCCATCCTTGAATTTTCAAATGCACTTGCAGGAAAGACTGGATATCAGTTCACAGCGGATCGGAGAGACAGCAGGGTCGCCCTGATAAGCAAGGACCCGTCAATGGCAAAAATAAATTTTGACGAGATATTCAAAAGCGAAAGCAAGAAGATGATTGCCGTAGCCTGATTTGAGACATCCTAAAATCTGGCAATGTCCGCATCTTAGTGAAGCTTTCGGCAATTGATTTCATCGCTTGCCACGGCCTGTTGTTCCGTATATCTGCCGTTATGCACCGTCCGTGAGAGCCCTTTACCAAAATGGCGAGCACAGTGCAACAACAAATTCCCTGGTCTCGAGAATACCCCTACTGTTTGCTTCTAATAGAAAATAAAAAAGCTATTGCATATTGCAGGCACCGGCTAATTTCTCTAGAAACCTGCCACTGCAATAAGATTTAAATAAAATCAACTGTTGTATTTTTTATGGAAAACAGCTCTGCAGAGAATCGTGTTCGCCTGGTAATTGCCAGAATGCAAAGATTCAAAAAGTGGCCGCTTCCAGCGTCATTTCTTGCCATCATAGGCGTTGGATATTTTTTCACTTTTTTCGATATTTCGGATATTGGTTTTGCAATGCCTGCAATAGGGCCACAATTTAACCTTACTGGATCAGAGAGCTTGTTTCTGGCTCTTTCTATAGGATTAATTGGATATGTATTCGGTTCTTACATCATAGGATTCCTGGCCGACAGATTCGGGAGATACCCAATGCTTCTTGTGACGATGATCCTTATGGCAGCCGGTTCCTTTGGAGATGCTGGCTCCCTAAACCTTGTTATGCTTGTCGTTTTCAGGTTCATCACGGGACTTGGCCTGGGAGCTGACCTGAATCTTATGCCTGCCTATATAGGCGAATTCTCCCCGGCAAAAAGAAGAGGACATATGGGAGAAATCACGTTCCTCCTTGGGATTCTGGGTCAGGCAGTTACTCCATTTGTAGCGCTAGCCCTTGTTACTCCTTCTGATGCAGCGGGCTGGAGATGGCTATTTTTCATAGGTGGCCTGATAGCAGTAATAGCCGTCATTTTAAGGGCAGAACTTCCCCGGTCACCGAGATGGCTGGCTACGCACGGCAGGATAGATGATGCAGAAGCAATAGTGGAAAAGTTAGAAAAGGACATTACAAGTAAGGGCGAAAAACTCAGTGAAGTAACCGTATCTGACGTGGCAAATGTTGAGATCGCAACAAGAAGATTGCCATTTGCTTACCTTTGGAAACCGCCATATCGGAAGAGGATGGTTATATTTGGGTTATTCTGGGGGCTGTGGTATATTGGAAATTATGCCTTTTTGGGCGATGCAACAACGTTGCTCTCTAATACCGGAATCACGGTGAGTTCGTCTATTCTATTCATAGCCATTGGGGCCATAGGGTATCCTATAGGAGCCATAGTAGCGTATACAATCGCAGATAAATTTGAGAGGAAATATATCGTTCTTATTGGTACCGTTTTGTGGCTCGTGGGAATGATCCTGTTTGGAACAAAATACAATTCTGCTGTTCTGATGATAGGAAGTTTCCTTGCCTCCTATGCCCTGGCGTTTGTACTTGGAATTGCCTATATGTATACATCCGAGAGTTATCCAACAAATGGCAGGACTTCTGGCTTTGCCATGGGAGACGGTCTTGGTCACATAGGAGGTGCCATTGGAGCATTACTCCTTCCAATACTTGTGACGGAATGGAGCTTCTTTAACGGTTTCCTGTTCATAGGAATTACCACTATTGTGGCAGGCCTTATATTGTTCTTCGGGGGAGATGCCGCAGTAAATAAGCAACTAGAGAGTATTTAGATCTCCATTTTCCCATTAAATTTGTTTATTCACCCTAGAATATTTGGGATAGGATAATATTGGTGGTATCCTTGATCTCCAACGGACGATAGGAAACTCGTTGAGGATCTCTATTCTGTCACCAAACCATGTTTCGTTTCTTGTGTTGTTCTGGACCCCAGTGAGAGAGTTCTCCTTGCCTATCTTGACCGTGAGGAGAGTTGCAGTTGGCAGTGTCCTGTATGCTCTAATGAGTACTGCATATCCGATCATTTGAAGGAAAGGGAGTGGCTAGATCTGTACAGCGGCATTTACCTTGTCTATCTGCACGCAAGGATACTTCTGGTGGAATGACTGGAGCATGGAAAGCTCCAGGACACAAAGGTATTCGTGATCCCGAAGAAGAATGCCACACTCAACGACTCGCAGAAGTGGAAATCAACCATGAAGATATTCGTTGAGGATACCATGAAATACCTGGAACAGTACCATCGGAGAAGCAATTCAGAATCCGGATTCGCAGCGGACAAGAAGATGCATGGATGAAATATAGCACAAAAGATGGATTACAGGATCAATAATGCACTATTCTGCACCAATGTGTGGCACAATTTATTCAATATGGGTCGATTCTAGAATAGCGTCCCACAGCCTAAATAACCACAAAATGTATATATGATAAAACTAATATATTATCATGTGTGCTCAATACGGTGAATCTGAAATTGAGGTTAAGCTAAGTGATGTAAAGCATTCCCTTTTAGTTCTTTTATCGTAAGGTGGCTTGATACCGACGTCGTTTATCGGCTCCCAAATATTTGGATATAACGTACAGAATGGAAATCTTCAAGTTCCCTCAGCCTTGTTTTCGCCTACAGTTACAACTCCAGCTCCGGAGGGTGGAGGGGGCTCCATATATAGACTGGGGGGTGTATCAGACTCATATGCATTCTCAGGCGTTGGATCGTTGCTAGCAGAGACTGTTGGAAATGCTAATTCATCATTGAATTCAAACGGAAATTGGTACTTTGTAAACAATAATTTTCAGTTTGTCGCTATAGGAAGTTCCGGAACCAGCTCATCCACTCAAATCCGGGATGTCTATCTGTCAAGTACAAACAGTGGAAACTTTCAACTTGTAACAAACGAAACAACTGGTTCGCCAATGTATACCATTAGACCAGATGCAGCTTTCACAGAATGGGTTTTCTTTTACGGTACAACTTATAACATAGAAACACAGATTGATCTTAGCGCGAACTGCGCCGTGACAAGTAAACTTTCAGTTAATTCACCAACTTTCATAGCTTGGGGTAATATTGAATATATTCTTGATTCTGTATAGGATATCTAAATAATTTATCTCATTTTATAGGGGTGAAGTGAATCAAAATACGAAAATTTGTTGCTCTGACTTTTTCATTGCTCATTGTGGTTACATTGGTACTTTCTTTCTTCCCCCTGATTATGCTTGAAAATGACAGGGCAAGTGCATATCAAAATCCTCTAGAAAACGGTGCTGAATTAGTTTATTCATTTCATACTCTGAATAACTACAACAGTTTTTCAAGTAAACAAAGTTATCTTAGCCAATACGGCACGATTTTGTTTATTGCGGAAAATAACTCCATAGAAGTAAAGTTAAACATTCAGGCGCCGCCTCCGGAAACAAGCACAAGTTACAATGATAACTACTGGTACAATGCAACTATCACATCGAGCAGCTCACTTTATAGTGGATTTGTTTCCGAGTTTTCCAGAAATGCCGGCACTATGGTCAACATCGACGGGAGTGAGGCTATTAACCAAGGACCCGTTTCTTATACATTCAGCCAGAATTACAGGGGTGCAGATCAGAATATTAAAGAGATGACAACATTAATGGGACATACCGTCCCCTCGGCTGCGTCTATAATCACCGGGATATCAAATAAAAGTTTGAGTTATCCAGTGAACAATTTTGTAACGTATGACTATGTTGGAGCATACAATGTCATTCTCACGTTGCAGGTATCAGGTGACATACCGTTCCTGAATCAACTCTTTGATAATTCAATCGGCGGAAGCAACTCTACGCTGAACTCGGTCATTGACTTTCAAATGGAGCTAGCTGTCACGAACTTGGCCCTGCAACCAATTGCGTATTTTCATTATTTTACGGAGTATATTGTTTTTAGCATCGTACTGTGGGTAATTGCTTTACCAACAGTACTTCTGTCTGCCAGGAGAGCAAAAATGAGAAATGTGAAAAGTGTTGACCAGACGCAGGGGAGACAACGATGAACTGGATAATAGCAAGAGAAATTTCTAAGACATACGGTAATGTATTTGCACTCAGGGAAATAAGTGTGGAGGTTCCTCAGGGCATTACTGTACTATATGGTGAAAATGGATCCGGGAAAAGCACCTTCATTTCCATACTGGAAGGACTTACGAGACCAACGTCGGGTTCGGCGCAAATACTGGGGTTTGACGTTATCAAGGATTATCTTGATCTGCAGAAATCAGTTGCGTTCATGCCCGAGAAACCCGTGAATTTTGGGAGCGGGATGGTATTAGATTTCATATACTGGTACTGTGAGATTACGGGCGCTGACCCAAACGTCGTATTCGATTTCCTGGAAAGGGCCGATATAAGCTATGTCGCCCCTTACAATTTTCGAAATCTGAGTACTGGAGAGTCTAAGTTACTTTCTGTTGTACTATGTCTTTCTCTAAACAGGAAATTTTACGTAATGGACGAACCAAACTCTAATGCGGACTTTGATCGTCGCGAAAAAATTCTTGAACTTATAGGTGAAATACACCACGAGCGTGGAGCAAGTTTTTTAATCACTACACATTTATTGGATGAGGTTCTGTCACTCTCAGACTATATCGCGTTCATACATGGTGGAGTATTAAAAGGGATTACGAAAACAAAGGATATTTTCTCGGATAATAGGAACTACAACATCGAGATCAGGGGTAAGGGACTCTCTAAACTTGGGAAAAGTGGTGATAACATAGTGGGCATACCAACCCCTGGTAGGATCGTTATGAAAAATTTCTCATTCGTGGATGTTCTTGAACTATTGCAGAAGGAGGCTGTCGATGAAGTCTTCAGCGTGTCAATCATACCCACCTTTAAAAATGAATAGCTACATAAGAACAGCTAGGTATATTGTCCACGACACGGATCCTTTCGCAGTGAGAGAGTTACTGCTTATACTATTCTTTGCAATCACTATAAATAACTTTTTTGGCTATTCAAGATTAATCGGCCCAGCCCTGCCTTTTGAGTTTATCGCTTCCCTTGGCTCGCCCATATTCATAACCATTATTTTATATGCTTCGCTGGAGTCCAGTTTCTTTGCTCGGGCATTTGAAAAGGGATATCAGGGGTACATTTTCAGCCTTGCCGTCCGAAGACGTTCTTACTTATTTATGAGATTCCTCGTATCTACTACGATTTTTACAGTAATCCTAGTTCTTGCCATTACGTTTTTGAGTATAGTTGAAATTCAAAAATTTGATCCCCCTTACCTCCTAGCATTAGTGCTTATTATAAACACGTCCTGTTTATTGTACACATCCATTGGATATTTAGCAGCAGTACTTACAAAGAATTCCATGCTCTCTTTTGTGATTACCTTTTTTATATTTTTTGCTCTCTACTTATCAACTGATAGAATTTTTCCGAACTGGGAAGTGGGTCAATACCTGATTTCTCTTGCAAACACTCTCCAACAATTCCTTTTGGGGTTCCCCCAAATCGTTTTAGTATGGATCGTTTTTTTCACACTGGCAATAGGGATCGTATGGCTCAGTTACGTGATTACTGCAAAAAGCAACCTGAGGAGTGGTCGGTGATATGCATAGGATAAAGTTCCTGAAGATAATTATCGTTATATTCGCCTTAATCTTTGCTCTATCGCTTGAATATGAGGTGGCTTGGGTTGATCAACCACACTACGCATTCAACACTGGAATTTTTAATTTTTATCAAACTAATAACGGAGAATCTAGTTTCATAGTGCCAGGAGATGTGCCTGGAGACTACGTGCACTCCTTCGGGTTCGGTGGAATTGCGAGCGTTACAGTTAATCTTTCATCACTGGATCAGTACAAGAACAATTTGACAGTTGAAACTTACCTGTTTATTCTTAATGGAAACGCTAATATGTCTGCAATCTCTAACAGCAATCAATCCGTTATCCGTATAGGAGGATTCCAATCATTTGAGACGTATAACTTGAGTCTAATGCCTGGCTTTTATTCTATCTGGTTCTTCACAGAAATTTTTGGAAACCATAAAACTCTTGAAAATATTACAAATCAATACAACACAACTCTTAGATTAGCGGTAAGTGATGCATCAGTTTCACTTCCACAACCTGATATTTTGATATTTCCAGTTTATCTATTGATGTTATCAGAAGCAGTTACTATCTCAGGTTTGTTCTTCTTCGGGGAAAAAAGTTACTTAGATGAGGTGTTCCAAAAAAATTCCAAAAAATAACTCTCTTAAAAATAGAGTAGACTTCTGGCGGTTACACATGCCGAACTGGTCTGCCCCCTAAATAGTGAGACGAAGTTGCCTTATAGTGTTAGATATATATTAAGAGATGAATTGAAGGAGGCCTGGGGGGAACAATGACAGAACGACAAATATGGAAATCGGAAGAAAAACAGTACACAGGCAACTCCGATCAAAATAATATTCTCCCAAAGCTGTTCTGCTGATCATATAGTCCCGCATAAGAATCATCGCGGAGGTGCTGAGAGTGCTTATAATATCAGTACTTGTAACGGTAAATCCATTCACACCCGGATTTCGTTTGGAAAAAAGGACTTCCGGAGGTGGCTTTCGATCTACTGTTTAGTCATGGGAGGATGTCAGAGTTTGCTGATAAGTGAGGTTGTCTCGCCTGCAGCCTTCTCGATGTCCTTGTATTTTATCCTCATTTCTTCCTTGTATTCCTCAGATTCTCCAGACCTGGCTGAAAGAAGGTTGAGAAGGTGATCAAGTTCCGACTCAAGAACACTGCTAAGTATCCTGAGTTTCTGCACCTTGTCTTCAGAAATGCTTTTCCTCTTCTCGGAAACAAAACAATCAAAATGCACAGCACCCTTTGCGGTAAAAGTGAATTTCTCCCCGGTGATCACAAGTTTTTTGCATGAATAGCATATGAATTCTGCCATGGAAACATGATGTGGAGGAATGTTAAATTAATATCGATATAATTTGCCATGTTCACCGGGTTTTATGCGTGCAATAATCAATTATACGCATTTGGGATAAAGGGTTGATAATTATGGATTTTTCATTCAGTGAAGATCAGGAAAACCTCAGATCGTCGGTCAGGGAATTTGCAAAGAAAGAAATCTCGCCAAGAATAAGGGAAATGATCAAAACCAGGAAGATACCTGATGAAGTGTTCACAGGCCTTGCCAGGATGAACCTCCTGGGCATGACGGCCTCCGAGGAATTTGGAGGACTTGGAGCCGATGCCATGACTACAGGGATAGCCGCAGAGGAGATCGCAAAGGCAGATCCCACCATGTCCATACCCGTATTATTCCTGGTGGACAATGCCTGGACCTATCTCATAAACAAATACGGAACGACCAATCTGAAGAGCGAGCTTTTGCCAAAAGTTACAAAGGGGAAGGCATTTGTCGGGATAGCCTCAACCGAACCCAACTTTGGATCGGACATTGGTTCGATGACCACTGTTGCGAGAAAAAACGGGAACAAGTATGTGCTTGAGGGTGAGAAAGCCTTTATTTCACTCATCAGGGACATAAAGGAAAGGTCTGGAGGATTCGTTACAGTAGCCAAGACGGATATGAAGAAAGGAACTGGCGGAGTGTCGCTCTTTTTCCTTCCATACAGCGATCAGCTGGATATCTCGTATACTGAGGAAATGGGAAGGGAAGGATCTTCCTGGGGCAGTTTCAGATTCTCTGGCGTGGAGCTTACTGACAAATACATCATTGGGAAGGAAAATGGAGGGTTCAAGATAATACATGAGGGTTTTGAATTCGCAAGAGGCCTAATATCTGTCATAAGCGCAGGTGCTGCACTTTCCTCCATCAACAACGGCGTAGAATACATGAAATCGAGAAAAGCTTTCGGAAGTGAGATTGCAAAATTCCAGGGACTGCAGTTTCAGGTAGCAGATGACGTTGCAAAGATGGAAACCGCACTGCTGATGGGATACAAGGCGCTGTGGACATATGACCAGGAGCAGAAATACGGAAAATTCACCAGGTTTCAGGTGAGCAAGCAGATCGCCATAGCAAAACTCCTTTCTACAACCTGGGCTTTCGACGCAATCAGCGATGCACTGCAATGGCAGGGTGCTTATGGTTACTCAAAAGAGTGCCCGGAGGAATGGGCTCTTAGAGGCGTTCGATCCTTCCAGCTGGCCGAAGGTTCAAGGGAAATAATGAAGATGATAATAGCGAGGGAAACCATCGGGAAGGAATTCATCAAATAAGTCAGTGATCATTTTTTCCCTGACATTTCCTCTTCAAGAGATTTCTTGAAGCCAATGGGATTCAATCCCCTGATGAATATTTTTATCTCTTCCAGTGAGACCTCCTTAATGATAAGGGCTATGCCGACAAATATGAGAATAGATGCCACGGAGACAGGCAGGAGAACGAGTATATCCTTGACGTTTATCATAAGTGATATGCCAACAAGGAAAGCCGCTTCGGCTCCAGCCGGGAACAGCTGCCTCGCGAGATAGAAATTGAAGCCCGCACCGTGAGATCTATAGAGCATTGTCTGCAGAATCACATAATTAGCAAGGGTCACCAACAGGGTGCTTATGGCGGCTCCGTCCACTCCCAGTGAGAATATCCTGGTTCCGAATATAATAGGAGGAACGAGAATGAAGTTGAGAACTATATTTGCAGACACAGACAACAGCGAGAGGATCCCGATGATTGGCGATTTACCCCTGGCAATGAGTGCAGATGAATATGGTGAGAGCGTGATGGAGAAATAAATGTTGATTGCCAGGATTCCAAGAATTGCAGAGTAGCCAATGAAGGCTGCACTGAAAAGGTTCACTATCTCGCTTGAATACACAATGAAAAGCACCACAAACGGAAGTATGAAAATAGAGATAAAGCGTTCATATTCCTTGACAGACGATGCAAAGCTTTCCCTGGTTCCATGGGTGTGAATCCTCGAGAGCATGGGAAGGAAGAAGACAGATACGGCACTGGAAAGGCTGGATATGAGAAGCACAATCTTCTGATCCGCATAAAATGCGGCCGTGGCAGTCGCCTGCCAGAAGAATTGTATGATGACCTTGTCTATGTTGCCATTAACCGTGCCGAGTGCGGCGGAGAATGCAAGCGGCAATGCAATTGTCCTGTATTTCCTGAATGCATTCCAGCTTGGTCTTCCGATCTTCCATGGCCGCCCGATATATAGAGATATGAGGAAATACGCCGTATAGGTTATGCTGTAAGTTATTCCGAGGGCAATCGCACCACTGATTATGTCGTGCCCCGGGAGATTGTAGAAGAATGCCAATCCAAGAAAAATGAATATGGAATTGCGGAGTATCGCCTCGATGAGAGGTGGCATGGCGAGGCGTGTCGGGGAAAGGTTTGCGGAATAGAATGAGTTTGTGAATCCTACGAGGCTGCTGAAGAAATAGTAAGGAATGAGGGCAATTATGACCCAGTATTCAACAGGGCTCTCAAAGCCCCTGTGAAGCACGTCCGTCCAGATGAAAAGTGCGCTAAGAGTGACTATTACAAATATTAAGCCAAGGGCCAGCTTTATTGCAAGAAAGGTGCCGTTGTTCTCGGCAATATCCTTTCCCTCAGCCTGCGTCTTCACGTTCGCGGTAGTAAACCCAAGATCAGTCACGAGGGACATTGTACCGGCAAAGCCCATCCCGAAAGCAAGAAACCCGAAATCCTGAACGCCTATGAACCGGGTTATGAAGAAGAGGCCTATATACCCGAATATGGCACTTATTACGTTCTGGGATACAATTATTGAGGATTTCCTGCTGAACAACTGTGAGGTGCATCACTAATTCAAGAAATAAATCTTGCTCAAAAATGAAAATGAATAAATGCACCATATCATTGGAGTAACAGATGCCCTGGATAGAGAAGTACAGGCCCAAGACACTGGCTGATCTCATAGTCAGCGATGAGACCCTGACGCAACTCAATAAGTGGGTCGAATCGTGGAAGGAGGGTGTTCCTGCCAGGACAACATTGATTCTACATGGAAAACCCGGCATGGGAAAGACTTCCTGTGCTTATGCTATTGCAAATTACACCGGGTGGAGCGTGATCGAGATGAACGCGTCTGATCAGCGTAACAGGGACAGCGTCAGGAAGATAGCGCTGATGGGGGCCCTCTATTCTGATATAACCAGCTTTACCGGCCAGCAGAACACCACAAGGAAGATCATTCTCGTGGACGAGGCCGACAATATGTTTGAGTCAAGATCCACGGAAACGGGAGGAGACTCCGGTGGCACTGCTGAACTTGCCCGGGTGGTGAGGGAGACCAAGAATCCGGTCATTATCACAATGAATGATTTTTATGAATTCCGCAGGAGAGGACAGAACCGGGAGATAGCTGAGAACGCAGTCGTGATTGACTTCTCCCCGTACAAGAGGAAGAATACTAACGATTACAAGCAGTTCAGGCTTAAGCTTATGAAAAGGATCAGGTACATACTGGACAGCGAAGGGGTGAATCTTCCGCAGTCGCTGATAAATGAAGTGATGGACAGGGATTCCATGGATTTGAGGAGCATAATAAACGACCTCGAATCCTTCTGCGGCGGTGCCGGAGGCCGGAACCAGGGATTTGACATTTCATTCAGGGATGAAACAGAGAGCCCATTCAACATAATGATCTCAACATTCAAGTCAAGCAGTTATGAAGAGGTTCTTGAAACGCTCCAGAGCAAGGAGGATGACTTCAGCACTGAGGATTACATCATGTGGATAGACAAGAACCTGCCGGAAGAGGCAAGGGAATTTGATGACCTGGCAAACGCATTCGACCTGGTCTCGCTTGCCGATGTGTTCATCGGGAGGGTAATGAAGAAACAGCATTACGCTTTCAAGCGGTACTCTGAAGAACTCGTGGCCGGTGTCGCAACAAGGATTGCGAAGCGGAACCGGAGTTTTGTGAAGTACCAGTTCCCCTCCTACATATCGTCCATGTCGAGGATGAAGGGCAGCAGGTCCAGCAGGAAGTCTATTGCAACAAAACTTGGCAGGCTGACTCATTCTAGTACAGCAACGGCAATGGAATTCATGTGGTTCTTTTCGTACATTTCCAGAAAGGATAAGAAGGGCTTCGCCAGCATTGCGGATAAACTGGTTATTTCTGAGAAGGAAGAAGAGATATTGAAAAAAGCAGGATCATCTCGCAGCGGTTAGGCTCTCCTTCCTTTTAGATGAGTCTTCCGAGAGGCGGGTCTTGCACTTCCTGATTGTGCCGCTGACAGTTATTATCTGGACGTCTCCGTAATACGAGGACATGTATTCCGACAGCTCCTGCTTCCGGAACTGATCGGTGAGAAAGATTGAGTATTCTCCGTCACTGAACTTAAGCTTGGACTTCATTGTCCTGAAAAGGTCTCCGGAGAGGGTCTTGATGAATTGACTCATTTCCGGATGATAAAAAAGGAAATATCGCTTCCTGTATAGGGAACCTTTCACTCTGACGAAAACAGGACATTCAATATTTACCTATCGCTTTCACCTGATTTCAGAGCTTCCATGCCGGTGCCAAAATATAAATATTCTATAACCCTTAAGAAATACCACATCATCAGGGTAGAATAACATGGCAGAAACTATTACCACGTACAGTTTAGTCAGGAATGCTTGGAAAGATCTCAAGAGATCAGAAATATACGGTTTACACAAACAAAGAATGGCAGAGTGGAGGAACAGTCCTTCCACTGTCAGGCTAGAGAGACCGACAAGAGTTGACAGGGCAAGAGCCCTTGGATACAAGAGCAAGGACGGATACATCATTGTCAGGTCGCGAGTAAGAAGGGGAGGAAGCAACCGTCCCAAGATTATGGGTGGAAGAAGACCGAGAAGAATGGCTTACAGCAAGCTCACGAGGAAGAAAAGCATACAGTGGATTGCTGAAGAAAGAGTTGCTGACAAATACCCGAACATGGAAGTCCTGAACTCATACTATGCAGGAGAGGATGGCAAGTACAAGTATTACGAAATAATTGCAGTTGACAAGGCGCATCCTGCGATTCTTAACGACTCAAAGATATCGTGGATTGCTGAACCCCAGAATACAGGAAGAGTATACAGGGGACTTACCTCCGCTGGTTACAAAGGCAGGGGACTCAGAACCGGAAGAAAGGGCAGTAGCAAGAGCAGACCATCCATCAAATCAAACGGCAGGCTTAGAAGATAAATCATATTTGCTGCCGAGGTGGCCCAGCGGTACGGCGCCAGACTTGAGATCTGGTTCCCTTGTGGATCGGGAGTTCGAATCTCTCCCTCGGCGCTTAAACTTTTAAGGACCTCTTGAACTCTCTGGGAGTAAGAAAGCAAAGAATATTAGACACATGTTAAGCATATTCCCCATCCTGACGACCAACTCACTAAGGAAGAGTACATTTCAGGCATAACTGATAATTTTCTTTTGTATTACAGGATTTTGTGAGGAAAAAGGTCAATGAGATTTGCCCCCACTAAACCAAAGAGATCCTTATTACTCATGAAAATACTTTTTGGTTTCGTGTTACAGCGGTTCGCTAAAAATGCCATTAAAAATATGTGAATCAACGCTATACAAGTACAAAAAATTAAATTTTTAGCTATTTTCTATCTGGAGTCCCAATTTTGCTCCATTTCTGGCTAAAGGTTAACTTGTTTACTCTTCCTTTAGTTATGTCTATGATACCCAATTTGTTCAGCTTCCCTAAGTGTATTTCTACGGTTCTGAGCGATATCCTGTAGTCGGTTATATCATTTATATACCTATTTATCTGCAAAGTATCGGATTTCCCCTTTTTCAAAGCACTAAGGATCATTTTGTCAACATTGTCCGTAGAAAAGACTGAATTAATATATGGCCTTAGATCGAGTAAGCTGAAAACCGAAGACACCAGTTTTCCATCATCATGGTACTCTACACTGTAGCTAACCCTGTATCCATGCTCTAAAGCCCAAATCATTCCTGCCGCCGAAAACACTGCTGGGCCAGCACTTAGGTTTATTATCGCATCCTCTACAGCTTTTCGCGAGAGCTGGAAATAATAATCTTGAAAGTCCCATATATTTTCTATTTCTTTAACTATAATAGTGACGTCTTCACCCGAGGAATCTCTGATAAGTTTGATCGCTTTTTCACGTATTTCACGGTCAATGGTAGATTTCCCTTCCGTTGCATTTCTTTGCGGAATAGACGAAAATAACATAACTTCTTTCACCCCATTTCTAAGATAAGTTCTTAAGAAATTTAGTACAAGATGTTCCTGGAATCCAATGAAAGTGACAAGGGTTATGTTGTTTTTTTCACTATTCAGCGAAGAATATTTTTCGTCGTTGTCTGTCACAAGTGTTAAATACGCACCCGGTTTATATTCTTATGCTTACTTCTATAATTTCTATAGAACGCTCCGATCAAAATTCCATTCCATTTGAATATAACTATTATCTTGCAATATCTGTATATTCCAAGTTAAAGCTCTACCAAGAGGAGATTAAAACACTGCATAAATGGAACCAACCAGGAATTCACACAATTAGCAATATTATAGCGAGGAGCGCAAGCCACCGTAACAACGGGTTAGATATTTCAAGAGGATTCTTTATCTTGCGATCAATTGATAAGAGGATGGGATCCTATTTCAGGTTAGGCCTTTCAATAGACCCCTATCTGAGGATAGGTAGCGCACGGTACATTGTAAAGAGTGTAACCGATTCTGATGGAAGATTGAGGGGTAGGGGGAACGTAGGATTCAAAACACTTTCACCTGTACTGATCAGGAATTTTCAGAACAAAAAAATGTTTGTTGCGAAACATGGAGAAATAGAAGAAAACCTTAACCAAGTAATGAAATGGACTCTGAAAAATCAGTTCGGAATAGCCGAAAGCAATCTGAGTGACCTTTTCATAAAGGTGACAGAAGCCCATTCAAAGACGATAAGGATATCCAGTGGACCTGCTAAAGAATCTATGACGAGAGGATATGATATTACAGGAAATATTTCTGGAGACCCAGGAGTTCTGGAAGTGATTTATCACAGAGGGCTTGGTTCTAAAACAGGGCTAGGACTGGGATGCTGGGAGGCAATATAGATGTCAGAACCCCCATCCAACAAGGATCATGTAACAATCCGTAGTGTAATGGATTTTCGGGCACCCTTCCTTGAGGAAGTTTTGGATTGGGCGGTAAATAATATTTTCTCTAAAATTTGGCTTTCAAGTGAGTGGAACCGCTGCGCTAAGGGCGGAAATGATAACAAGAAATTTGAAAAATACAGGGACATGGATTACCTAGCCCACATTTTTTCTGGTACCTTGATGGCGCTTAAAGTACTGGACTATAAGTACATATCAGAGCCAGTAAGTGACAGACAATTACAGGAAGAAATATTGTCTATCAAGAGATCGATCTTCTGCTTTCTCTTTCATGATTATAACAAGATAACCGGCGTTGACTACAGTATGAAAGATAGGAGTACCCTTTTCGAACTTGTGGATAAATATTTTAGGGAGTTAAGAAACGAACTTAATCTTACAAATGATGAGGTGTATCAGGTTGTCTTCTCGACGGAATTGGGAACTACGTATAACATAATCAAAAATAAGAACCAAAGGTCGGGCTTGTTTTTTGAATCAAACTTCTCCAGAGTCGCGGATCAGTTGTCCAGTAGATTCAATAGAGAAGTATCCGGAAATATGAAGTCTATTGAGGACTCAATCGACTGGGGAAGCGAACCCGTTGTACCAGGCAGGTTCCTGAAAAAAATTTTATTTGGAGCAACTTCTCTATATGCTTGCGAAGACGTAGCTAGAAAAGCGTGTTTGCAAGTGATTGAGCTTTCCGGAGGATTTTATCTCTGGAGTACAAATAGAGCAATTTTCTATGTATCTGACGGGGACGATTCGGTTATTCAGACTGGCTTGACAAAGGCCTTTGAAGACATAGTAAATAAGATATTACAACCGGAAAATTTGTTAACATTCAATGATAGGAGCGTGATCAACTCAGCTTCAGGGATCGTTGCGCACACAAAAGATTCAATTATAACTTATGTGAAAGAAGACGGTTTCAAAAAATGCATATGGATGGAAGATATAGAAATTACTCCCGAGAATCGGGATGCAGCGTATGCATATAGTGATGCAGTAAAGACTGCAACAATTACTTTTTCCTTAAATTTCAAGAAGATAAATGAAAAGTCGAGAACTTCGCTTCGAGACGGTTTGGAAATATATGAAATTCAGGATGAGGAAAAGGGAATTGAGGAAAGGCTGAAAGTATTCATGGCAAGATATGTACAGCTTAAGACAGACCTCAATACTCAAAATGCAAAAGAACTTAGATCCTTCCTTGAATCAACATTAGAAAAATATAAAGATGGAATTTTAAAAGGTCTCTTGGGAAAAATAGAAAGGAACTCTGGGCTATTGATCCCTTTTGCCATTCAAACCAAAGAAGTGGATTGGGATGTTCTTCTAAGTGATATTTTATCGGATTTAAACAAAGAACAAAAATTCGTGGACTTCAATGATATTCTCTCTAAGATTGTAGTTCGTAACATCGATTCACTGGTACTACCTAGAGTCCCCAACAAGTTCAAGATGTCAATGGTTAATGCATACCCAGCATCTGAAAAGGCTACCCGCGAGAATCTCTTTGGCATAAATACTCAGACGTTTAATAATCGGCTCCCGACTTCAGGAATTTCAAACGGAAAAGTAGACCAAATATCAAAATTCGAGTTTGCACTAAGGCGTAATTTAGTACCACGATCCGGGAGCGAAGATGAGGGCTTGATGTTTATGTCATTCCCTGGAGCAATCCCCTTTATTGATATGTCTGACTATATGACTCATCTAGCGTACTCACGTGAAGAAGAACTCTCAGAAGTAAACAATCTGAAGCTTTCGTTGCGGGCAATTAATCGTTTTAAGAGAGAAGTAAGGCTTGATAGCACATACTTCTACTCAGTTAAGCATCTTAAGACAGAAGAAGAAATCTTGAAGAACACGTACCAAGCTTTGAATATTTACAGGAGAACAAAAATGCTGATCAGACTTTCTTTTTCCAACTCGCCATTCTTTGAAGACCAGTATGAAGCCGTCAGGATAGAAGTAGGGAATTCCATCTGTACAGCCATGGGATGGGAAAGAATCAGGTGCAATCAAATAGAGGGTGTACTGGATACGATCACCACATTTAATGTAGTCGTGAACGGATCAATAAGCAAGATAGATTTCAAAGAGACTGCAAATGTAATTGGCAACTATATACAGCAGCCTATGTCATTATTTTATCATGTTCATAAACTAGTTTTCGATAAAAAAGACAGTAAGATGACTGGCTTTGGGAAACAGTTTTCTGAGAAGATCGAAAATATAAGAAAACTGGCTTATGAATGGGATAAGGATGGGGGAAAGAAGATGAAAAGTATCACAGAACTGGCAAAATCAGCTGCTAAAATGGTAAGACCAACGTGGAATATGAGTGGAAATTACAGAACTTGGATGTTAAGAGACAGCCTAGAAGCCATAGAGAAGGCAAAGGTTTCTCTGACAGCTGGGGAAGATAGAGACTTGTCAGAATACAAAGTATTCGTTGAAGGGGTCATTCTAAAGACTCTGCAGAGAGACAAGAGCAGGACTTGGATGCCTACAGACACGGACATCGCAGAGTTTGCAGATAAATTGATCTATCTTCTAAAAGAGGATTTTGACTCGAGAGTGCCGTCTGGTTCTATGAAGTCTTACCTAATCAATGCTTTTGAATTTGAATATATGAGAAGTGGAAAAGGAGATGAAAAGTAGAATGTCGGAAATTTTTGAAAGATTGGAAAAAGAGAAGCTATTGTTGAAACTCGAAGATATTGACCTAAAGAAGAACTATGGCATATTTCTAAAAATAGGTGTAGTTTCAGAGACGGTTGGTTTCTTTATAAACAGAAATAACGAAGCAACCGAGCTTACAAGCGAGAATTTTCAGGGCTCTGAGAGACTCGTAGTTCCCGCACAAAAGTGGAGAGGCGCAGAGAGATCTTACCTGTTATCTGAGCTAAGGAAGGTGGGTGGAATAATACCTGCAGAATATAGCCGGAACATGGTTGTAAAGAAAAAATTGCTGAAGAACCCCTCAAGCTTAATATTCGGAGATTCTAGCACTGGTACTGGAACGGAAGCCGCTGGTATGGCCTCCAGGATGTTCTACGACTGGTCATATAGCTATGAGTCTCTAGCAAAAATTACAGTCAGATATTTGCATAATTCTCTTTCCGAAGAAGGGACCATACTGCACGAGGAAAATGGAACTCCTAAATCCAACGCTTTCTATAACGTGCCGTATGTGAGACCTGGAGTAAAACTCATACGATATATCTCAATGGAAAATTGTTCAAGAGAGATGCTTTTGCTTGCGTTGATGGCTATAAACGGAACAACTAGATACGGAGCAAGGACAGCCATCCTTGGCGATAACATGATGAACAGTATCGTAGCAATTGGGTTTTCAAAGCAAGAAACTTCTGTGAGTTCCTATTCTACTATAATGAAAGCATGGAATTCCGGTTCCTATGATCCACAAAAGATGGTCGCCGACGACATGCACAACGCGTATGGAAAGAACCTCCTAAATAAAGAGGAACTGAGGTCCCTGATCAACGAAGTTAATGAGCTCAGGCAATCTCCGGATCAGCTTCGATCTATGGGCTTAGTACTTGTAAATAAGATGGATAGTGACTGGAGTGAGTTTTGGAATGAAAAATCTTCGGTTAAAACCAATAAGAATTGAGACAATCAGCCCGGTCAACTACTACTATATTCCAGCTGCTGGGGGAATGAGAACGTCAGACTTCATCGGAGATATTGCACTAAAATATGCCGCACTTCACCAATTGGGAAAAATGGACTATTTCTACCCAACTAAATTCCAGCCAACATATGAGGAACTCTTAGAATTTCCGTTTTGGTTTACAGTAGCTATAAATGAAAAAATGGCTTTTGGGGGTGAAAGAGACACAATTTACATGAAAAATATGGTTAGAAACACAATGCAAGGCATCGATTACAATGGAACCAGTTCTTATCCAGGTTTCGGGGAAGGGTCGAAAATGTATAAAAATTTCTACTTTCAACAACCAATTAAACCAGGAAACATTTTCTATACTTATCTAATCACTACAGAGGATGACTTTGAGTTACCAAGAGTCTTGAGAGTTGGCAACAACAAAACTGGCTTACTAAAATTGCAAGATTATCATGGCAGTGAATTCAGGGCTGTAATTAACGCCTACACTATTCAGAATATAATGGGGAAAAGTATTCCGAAGTTTAATTATGAATACGCTAGTCATAGCGTCCTTCAATACTTCCTTCTAGGTATGCTTTCCATTCAAGACCTCCTAAAGATTTATGGGGGCTGATATCAAAGTGATAACTTATGAAATACCGCCTTCATACATAGATTCTATTGGTGGCATAAGGCAGTTCCAGCTTGAAATGGTCCGATTCGCAGAAAATTCTGAGAAGAGAGTCGCTGTTCTATCAGCGCCAACCGGCGCTGGAAAGACACTAGGGTTCAGTATGATGGGAAATGGCAGTAAAACCACTCTAATCGTTTTTCCGAATAATCTTCTCTCAAATGAAACACTTCATACTTTCAACAAAACTGGCGTAAATGATGTTGCTTTACTGAATGCATCTTCAATAAATCGTGTAATGCGGGAAAAAAAGAGTATGGGTTTCCACGACTTTACTCTAAGAAAGGCGATCGGACTTATCCTGAGGAATAAGAAATTCATCTTAACAAATCCTACCGTATTTTATAATTTGCTCACAAACCACTATAGCCAACAGAGCAGGGAAGACATGCTCAGTGAATTGATGAGGAATAATCTGTCCACAGTTATTTTTGATGAGTTTCACATTTACTCAAGAGATCAAACATCGATGATCCTAGCTTCGACTTTGTTGCTTCGAAATGATGTTAAGCTGATGTTTGCATCTGCAACACTTCCAAACTACCTCAATCAACTTCTTATCGAAATGTATGGTGAGGATCAGGTCTGTAAAATAACGGTAGAAAGAACTCAACAGAGGAGTGAGGGGTCAGAAGTGTTGCAGGGAAAACTAAATATACACATATACAAAGGAACTGCAATAGATTTTATTCGGAGTAATCCAAAGATTTTTGAATCAGGTAAATGGTTCCTTATACTTGATTCAATCCGGAATATACATGAAGCAAACCAAGAGTTCGTGCCACGCATAGCCCAATCCAATATAATGTTGATATCTGCATACCACGATCCATCATACGAGACGTATGCAATGGTTAAGAACGGCATGATCGGCAAACGGATTATAATCGGGTCAAATGTGGTTGAACAGGGTATAAACCCGCCGTGTGAATATACAAATTTTCTGATAGAACCTGGTTATTCTCTGGAAAGCTTCATCCAAAGGGCCGGAAGAATTGGCAGAGGTTCGTCAGTTGTAAGCGAACTCTATATAGCTATAAAGACGAACGTCAGTAATTTTCCAGAAAAGGTTGAGAAAATAGACGATTTGTTTGATTTTATAAGTGATTTCGGGTTCGGATATGAACGCCCTCCATGGATGAAATCCCTGGGGACATATCTGTGGTTTATTATTGATAAACTTACGGCAAACGCAAAGGAAGCAGTACTCGAGAACCTGAAGAAAGGAAGTGTGAATTCAAGTTTGCTTGCAGCTTGTTTTAGCACGAAACATTTAGATATGATTCTTGGCGATAAGCAATTTGCGCTCGGAAGTTCTCGCATCCTTGTCGAAATCAAGGAAATTTCAGAGTGGTGGAAAAATTACAAAGAGACTATTTACAAATTTATCCCGTCACAGAATGAAATTCAAGTTCTTGACACAAGTGAGGATTTCATGGAAACCGGTGGGTTTATGACTGAATACTCAGAACTCTGGTTAAGGAAAAACAAAGAAATTGTAGATGAGAAGGATGGCATGATAATTGTTAAGGATTTCCGAGATCGGCCAGATTTTAATTTCAGTGTATACGTGACTGGGTTACCTTTTGCTTCACGGGTGAAAATGAGGTATGGAGATATATACTTCAAATCAAGGAAAGAAATAATTGACAGATTCAAGATATTTTACAAGCAATATTTCGGCTTACCGGACGAAATAAAGGACGTTCTTGAGGCTTTAGGGAACTGCATCTTATCCACTGCTGGTCCGGAACGTTTGGTGTTGTGTACGAAATGAAAGCGCCAGAGTCCTACCGTGGGACAGATATCAGCTATGTTTCCATATGCCTCAGAAGGGCCTGGTTATCTTTACATGAAATATATATTACAGACGGTACTGATTTTGTAAAGTTAGGTGCATATGCAAATGAAATACAAAGAAAGTTTGGGTATTCGCAAGTTAGCATTGGGAGGAACAAATTAGATTACGTTCAGTTTCTTCCAAATGGGAAACTGATTGTCCACGAATTTAAAAGGGGACGCAAAACTATTGAAGCCGATGCTCTTCAATTGACACATTACATGTTGATAGCGAGTATCAAAGGATTTTCTATAGATCACGGTGAAATCCATCTACTAGGTGCCAGGAAGATTAGAAAATTGGATTATCCGAATGAGTTTGTAGAACGGGTCAAGATAAAATACCAAGAAATTGATTCACTCATGACATCGGGTATACCAATCGGAAAGCGCAACTATTTTTGCTCTCATGGGTGCAGCTATGTAGAATTCTGCTGGGGGTAGGTAAAATGGGGGAAACCTATTATCTTTTAAAGTCTGGGACACTTTCTAAATCGTCTAATTCGCTGATTTTGAAGAATGAGACAGAGAATTTTGAGATACCGTTGGAGGCTGTGGACACACTAATGATTTTTGGGAACGTAACATTCACTACGCCAGCTCTTTCCCTATTATCTGAAAAAAATATCCCTGCGATTCTCTTTTCTGAAAGAGGCTGGTATATAACTAGTCTTATACCTGAAAATTACCTACAGAGTGGAATTGTACTCGCGAAGCAAGTAGAACACCAAGTAGATTATGGAAAGCGCATGTATATTGCGAAAAAAATTGTAATCGGAGCGGCAAAAAATATGCGCAAGGTGACAGCGAGATTGGGCACAGAGAAATCCCCGCTAATGGAGAAACAGATAAATTCTACCAATTCAATACAAGAACTAATGGGTATTGAAGGGAATATCCACATCAGGTATCTAGAAATTCTTGATACAAAATTACTAGGCAAATTCAAAATAAATTCTAGAACTCGGCGCCCGCCAGGAAATTATAGCAATTCAATGATGAGTTACCTATACTCAGTTCTATACGGCGTTGTAGGCGCCGAAATATTTGGCACTCATCTCTCTCCTTCGGTGAGTTATCTGCATGAACTGTCGGAAAGAAGATCAAGCTTAGCTCTTGATATAGCGGAAATTTTCAGGCCTATTTTTTGTGATAGAACAATTCTTAAGTTGATAAACCTTGGAATTATGGGCGAAGGCGACTTTGTGAATGATGGGGGCGTATTTATGAACGAAAGGGGGAAAAGGAAAGTGCTTCAGGAGTTTGACAAGAAAATGCAAGAAACTACGTATGTTTCATCGCTCAATAGGAAAGTTTCGAATCGAAGACTCATTAGATTAGAATTATATAAACTAGAACGACATATATTGGGTGACTCGGAATACAAAGCTTACGTATCTCGGGTGTGAAAATTTGTGGGTAATTCTTTCGTATGATATAAACGAAAAGAGAGTACAAGTCATTCGGAAGACCTGCCTTCCGTACTTGAAATGGCTACAGAATTCTGTATTTGTAGGTGATATCACAAAGGCCAACTTAGACATATTGATCTCAAAATTGAAAAGTAAGATGAAAGCTGAAGAGGACTCCATCCAGATCTTTACTCTAAGGGATGAGAGCCTTGCTAAGAGAATATCCTTAGGACTTTCCAAAGAATTCAGTAACATCATTTGAAGCGCTTATCGATTTGAAACCTTAACATCGCAAATTATAGGGAATAGATTTTCTTGTTAGCTTGATTTATGTGTTTTTTCATGTATCCTGCAACTTGAGCTTCTAAACGGGGCTACAGAGCAATCTCATGAATAAACGGTAATACACTGAACTTTCTGATGTTTCTTCAAGAATTATGTTGATACGGATTCAAGGCTCAGGAATATCAGGACTCTATCATATATCTGGTAGCAGGAGATCTCAAGTTACCCCAACAATGTTAGAGTGATCCAAGAAATTCGAATTTGATTCCATACCAACGAGAGCAACTAGAACAAAAGAGTCAAATCTTTAAATAGCTCAGTCGCAACGCTATGTTTGATCTGTTTTTGCAAAAGGAACAGAAACCTTATACCTAAAATCACGATGTTTTTGAAACGGATTAGAATCTAACCTTGATAGGATTGAAAGTCTATTACAATCAACAACAACCCGTCCGTATCCATATATTAGAATCTAACCTTGATAGGATTGAAAGAAAGATGTTGAATACAGGTCGATAGTCCCAGTTTGAATTAGAATCTAACCTTGATAGGATTGAAAGGCCTGAAACAAAGAGACCCCCTAAGCCTGATCCTAATTAGAATCTAACCTTGATAGGATTGAAAGTTTGCTGTCGTATTCCAGGAAGAAGTATCAGTTCGTATTAGAATCTAACCTTGATAGGATTGAAAGTCGGAGAGGGAACTCGAAGAGACAAAATTCCTGTAATTAGAATCTAACCTTGATAGGATTGAAAGCCAGTGTGGCATAGAAGAGGCAAATAACTGGCTTGTATTAGAATCTAACCTTGATAGGATTGAAAGCAGATGTGGACTCCTTCCACACCTCCCAGCTTCCCAATTAGAATCTAACCTTGATAGGATTGAAAGTAAAAGGAAGCCCCGGTGCCGACTCTTCCGCCCCCGATTAGAATCTAACCTTGATAGGATTGAAAGCTCGATGAGGACACTAGGGTGCTGCTTTACAATGCATTAGAATCTAACCTTGATAGGATTGAAAGCAACCGCAATCCACGTGACCCACTATTCATGTGCACATTAGAATCTAACCTTGATAGGATTGAAAGAAGTTGAATGCTCCCCGGGAATCGCCGGACTCTTCATTAGAATCTAACCTTGATAGGATTGAAAGCGCATAGCTTCAGTTACGTTTCGAAGAATCCAGGTGATTAGAATCTAACCTTGATAGGATTGAAAGAAGAGGCTGTCGATCTTCCAGTTGGCGATGTTAAGATTAGAATCTAACCTTGATAGGATTGAAAGTCATTATCCTTCACTACATTACACTTAACCATTGACAATTAGAATCTAACCTTGATAGGATTGAAAGTAAAATCATCACGATTATTAATTGCCTTTATCAAAATTAGAATCTAACCTTGATAGGATTGAAAGCCAGAGCTTGTGCTCCTCAATGAAAGGCTTTGGCATATTAGAATCTAACCTTGATAGGATTGAAAGCATCTAGTCGTGGACGAGATCGGAGACCTCTTTCCGATTAGAATCTAACCTTGATAGGATTGAAAGTATAATGAGGCAGAAATTTTGTTTATGCGGGAACTTATTAGAATCTAACCTTGATAGGATTGAAAGATGCTGATTGTGTATTGTCCTTCAGGAGGCGCTGTATTAGAATCTAACCTTGATAGGATTGAAAGAGGTATGCGGCCGTACTCGAAGCGAAATATGTCCGCATTAGAATCTAACCTTGATAGGATTGAAAGTAATCCATGCAAAGCACGGCATGCTAATTTGGGGGATAATTAGAATCTAACCTTGATAGGATTGAAAGCAAATGCGCAAGGACGGCGAAATACCATGGGGATATATTAGAATCTAACCTTGATAGGATTGAAAGGACTAATACGTAAGATACAACTGCTAGGACTATTATATTAGAATCTAACCTTGATAGGATTGAAAGAAGTATCATAAAACATAGGCACTTGTGATCCTTGGCATTAGAATCTAACCTTGATAGGATTGAAAGAGGAACCTGCGTGTATTCGGGCTTGCCCTTCTTGGTATTAGAATCTAACCTTGATAGGATTGAAAGTCGAGCGACAATAGGGAGAACGCCTATCTTATGCCAGATTAGAATCTAACCTTGATAGGATTGAAAGGCCATCCTTGTCAAGCCTGAAGACATCCTCCCCGATATTAGAATCTAACCTTGATAGGATTGAAAGGATACAGGCCGACGCAGAGGAAAAAAAGAACATTGTATTAGAATCTAACCTTGATAGGATTGAAAGGCTTAATACCTGCCCCCCTGTGTGCTGTGCTGTCTCATTAGAATCTAACCTTGATAGGATTGAAAGTACGGAAGGCAGTTTTGGCCTGTGTGAGTGTCATAATTAGAATCTAACCTTGATAGGATTGAAAGAGGACTGCGGGTGACACTGAGACCGTCCCAATCTGTGATTAGAATCTAACCTTGATAGGATTGAAAGATGTTTGTAGAGCTAGGGAATGGGGGATATGCTATCATTAGAATCTAACCTTGATAGGATTGAAAGAAGGCTTCCTTTCCGTATAGATCCTCAAGATACTTATTAGAATCTAACCTTGATAGGATTGAAAGTCATACATGGTAGAAACTTACCACGTGACGAGCTTAATTAGAATCTAACCTTGATAGGATTGAAAGTGGAGGATAAAACACTGGGTGTATAACATGGTCTGGGATTAGAATCTAACCTTGATAGGATTGAAAGTGCACGGGCGACTCGAGATGCCCCTGCCTATGTTATATTAGAATCTAACCTTGATAGGATTGAAAGAGGTCGTATTTGAGCAGCTCCAACACGACACAATTCATTAGAATCTAACCTTGATAGGATTGAAAGCCTGCTGGCGCATTTGCGAGGAGTGTTATTGCTATATTAGAATCTAACCTTGATAGGATTGAAAGAGGAGTGACAGGTTCATTCTCATATACTGCTCCGTCATTAGAATCTAACCTTGATAGGATTGAAAGAGGAGTGACAGGTTCATTCTCATATACTGCTCCGTCATTAGAATCTAACCTTGATAGGATTGAAAGTGTAAAGAATACAACATAGCCGAATTTCCGGCATATATTAGAATCTAACCTTGATAGGATTGAAAGAATATCCCGTCCGGCGTTTCGATGTAAGCCACGATCATTAGAATCTAACCTTGATAGGATTGAAAGTATCATCTTCGGTTGCCGGGGTTATCCTTGAACTTATTAGAATCTAACCTTGATAGGATTGAAAGTTCAGCTGTGCGTGGTTTATTGCTAAATCCTTGGATAATTAGAATCTAACCTTGATAGGATTGAAAGCAGGCGATTGTTATCCAGAGTAAGGGGATTCTTCTCATTAGAATCTAACCTTGATAGGATTGAAAGTGGTATGGGCGGCAAGTTGTATGCCTTAACCTGCTTTGATTAGAATCTAACCTTGATAGGATTGAAAAAGGGATACGTCCACCGGAACGTACCGGCCATCCGGTATTAGAATCTAACCTTGATAGGATTGAAAGATATTGGTCGAGGTTGGGAATGAGGGATAAGGTATCATTAGAATCTAACCTTGATAGGATTGAAAGTATCCTGCCCCGCATTTTGTCATTGTTTCGCCTCTCATTAGAATCTAACCTTGATAGGATTGAAAGTGAAAACCTAACGGAATCTACGGCACAGGCGATCCCAATTAGAATCTAACCTTGATAGGATTGAAAGTAATAATGCCATGGTCTTATCCCCTGTATCTGTTCATTAGAATCTAACCTTGATAGGATTGAAAGCCGAAATTGCTCAGCATACTAGGAGCAACATCACTCATTAGAATCTAACCTTGATAGGATTGAAAGAGGTTGATAATTTTCGGGATTTGCTCGACCTTTTGGATTAGAATCTAACCTTGATAGGATTGAAAGATAATGTAAAGATCCCACATGCATATAACCCCAGGGAATTAGAATCTGACCTTGATAGGATTGAAAGCAGAATAACAAATATGCCGGTTCCTCGGTCTATTCAATTAGAATCTAACCTTGATAGGATTGAAAGAATTCTATTTTTATCCAGCCTTGCGTTCCTAAACCACGCACAGGTCTAATTAGAATCTAACCTTGATAGGATTGAAAGGAGATTGTAAGACCTGATATTGTCAAACATCTTTTCATTAGAATCTAACCTTGATAGGATTGAAAGGTAATGGGTCACGGTGTTTGAGCCTATTATTGAGACATTAGAATCTAACCTTGATAGGATTGAAAGCTAAAGACATTAAGTATAGAGGTATAACTTATCATCATTAGAATCTAACCTTGATAGGATTGAAAGTTTCATGCCTTTTTTGAGTGGAAACTTCGTCACTCAATTAGAATCTAACCTTGATAGGATTGAAAGAAGACTGTTGATAATTCAGGATATGTAAAAGCTGATTAGAATCTAACCTTGATAGGATTGAAAAAGGGATACGTCCACCGGAACGTACCGGCCATCCGGTATTAGAATCTAACCTTGATAGGATTGAAAGGAGCAGACGTTTAGCCAAGCTAGGATAGAGCTAGCCCATTAGAATCTAACCTTGATAGGATTGAAAGTTTTATATGTTCTGTCTCAGGGATTTCTCTCAGTCATTAGAATCTAACCTTGATAGGATTGAAAGAGGTATCCAAGGAAGTATACCGCAAGGATGGCCAGATTAGAATCTAACCTTGATAGGATTGAAAGAACGGTCTTATCCCCCTAACAGCCTACATAAGCAACATTAGAATCTAACCTTGATAGGATTGAAAGATAGATCGCAAAGGTGAGGTTGTTATACACCGATCCCATTAGAATCTAACCTTGATAGGATTGAAAGTAATGCAACAAGAATTAATACGTACGTCCCGTTGTAATTAGAATCTAACCTTGATAGGATTGAAAGATGCAGATGTGGCAGGCATACGAGGACACCAATAATATTAGAATCTAACCTTGATAGGATTGAAAGGCTGGGTATTTGCTAATACTTGCCCCCCTGTGTTGTGTGATTAGAATCTAACCTTGATAGGATTGAAAGTCAATCTCTTATAGAGTAGATTTCTGACTTAGTGAAGTTAAAATAGAACCTTGATAGGATTGAAAGTTATCTCAAAAGGCGTTTCAAAAGGACTTTAGACCTCTTCTATTATCTCATTGAAACGTGACGAAAAATTATAAAACCTGGATTTCCCTTTTTTACTATTCTTCTCCAATTTTTTCTGCCGGTTTTAGATGACTGCTGCTATCTTCCCGCGTTTTTTCATATTCATCAGTGTGAGAAGATTGTAGCAGAGACCCTTGAATATTCACATGTTCCCTTTATTTAATAGACAGTTATAAGAGAGATAATATATTGCAAGAAGGACATATTCTGGAAGTCAAGAGGTGGTTATGCAAATCTCCTGTATGCTCCCCGGAGAATTGGTGGTAGGGGTGTCTGATAATTTACCCTTGAGCAGAAAGAACAGATTGTAATTGAATAGTTCACTGCAACAAACCTAGCAGAACTGTGCAGAAGGCATGGTGTATCTGTTGCACAGTTCCACAGATGGAGAGAAAGGTCTTGGCGAATCATCAAAGGAAAACAAATACCAGAAGGAAATCGATGATCTCGAGCAGCTTGCCGGTGACCAGCCCCTTGCAATAGCCGCGTTAAAAAAACAACAAGGAGGAGATGGCTATGGTTGTTGGTGAAATGAAAGAAGACATGCCCATTGCAGGGATCTCCAGTACGCTGGATATACTGAGATCAACAATTTACAACAGGAAGAGAGATAGAATAAATGGAACGAGGAAGCCACACATAGCTGAAGGTGTGGAATCTAACATAAAGGGCCTGTCAGGAAAGAGGACAACCTACGGATACAGAAAGATATGTACACTTCTCAGGAGCAGCGGCATCCATGTGAACATAAAGACGGTCAGAAGAGTGACGAGGAGAAACAATCTCTCGTTCCATATGCAAAGCATAAGAACAACACAAGGACGAAGTATTTAACAAAGCCAGAGAACATAAACATACATACTCTGGGAGACGGACATACATTACTTAAGCACTTCTAGTGAAGGGATTCTTCTTCATCGTTTTTCTTGCTCTGAGAATAAGAATAAGCATGCTGAAGGTGCTGAAGAATCACAACATTCTTGAGCAGATGCCCGTCAACGAGATCGTCTCTGAACTGCCAAAGATTGAAAGGATCGTTGAAAAGGGTGGCACCGAATGCTTTGCAGCCTTGGGCTGATTTTGCCCGGAAACCTAATGCCTTTCTCTAGGTTTTGAGTTCCCGGTTTCATTTTTCTTAAGCAATCTATTTGAACTAAGATGCCCATGACTAGAACAGCAGATTAAAGAGTATTGAACTGGGGATGAAGATTTGGCTTCAAGAGAGGATAAGATACAGTATCTGGAAACACAGATAGAGAATGAAAAAATAGCGGGATCTGGAGGCGCCAACTGTGTGGGGATTGCCAGGAAGCAGATAGAGCTTTCAAGATTATACAGGGCAACGGGAAATGTCCCCCAATCGGATTATGCGCTTAATGAAGCACTTAAGACGCTGGAAGACCCGATGTGCATCAGCACAAACGAATCGACAAGGCTGATTAATGCCATTAAGAACTTCCAGAGTAATCCAAATATGGCAAATATGCAGAAAATGCCCGCACTTTACAGGTATATTGGCCTGATAATACTGCTGGTCGGATACGGGGGAATTTACCTGGCATCGAATTACTTGCTACTCCCATCTGATTATTTCCTTGTTGGTATTCTTGTAGTATTTGTTCTGAGCATGTGGATTGGATCAGCACTGAGACGAAGATATATCAGGTCGATAAGGGATTCCCAGACCAACACCGTTGACAGCAGCAACGACCCGAAGTTCAGGAACCCGTAAGTCGATTGTCGAATTTTAATTCGACAGATTTTTAAATACCAAAACAATCAGACAAGCGTGGAAATATACGAAAAAATTGCAGGGGAAATTACAATCTCTGACAATCCCGGGGAAACAATAAGAAAATGGAGAGAGGAGTTCGGAATAACGCAACAGGAGATCTCAAGGTACCTTGACATATCTCCATCTGTCATAAATGATTACGAATCGGGAAGAAGGAAATCCCCAGGCGTGTTCTCAGTCAAGAAAATCGTATACGCCCTGGTCGACATAGACAAGAAAAGGGGAGGAAATGTCATACGAAAATATGTCAGTGGAATGCCTTCGGATGCACTCATAGACATCAAGGACTACGACCACGATATCATGCTTGATAGAATTGTTCCCCTGATAAAGGGTAAGAATGTCTCCAGCATCGATCTAAGGAGGGCTGTCAGGGGATATACCATCGTTGACGGAGTGAAAGCCATACTTTCATTCTCCTATTCTGAATACAGCAAGCTTTATGGGTGGTCTAGCCAGAGGATCATATTCTTCACTGAAGTCAAGATGGGAAGGAGCCCGATGATAGCCATCAGGGTACATCCGCTGAAACCTGCTGCAGTGATTTACATTCAGCCGGACCGGATAGATGAACTCGCCATAAAGATAGCAGAGATAGAGAATATACCGCTCATAGTGACGGACATGCCTCCACACGACATATCAAAGGTAATGTCTGCCCTTAGAGTTTCTACCGGATAATCATTTATATCGAAATTAGCATGATCACCCGTTGAATGGAAGAAAATTGACCTATGCCATAGCATTCTTTCTCGCAATCCTCGTGATTTTCTCCGGAGTCCTATACTACTACAACGGCGGAAAAGTAGCGATCCCCCTTCAGGGGCCTTACATATCGATCGGTGCTACTGCCCTTACTGGCGGTGGACAGCAGAGCGTAGAGAATTTTTCGGCATTCGTTTATCTCACCACGACAAATTCAAGCAGCAATATGAACGATGTCCTGCTTTTCAGCGGGTCATCTGCACATGGGAGCCTCATCACGGGATACCTGAACCGTTCCTTTTACTCCATTACCGGTTCCTGGAACTCCATATTGCAATCCGGAAGTGAAAATATCTCGCTGTCACTTTATGCTTTTTATGATAACGTCTCTGGAGGGAAACTCCATGTTTACAGCTTCTACAACAATATTCCATATAATCCTGCTAGTAAGGAACCTTCTTCCTTCACTGCTCAGGCTGTGTTTAACCTTTCCATGCCAGAGCTTGTGATCCCTTTACCAGCCGATATATCAAACTATACTTTCAGTGAACAAATGCAATTCATAAATTCATCGACAGTACAGAATGGATCTGTGGTGCTTGGAAGTTATATGGCCCTTCCTGGAATTTCATCATTGATCTCTCTGAAGTTCTTTCCATCGAATAGAAGTGTAGAAAATCCTTTGGCAATAACGTCATTCAGGGGAATTTCTTACATAAACGGATCACGTTTCGCACAGGAAAGCGTTAATGACTCCTTTTCCGGCGGAAGCTTTAACATGAGTGATATGAATAATGAAATAAACTCAAACTCTGATGTGAATCTAGGACCCGTTGATCTGCACGTTTCAAACTTCTACCTTTACTCCGGGTACATTAAAAATAACACTTTCGTTAAAATAACAACGAATTATCAAACAACATTGAAGGTTTCCATGACTAACAGTACCTTGCAGATAAATGAAACCGATTTTCAGGGTAGTTCTTATATTCCGTATTTCGATAAGTTCATTTCCAAGTACACTTCGAATGTGACAAAGACAGTGGGGTCGCCAAGTGCCAATGGCTCAACAATACTTGACCGCAACTGGACATCGGCCAACGGTGAACTGAACCTGAACATTTCGGGATTGATGAACAACAGCAGGAACCTAACTGTTCTTTACATCAACCTGGGCCTTTCTCTCCTGAATTCGGATTTCAGTTCCCATGAGAGAAATGTTAATTTATCTCCAGAAAGAATGTTAAGCGCGCAGGTCGGTAAAAACCTGCCATACCTGGTGGATTTCAGCGGAATGGTCATTTTGAGGACAGATGGAACATACTATGAGCAAAACATGGTGATTAATAACGGTGACAGTGACTTCAATGCAAGTTACTTTTTCACCGGTATGAATATATCACTTGCTGTCTCTTCAAGGTGGTATTACGGTCCACTCCCGGTAACTGCTGTCCTGCTTTCTTAACAATCCATATGTTCACACAGATTGCCCGTTCACCGATGCTGACATACAAAAACCCGTTTTACACGCCACATGGGAATTTTAAAGAAGTTTCATTTCCAGGTAGCTTTCCAGCTCCGGGTATGCAAGTTACCGTAAACAAGATTGGCTGAAGCAGGATTCTCAGGCTTTAAAGTTATCTTCCGCCTGCACAATGACCATATATGTTGCCCAAACAAAACCGTCAGGTTGCCGCATCCGGTTTTGGGATCACTCTCACGAGCGTGAGTGAAATTATGGCCATTATAACACAGGCTGCTGAGATTATCCCCCATAACAGCAATGGATGAGGATGGAAGATCTGCAGCAACAGGGTGCCTATGAAAGGGGAAAATGGAAATATAAAGCTGAATATCGCTGAACTGTATCCAAAATACTCTCCTCTCCTATTTTCAGGAGCAATCCTGGATATGAAGACCTGTGAAAACTGCGACGTCATGTTCTCCCCCAATGTCAGCATGGCGGCGTTCACCAGCAGTATTCCGAAGATACCAGTAACGCCAAATATAAAATATGAAGCTGAGTAGATAATGAGTCCTATTGCATAGGTGTATACCTCGCCTATCTTCCTGCTGAGGGCGTTTACCCTAAACTGGAAAAGGATCACGATGAGAGTGTTCACAGCATATAGCGCGGTTATCTGGAGTTCAGGATAGTCAAACCGGCTTGTGAGATATAGAGGGAGCAGCGGGCTCTCGAACATGCTTGAGAAGAGCCCAGAGAAAGCTAGAACCAGCGAAACAAGGATCAGGACTCTATCTTTCCTGAGGGAAAAAACATGCCTTGTACTTTCCCCCAGTTCATGCGTTTTTGGCAGGGACTCGGGAACATACCTGAATATTATGAATATTTCTATGAAGCTCCCGAAAACCGGGGCAAGAAAGAAGTATGCTGGGTTCAGGATAGCGGTAAAGCCGGAAAAAATCAGCCCTGCACCGATACCTGCATTGCTCAGCACCCTGACCAGGCTGAAGGAATTCAGGCGCTGTGACTCGCTTGACAGGTCCGTGAGTATCGAGTTTCCGACGTTGTACTGAACGTTATTGAGAATGCTGATGACTATCATCATTGCGGTTACCGCAATGATGGAGAGGTTTCTGTATACTACAAAAAAGAATGCAAGGTATGTGAAAAGAAGCAGTATAGGCATCAGCAGGGCCAGCCCTCTCCTGCCGCTAATGTCCGATATCCTTCCTCCGTAAATGGAAAATGGCACCGTGAATACGGATTGCAGCAGGAATATGATCCCGATGTCCAGATAGCCCATGTGCCTTACTGTGAGGAGATAAATGGAAATGAGAATCCATAGAGGATACCTGGTGAACCCCCTTATAAAATCCGCAATTGCAATTGCAATTATAGAAGGGTGATACTTCGAATTATTGGAAAGCATTGAAAACAAACTTGATAGTTGTACAATATTAAATTATTGCTACGAGAAAATCTTTTCAAGATACCAGTCAGGGTCGAACCTCACTATGTCATCCATTCCCTGCCCCGTGCAGAGAAACAGCACCGGCTTTTTCATGGATATGACAATGCTGAGCAGAGAACCTCCCTTGGCGTCTGTGTCAAGTTTTGTCAGGATTATCGCATCGAATCCAATCTCCTTCAGAAACGTCTCTGCCTGGTTCAGGACATCCTGCCCGACCATTGAATCAAGGACCAGGACGGTCAGGTCCGGTTTTGAGACGCGCTTGATCTTCTTCATCTCATCAACGAGGTTCTTATTGGTCTGCATTCTTCCCGCAGAATCTATGAGCACATAGTCCAGGCCTCTTGCCCTGGCATGCTCTATGGCATCGAAAGCAACCGCTGAGGGGTCACTTCCAATTTCGTGCCTGATAACCTTCACGCCAACGCGGTCCCCAAGTATGGAAATCTGGTCTATGGCTCCTGCCCTGAAAGTGTCTGAAGCTGAAATAACCGAACGTTTTCCTGCGTCCTTCAGGTACTTTGCAACCTTTGCTATGGTTGTGGTCTTTCCTGTGCCATTAATACCAAGGAAAAGCACTGTGTATGGTTTCTGCTCAACAGTAAGGATGTCAAAATCCAATTGACTGGTCATCAGCGCGTCCCTGATCGTGTCTCTCACGACACCCATAAGTGTGGATTTACTGATCTTCTTTATCCTGTCAATCCTTTTCCTTATGTCATCCTCTATAACTTCAACTGCTTCAAAGGAAACGTCTGATTCCAGCAGCACAGTCCTGATCTCATCCTCTATCTCCCCTTTTTTTGCGTTAAGGACTTCTTCATCTTCCGGGATGTCGTGCTTGAAAAGATTTTTCAGTCCATCAAACATTTCAGCTCTTGCCCTGATCTTCCTGCTTTGCCTGATCCACTACAGACATGAGAGCCTCGTAGCGGTTCACGAGATCGGAACGCCTCACGCTGAGTGTCCCGATAGAATTCTGCAGATCGGCTATGTTTTTGTCCAGCCTGCCTGACAGTTTTTCCGGATCCTCCTCAACATATACATCCGACCCTATTGGCACCAGCATCCTGGAACTGGTGTCTATGCTTCCTGATGCGAATATGCCAGCTCCTATGGATATTCTCCTGTCTTTTGACGCAGGTATTCCAGTGTCCTTCAGGATGTTCTGGACCCGCTTGATCTCCTCCATGCCCCTGACAAGGCCGTTCAGCTGTGAATCCAGTGAATCTATCAGTGATTTTGTGTAATTTATCTCGTCAACAATGTTTACCTGATTCTCGTCTGCCATTTTAATTACCCTTGAACAATGCACGGCTTTCGCTGAGTGCTTCCAGAACTGGCATTGCCTCGCCGGATAAATAACTTATCAGTGCGCCGCCCCCGGTTGATGCATGGTCAATCCTGTTGAGCATGCCGAGTTTCTCCATGGCGCTCAGGGTGTGCCCGCCCCCTGCGATCCGCAAAGCTCTGCTACGCGATATTGCGTTAAGTACCTCAAACGTCCCTGATGAATAGGCTGGCATCTCATACATGCCCATCGGCCCGTTCATGAATATGGCCTTCGCCTGCCTGATGTGTTCCGTGAACATGACTATGGAATCGACTCCTATATCCGCCAGCAATTCGTCATCCGGCACTTCTTCATCCACGGATATCCGGCGTCCCGATGGATTGAGGACGAAATCCACCGGTATCACGACCCTGTCCCTGTGATTCTTCAGTATGTCGGAACAGTCTTTCAGGAGGGATTCGTAATTCTTGTTGTTCTTCATTATGAATTCCATGTTCTTTTTGCCTATATTCTTTCCTGAAGCCCATAGAAAAGCGTTTGCAACGACACCACCAACAATAATGGAATCAACCATCTTCTTCTCAAGGAAATTCTTCGACACTGCAATCGAGTCATCTATCTTCGATCCCGCAAGAATGGCGAGTTTCGGCCTTTCTTTTCCACGGCTGAACCGGTCGAGCATGGCAACCTCCTTCTCTATGAGCCTTCCGGCTATGTTTGGCTTCACGCGCCGGAACCCGACAAGAGTTGTCTGTGCACGGTGTATTGCCGGGAACGCGTCAATTACGTAATAATCCATGAGTGGTTCAAGGCTCCTGACAATGTGGCTGCCCTCCATGGCTTCAATGTCCGTTGCCGGAATCTCGGTCTCCTCGGAGTAGAATCTCGTGTTCTCAAGCATCAGGATATCCCCTATTTTCATTGATTTAACAGCTGCAGTCACACTGCTGCCAAAGAGCGCATCAATGAATTTTACATCGCGGCCAAGAACGCGCTTCATGTAGGCTGCATGCTTCTCAAGGCTCGTGAAATCTTCCTTGCCGGGCCTGCTCTGGTGCGCCACAATTACGACCTTGGAATCCATAAGGCTGTTTATTGTGTCCACATGGGACTTGAACCGTGACCCTCCAAGTATTTCCCCGTTCATCGGGTTCATCGGAGAATTAATGTCAAGTCTCAGGAACACTGTCTTTCCCCTCAGGTCAAACGAATCCATAGTGAAAAAGGACTGCAAAACTTCAGCCATGGAGAGTGATCTGCTGGGCACTTCATATTGGTTTCGATGCCGACGGGAAATACTATTATTATAGTTGTTGTGATATTAAAGGAAGATGAAGGCACTGATTACAGCAGCGGGCCAGGGTTCAAGATCGGGCCTTGATGGAAAGATGCGCAAGGAGATGCTTCCTGTCTACACAATGAGAGAAGGGAGAATAGTGCTCAGGCCGATCCTTGACTGTGTGATATACAGCTTTCTCAGCGAGGGCATCAAGGAGATATACCTGGTTCTTGACTGGGAGGATAGGTCCACCAGGGAATATGTGGAGCATGAATATCCGGAAGTAACGATAATCTATCAGGGAGAGAGAAGAGGATTTGGCATGGCAGTAATGCTTGCAAGGGATTACATAGGAGATGAGAGCTTCATCCTCAATGCCGGTGACGGCATAGTCCTGGATCAGATGCACATAAAGTCTGTAAAGACGATGATGGATAAGAATCCTGACAGGAACATACTCACGCTTATGAAAGTAGACAACCCGAAAAGATACGGGGTCGCTTCTGTCGAAATAAGGGGTAGCGAAATCAGGGTAAGGAAGGTTGTTGAAAAACCAGCTGTTCCTGAGAGCAACTACGCACTCTGTGCCTTCTATGCCCTCGTTCCGGAGGTATTTGATTATCTTGACGATCAGCGTTCAGATGAGAAGGAACTGACACCGGCCATAGAAAAGACAATAGAGTTGGGAAAGGAAACCTCTGGCCTGCTGGTCGATCGCAATGACTGGATCAGCGTAGGCGTGGCAACTGAATACATAAACATACTGAAGCGAAGCCTTGACAGGTGCGCCAGTAAGTAAAACCGTATCAGCTTGCTTTCCAGAAAGTCCTTGGCATTATGACGCCTGAAAGTTTCCTTATCCGGGGAATGAATTTCTGCAGATCCTGGAGCATGTTTAATATCTCGTCATCCAAGGCTCTCTTGCTCCTGTATCCGAGTTTCTTGAGGTTCTCGTTGACAGGGTTGTAGTAGTGTGTTTCCTTCTCTACCCGTGGATTCTCCATGTGACGTATTTCTGCACTCTTCCCGAACTCACGTTCATAAATTTCCTTGACTCTCCCGGCAAGGAAGTTCACGGAATAGGCCTTGTCGTACTGGTTGAAAACCCTGTATTCTCCATCAGCGGGTGGATTCTCGACTGCGATTGAAAGGCATGTCACGCTGTCCTCAAGCGGTAGGAACCCCCTGGTCTGCCCACCCTCTCCATATGGGGTGATCGGCAGTCCTGCAACTGCCTGTGCGCAGAACCTGTTCAGGACTGTTCCCCAAACCTCGTCTATGTCATATCTCGTATATAGTCCGGTTTCTGTGATCTCGTCTATCCTGGTTCCGTAAACAACTCCCTGCATCACATCGGTAACCCTGATGTTCCATACCCTGTTTGCAAACATGAGATTGTTTGAATCGTGAACCTTTGTCCAGTGATACCAGCTTCCTGCGTTCTTCGGGAACGGCAGGTAATCCTTCCTGCCCCTGTACTCAATATCGAAGAAACCTTCCGGAATATCGATGTTCGGCGTCCCATACTCACCCATGGTACCGAGTTTGAGAATGTGAGTATCGGGCACGGTGTCCTTCACGGCGTATACCAGGTTAAGCGTGCTCACGATGTTCTTTACCATGGTGTCAGATGCCTGCTTAAGGCCTATCATTGAATATGGAGCAGATCTCTGTTCCGCGAGATGGATAACCGTATCGGGCTGCACAGCCCTGATTGTCCTGTACATGAAGTCCGCATTGCTTACATCTCCCTTGAAAAACTCCATGCCTCCATACCCGGCGGATTCCAGCCCCTTGATCCTTGCGTCCATTGATGAAATGGGCAGGGCAGAAGCGGACCCGACTTCCCTGACACGCCTGCGGGTGATAAAATTGTCTGCTCCCGCCACGGTGTGACCTCTTTTCATGAGCCTGAGCGCAAGCGACCAGCCTATGTAGCCATCAACGCCGAGAATTAGAACTTTCATGTTAATACTGATATCGGCGGGACTTTTAAGATTTTATGCTATCATTGATCAGCTGCTGGATGGTGGAGTGTTCACACCATACCCGCATGAATTGATATCAGGTGTTGTTGAAATGGTATGTCAAATCATCTTATCTACCACGAACGAGGCATTGACTCGATTGACAGGGATATAATGGCATGACGCTTTTGTTTCATTGAAGCTAAAGCAGCTTCCTCATTATGGACTGTCATTCTGACATAACGGTAAGGACATGATCCACGGTCTTGTAAAATTCATCGCTCCTCGTGTTTCTTGGCCTCTGCAGGGTTATCGGCATCTCCTGGATAACCTTGCTCGGGCGGTGGCTCAGGATCACTATCACGTCACTCATCTGCACCGCCTCGTCCACGTTATGCGTGACCATCAGTATTGTATTCGGGTTTTCCACGGGAGATTCCCAAAGGTCGAGCAGTTCTTCCCTCATGGCCTGTGCTGAGAACACATCAAGCCCGCTGAACGGTTCGTCGAGCAGCATAACATCAGGGGACGTGGCCAGTGCACGCGCTATGGCAACACGCTGCTTCATCCCCCCGGAAAGTTCCTTTGGATAGGCTTTCTCAAACCCATCTATGCCAACCAGCCGGATATTGTTCATGGCTATCTCCGTTCTCCTGCTGCGATCCTTGATCAGTGGCTCCAGAGCAAGTTCGACATTGTCAAGAACGTCCAGCCATGGAAAGAGAGCAGCATTCTGGAATACCACGGAAACACGGAAATTAGGTCCCATCTCCTCCCTGTCACCATACAGGATCCTGCCGGAGGTTGGTTTTGTCAGTCCGAGAATCATCCTTATCAGGGTTGATTTTCCGCATCCGGACGGGCCGATTATTGAGACAAACTGGTTCTTTCTCACGGTGAAGTTGATATCTTCTATAGTCTTGATGGAGCTTTTGGCGTACCTGTACTCCATAGCAACGTGATCAACTGTGAGAACTTCATCCATCGATGCGGTATTTAAAGATCATATAAAATATTGATTGAACCGGCACCATGAGTGATGCCAGTACCCTCGCCAGGCACAGGAAGAGGTTATGAAACCTCAAACTCATGGCCGTTGAAGGGCAATTCCACGTCGAATTCGGATAGATCATCCAGCAGGTTTTCCCTGTTGTCGCCGTGGCACAGTATTACCTTCTCAGGGTCTACCTTCTTCACGAAATCAATGAGATCGTCGTGACCTGCGTGAGCCGACAAGTCAAAGAAGTCCAGCTTCATGTTAGGCTTCACGGTTGCCCCGGCTATCTTTATTGTTCCGTTTTCCATAAGGCTTCTCCCGTTTGTGCCTTCCACCTGGTAACCTGTCAGGAACAAGGCGCTCTTCGTATCGTTCATCAGTTTTTCGATGTATGAGAGCACTGGTCCGCCGTCCAGCATGCCTGAGGTGGTGATAACTATGTCACTGTCAAGTGCGCTTTCCCTCATCCTTCTGCCCCTGATCTGCCTCACTTTCCCGACAGACTTGGAGAATCCTTTCTGTGTTCGGAGGAATCCGGGGGTGTGCAGGTATATTCCTGTGATCCCGTTTCCCATTCCATCCACCGAGATGCTGTATCCCATGTCGCTCAGTATCATTATAAGTTCCTGGGTCCTTCCCATCGCAAATGATGGCAGTATTACCTTTCCGCCGTCCTCAACGACTTCCTTTACCCTCTGCCTGAGCCTCTTCACAACCTGGTCTCTCTCCTCATGGTTCTTTCCCGCATAGGTGCTTTCCATTATGAGTATGTCAGCCTTCTGCGGTTTCGCACCGTTCAGGAGGTATGTTTCCTTGGTGTAAAGATCCCCTGTCACGAGTATGGATCGGGAATTCTCGAACCTCCACATGGTCGAACCCGGAATGTGTCCGGCAGACTGCGCCGTTACCTGGAACGGACCGTCGGTTATTGTTTCATTGTAGTTCACGTTCTGGAATGCGCTGTACAGTGATGAGATGTCGTCAACATCAAACCTGGACGGGTATCCCTCTATATTTGTGACCTTTATTGAATCCTCGAGCATCGGCCTCATGCTGTTTGCCGTCATTATTGTCGAGTAGAATTTTGCGTCGTACTCGTGATAATAGACCGGAAGTGCACCCATGTGGTCCAGGTGCGCGTGTGTGAGATAAATACTCTTCACAGGCTCGGGTGGCATCGGGAACTCTGGCGGTTTTTCCGGTATTACACCGTAGTCAACCATGACATCGTAGTCCTTCTCCCTTATCTTTATAGCTAATCTTCCTACTTCTTCTGCTCCGCCTAAAAATTTTATTTTCATTTTAGTTTTTCCTCATGCTTTTGCATTTTCAAGTGACCTTGAACAATTGCATCTTCTTTCCCTGTTGAAGCCCTTAACGGACATCTCTACAAGTGAAGACACTTTTTCCTCGTTTTCCTTCATTATTTTCATGACTTCCGATGCATCCACCGGCTTGTCTGACCATACATCAAAATCTGTAACTGTTGCAATCATGGAATAGCACATTGACTGTTCCACTGCAAGATTTATCTCGGGAACAAGTGTCATGCCTATTATGTCCCCGAACTGCCTGAACATTCTCGATTCTGCCCTGGTCGAGAATCTCGGTCCCTCGATACACACATATGTACCTGTATCATGATGAGGGTAACCTGCCTTCTTCGCAGATGAAACCAGTTCTGATGTCATCTCCGGACAGAATGGATCCGCAGCCGAGACGTGATATACTTCCGGTCCGTCAAAAAAGGTCAGTTTCCTTGATTTTGTAAAATCTATAAACTGATCCGGGAAGACCATCTCTCCGGGTTTATACTGTTCCTTGAGTGACCCCACGGCATTTATCGCAAGCACCCTTTCAACACCAATGCTTTTCAGTGCCCACATATTGGCCCTGTAATTCACTGCATGTGGCGGTATGGTGTGGTGCTTTCCGTGCCTGGGTATGAATGCTACTTCAACCCCGCCTATCTCTCCAATCTCAACCTTGTCAGAAGGTTTTCCGTATGGCGTCTCTATGTCAAGCGACCTGCCGCCCTTAATAAGGCTGTAGAGGCCGCTTCCTCCAATGATCCCTGTGTATGTCATGAAATCACGTAATTGTTAGTTCAATGAACTCCTTGAATGTGAAGTAATGCGTAAATAATATATAACCGAATCGGACAGATATTCATTACAAACCAGGTATTTTTTTCAGGCGCGCCTGTATACCGGACCCATACTGGGCTGCTTTTTTCCCGAATCCCCAGATCTCCTCGGGAAGACCGGTGCTCTTCGCCAGGTCTCGCAGCAGGATCTTGTTAGTCCCTGCAGCTATATGAGCTTCTCTCGGCATACCTGAGAATTTCTCCATGATCCTGGTATCGAGATAGGGAGTTGCAAGTTCCTTCCCAAAATGCTTTGCGATCCTAGTCTCCCTGGGAAGGGTGGTCCCGAAGAGCCTGGCAAGATGTTCCCTGTTATCGATTCCAGGGTTGTCAATGAATCTTCTGTATCCATAAAAAATTTCATCGGCTCCCTGACCCGTCACCAGCCTGGGCTCCATGATTTCCGAAAGTGCGTAATAAAGCACCAGTTCGTATCCGATCTCAGATCTGCCGATGGATGGATCAATAGACCTGAGGACCGATATCCCCTCATTCAGGTCAAGATCGTCCAGTATGATCTCCTTTACCTTGAAGCTGAGTTGCTCCGAGACAAGCCTTGACCTTGCTATGTCATGGGAATCCGAGAAACCCACAGTATAAGGATCGAGGGAATACCCGGACAGTGCCATCAGGAGCGTACTGTCAAGACCACCTGAAAATGCCAGGGAAGAACCATTGCATTGCTCCAGGAACTGCTTTATGATATCCCCTAAAAAGGAACTGTTTGTATCCAGTTACGCCGCCGGGGGTCATAGTGCTTGCTGCCATAATTGCTTTTTGTCAACTGAAATATCTTAAATAACGGATTCAGCATGTTGTGGCGTGGATTACGTTCCTGACACATCGGTAATAGTTGACGGTCGTTTCACGGCTTTCATATCATCAAGGGAGGGATCGCACGTCATACTGGCAGAAGCCATGCTGGCTGAGGTTGAGCACCAGGCAAATGATGGGAGGTCCATCGGGTTTGCAGGGCTTGAGGAGCTCAAGTCACTCCGTTCAATGGCCGAGGAGGGCAGGATATACCTGGACCTTTATGGGAAGAGACCGGGTGACTGGCAGATAAAGAGTGCAAAGAGCGGGGAAATCGACGAGATCATAAGGAACACCGCCCTAGAGAATGATGCAATACTCGTCACCGGAGACATCATCCAGAGGGACCTTGCCATAATAAAGGGTATCCAGATAGAATTCCTTGAAGCCTCACTGAAATCTGTCAAGAACATTGAGGATTTCTTTGATGAGATGACTTCCTCTGTACACCTCAAGGCAAACCTGAAACCTGTCCTCAAGAAGGGAATTCCTGGAGCCGTCAGGGTTGTGCGTCTTGATTATGTTATCACCAGGCAGGAACTTGAGACCATAGCGTCCATCATTGTAAAGAGGGGAAAATTTGAGGACGAATCTTTTGTCGAAATGGATATGTTCGGTGCCACTGTAATCCAGCTGAAGAACATACGCATAGTCATTACAAGGCCGCCGTTCTCCGATGACCTTGAGATAACTGCGGTAAGGCCCATAAAGAAACTGGATCTTGTGGATTACAACCTTGACCCCAGGGTGGTGGAACGGCTGACGGTCGGCAGCAATGGCATACTTGTTGCAGGACCCCCGGGAGCAGGAAAAAGCACCTTTGTCCAAGCCCTGGCGGAATACTTCAATTCGATGGACAAGACCGTGAAAACCATGGAGAAACCCAGGGACCTGCAGCTGATCAATGATATAACCCAATACACGGGCCTGGAAGGATCCATGGAAAAGACAGGGGATATACTCCTTCTTGTCAGGACCGATTATACCGTCTTTGATGAGATGCGTGTAACATCCGATTTTCATGTGTATTCAGACCTGAGGCTTGCGGGAGTCGGGATGATTGGCGTAGTACACGCAACCAGGCCAATAGATGCATTCCACAGATTCATAGGAAGGATAGAACTGGGCCTGATACCGCAGGTCATAGATACCATCCTGTTCATAGAAGCGGGCCAGGTCAGGAAGGTCATAATCACGGAATACACCGTCAAGGTGCCAAGCGGGATGAACCAGGAAGACCTTGCACGACCCGTTATTGTTGTCAAGGACTTCCCCTCTGGGACGCCGCTGTATGAGATATACACATTTGGCGACCAGATAGTTCTTGTTCCGGTGCAGACGGAGGATTCGTCTCTCTTCTCACTTGCCTCTGATCGGATAAGGGAGGAGGTTTCAAAGTTTCTTGGAACGGGTGATGTTGAAGTCAAGATGACAGGGGGGAACAGGGCTGTCGTATCTGTTCCTGAAAAATTCATTGCAAAACTCATCGGGAAGAAGGGAGTGAATATATCCGACCTTGAAGGCCGGCTCAAGGTGAGACTGGAGGTTGAACCAAGGGCTGGAGCTTCAGGCTCCGTGAGAAAGCCGGTGGAAATTGAGGTGAAGAACAAGATACTTTACCTGTATGTCGGCGACAAGAACACGAATGTGAAGATCTTCGTGGAAGACCTGATGGTGCTGCAGGCAAGGAGCTCCTCAAAGGGGATCATCAGGCTTAAGCTCGATAGCGACCTGGGATCATCGATTTACGGCCAGATTAAGAACGGGAAGAGGATAGAATTCTCTCCCGAAGAATGATTATTCGGTGCCTGCCCTTATGAATTCCACAAGCAACCTTGTGCCGAATCCGGTGGCTCCCAGGCCGATATAATCTTTTTTTGCCGTCTTCTGCCCTTTCCACGCCGTTCCAGCTATGTCCAGGTGTACCCATGGAACATCGCCAACAAAATAGCTGAGGAATGCTCCTGCCGTTTCTGATCCGCCTGGCCTGCCTCCGGTGTTCTTGATGTCAGCCACATCGCTTTTGATCTGATCCTTGAAATCGTCGTCAAGCGGAAGCGGCCATAGTCTTTCCCATGTGTTTCCCGAGGCTTTTATGATTTTGTCCTGCAACTCCCTGTTATTTCCCATCACTCCTGCAATATTGTTTCCAAGGGCAACAACACATGCACCTGTGAGTGTTGCCAGGTCGATGACAGCCGAAGGCTTGTACTTATCAATGCCGTAAGATAGTGCATCAGCCAGTACAAGTCTGCCTTCCGCATCCGTGCTAATTACTTCGGAAGTTACCCCGTTGTAGTGCCTGAGGATCTCTCCGGGCTTGTAAGAACCACCTCCCGGCATGTTTTCCGTCAATGGCATAAGACCGACGACGTGCGCCTTTAAGCCCATGTCCGAGATCGCCTTCAACGCTCCAAGCACGGCAGCGGCTCCGCACTTGTCAAATTTCATCTCCTGCATTCCTTCTGAGGGTTTTATGGATATTCCTCCACTGTCAAAGGTTATCCCCTTTCCGACGAGCATTATTGCAGGCATGTCCCTGTCTCCATATTCTGCAATTAGGAGGCGGGGCGGTTCATGAGCGCCTCTCGATACTCCTTCCAGCCCACCCATCCCGAGCTTGATGAAATCATCCCTTCCCAGTGCCGTTACAGTAACTTTTTTATTTTCCCTGAGAGCGCTTTCAAAGAATGCGGGAGTGCCTATGGACGATGGGAGGTCTGCGAGATGCCTGGTGAGGTTGGTAGCCTCCCCCATTATCCTGCCATCCTCGATACTGGTGCCAACCGCGGAGTCGGACAGTATCCGGATAAGCTCTGGAGCAGCCTTCTTCTCAGCCTTGTATACATCGAATGAATACGATGTCAACTCAGATATGTAAGCTATTTCGAGGGCTTCCCTCTCAGCTGAAAGGATTCCCGGTATCAATACACCTATTTTCTTGTTTTCTCCTCCGATAAGCGCCTTCAGTGCGGATGAAAAACTTGTACGTATGGTCTCATAATTCACGGCCCCACGTTGTCCTAACCCAACAATGAGAACGGATCTCGTGCTCTCCGTCGAAGGAAGCATCAGCGTCCTGCCCTTCTTTGGAGTGAATCTCAGCCTCTCAATGATTGGTCGCAGACTGAGTGAGTTGAGCAATGCCCCGGTACTGGCTGGCTCAAAATCTTCCATGTCCATGCATATGACGACGTCAAGTCCAGAAATTTCAGCAGTTCCTCCGCCACTAATTTTCATGAAATGGTCAGGGATAAATCCCTTTAAAAATTTGCCGTTCAATGACCATCAATTCTCAGGGATAGTCAACTTCATTACTTCCGTCAGGATTTGATGACATATGCAGTGTTCACTTTGCAGGGGAAAGGCCGTTTATGAGGCAAGATACAACGGGACATACCTGTGCAGGAAGCATTTCAACGATTCTGTTGAGAGGAGGTTCAAGCATGAGCTCAGGAAACAGGTTGACCTGAAGGCTGCCGGCATAAAGATTTCCGTTGCAATATCCGGGGGGAAGGACAGTTCCGTTACCCTTTATCTAATGAACAAGTTTCTCGGGGACAGGGAAAATGTTGAACTTACGGCGTTCACCATTGATGAGGGAATCGCGGGATACCGTGACAGCGGTCTCGAATCCGCCAGGAAACTCTGCGATAAGCTCAACGTGAAACACCGGACCGTATCATTCGAAGAGGTTTTCGGGAAAACCATGGATGGCATCGTCAAAATGGATCCGGAAACGATTCCATGCTCCCACTGCGGCCCGATGCGAAGGAAGCTGATGAACCTTGAATCCCTGGAATACAAAAGCGATTACGTTGCACTGGGAATCAACCTTGATGATTATGCCCAGTCCATACTGATGAATGTCGTGAAAGGTGACTTCGAGAGAATGATGAGGATGGCTCCACATATAAAGAGAAAGGAAGGACTGGTCCGGAGGATCGTGCCTCTCAGGAGGATTCCAGAGAAGGAGGTAATCCTTTACGCCGTACTGAACGGGGTAGAATTCGACGGGGGATGGTGCCCATACTACGAAAGGGCCCAGAGAAACACCTTCAGGAACATCGTAAGCGATCTGGAAGAACAGAACCCTGGAGCGGGATTCGCCATTGCCAACTTCCTGGATGAAGTGCGTGAGCACATCACCATTGGGAATGGAAATACCGAAATGAAGAAATGCACAAAATGTGGCGCCCCAACAACCGGTGACCTGTGCTCGGTCTGCACTAGCATCGGGATTCTGGATTCAATGAAAGATGCATAATGGGTGTACAAGCCTCGAAAAGCCGATCCGGTTTAGATGGGTAGCACACAACTTCCGGCAGATATTCATTTCACGCACCAGTTTCTTTAGAAAAATGCCGGTTTTCGAAATATTTAATAAACACGTTATTATTGAGAATGGCTTCAGAGACTGATATTATTCCGTGATATAGGGGGTTGTAGCTTAGCATGGTTAGAGCACCCGGCTGATAACCGGGAGGTCACCGGTCCGAATCCGGTCAACCCCATTTACTGAATCTGTTTTCCATTGGACTACACGCTTTTTACCTGAACCCCATTATACTTCCTTTCTTCCTGTTTAATACTGGAGGCGGCAATTAAAATAATATATTCCACAGGGGATCATGTTCCGTTGCCATCCAGAGACCGAACCATGCAGATAATTGCGGGCGTCGCTTTCCTGAACACTCCTGCCATAGTCTTAGCATATTTCGCTACCTCAGGCTTGATTTCCATCTATTATTTCATTCCCATTGCCTGGTCCGTCTTGATCCTGACGACCTGGCTCTTTCTGAGATCACTGATTGATTACGTGGGTAACTTTAGAAACATGTTCTTTGCGATTTACTTTCCGGAATCAGCGATTTTTACCCTGATGGCTTTCCTCCGCCAGATTACCTCTTTTAACGAGCGAGCCGCCCTGGTTTTGTCCTTCATAACGATCCTGGCCTATTTAATTCCAGTTGGAATTATTATCCAGGCAGGAAAGCAGGAGATGAAAAAAGAGTGCTTCCCGGATGAGACCCTGACTGGAAGACTCAGAGAACTCACAGGAAAAAATCATGGAGTCGCACCGGAAGTATGCATCATGCCGATACCGAATTATGGAAAATCGCATGTCATTACGCAGGAAATTAAAGCCAGAAGAGTCCTTATAACGAGAGAACTGATTGAAATGCTGTCCCGGGATGAAATGGACTCAACCCTGTGCTATGCTTCCTATCTTGCAAAATCGCATGGGGCTGTTAAGAGTCTTTTCACCTTTTTCACTCCATATGTTGCACTTGCTGACGTGTTCTTCTATTTGATCCTGGGCGGTTTTCCCGGGCTTGGACTGATCCTTGTCCCGGTGACAGGCGTATTACTTATCCTGGGTGTTGTGCTTTTTCCCATACTTTTACCCACTTTGCTTGTCAGATTTACCTTTTCACCCGTCAGTGCCGCAGACAGGTTTGCCATAAGAACAACAGGCAATATAGATGCTCTGCTATCCGCCCTGGACAAAATCCAGAGGATTCAGGGTTCACAATCAATTTCGCACAGCAAACTGGTCGGGAAATTGGTGATCTCAAATGAGAAGCGATACAGGAAAAGGATAGTAAAGATAGAAAAAATGAAGTCCAAAGGTAGCCTGAATATTCGCTGATCGCCTGCTCAGATCCAGTTGACCCGTTCGCAATCCGGAGAGATATACATTACATGATAATCCTGGCCCTGGATTGATTGCCTTGAATTTCCCGGCGCAAGGCCATTTACGGTAATTCCAGTTGAGATTTGAGCCTTCCCGCTACAGATAAAGTATAAATTAACCTGGAATAATCCAGTTGAGAATGCCCGATGATAAAAGCAATAATTTTTGACATGGACGGGACACTGCTGGATAGCGAAACACTTTCCTCGAAGGCAAGAGACTACGGTTTCATGACCGTGCTCGGACGGCAGACTACGGACGAAGAAAATGCCGGGCTTGTTGGAATGCCGGTCAAGAAGGTGCTCTCACAGTGGTTTCCGGAGACGGGAGATAAAATCTATGATAATGCCAGGAATTATTTCAAAAGCGAAATCAGTACAGTCAAAGCATATACGGGCATAAGAGAGCTGATAGCAAGACTGAGGAACGCATACAGGCTAGCTGTTATGACATCAAGCCACAGGGCAGATGCAGAGGAGCTCCTTTCGAACTCGGGTTTACGACCGTTTTTTGAATTCTATATCAGCCAGGAGGATACCAGTTACCAGAAGCCAGATCCTGAACCGGTACTGTTAGCCCTGACCAGGCTTGGGGTCTTGCCTGGAGATGCAGTATTCGTGGGGGACCAGCCGTATGATGTCATTGCTGCGCATGAAGCGGGAGTGATTGCAATTGGTGCGACCTGGGGTTACGGCGATCAATCAACCCTGGAAATGTATCATCCAGAATTCCTGCTGAAAGATCCGGATGAGCTTCCAGGCATACTGCAGGGTCTCTGATCAGCATTTACCTGGCATGACCTGCCAGGTGCCCTGATCCAGCCTGTTCCAGAAGAAGTTAAATGCCAAGTTGAACATTTTGAAGAAGGCGATGATTACATTTCCCTGGACAAAAAAAGTGGCGAGGGAATGAGTATATACCCATTCATTTAGAGTTTGCCACGCTATAGACGGGGGTATTAACGCTAACAATCTCCTCTGATGAACCGGATGTTGTTATTCCCTTGAGCGCCAGGCTGATTACCCACATCGTCACGAACGAGATTATGAAAACAACCACCAGGACCACGGCGACACCGAGCAGTTCAAGACCAAGCTGTCCGACCGCGTGCATACCTCCGCCGAACAGCAGCCCTGAAGGGAGAGAAGAATTTCCGGATGCGGCAGCGTAAGAATTCTGGGTGAAGAAAGCAATCATGGCTACGCCGAATATCCCCCCTACAAAATGTTCAGGAAGCAGCCCGATTGGGTCCGTGAACCACTTCACCCTGGATAAGTATTTATCGCCGGCCAGGAAAATAGGGCCACCCAGTATCCCAAGAATAAAGGCGCTGCCCGGGCTTACGAAACCGGCAAGGGGAGTGATAATTATCAACCCCATTAATATTCCATTTACTGCATAGAGCGTTCCAGGGTTCTTGCCTGTTGCGATGTACTTGAAAAACATTGTGGAAATAAAAGCACTTGCTGCCGCAACAAATGTGGTTACGGCTACTACAGGAACGTCACCATTGAACGCGAGTCCACTTCCGGGATCGAAGCCAAACCATCCTACCCACAGGAGAAGGATGGACAGGGTAATCCAGCCCTCGCTTACCTTGATTCCAACCCTGGGGCTTGTCTTCAGTCCCCTGCGTTTCTCCTCTCTCCATATCTGGTACAGAATGCCAAGACCGGCAGCACCTGCCGCGGCATGAACAACCAGGCCGCCGGCAAAATCCCTCATGCCAAGTTCATACAGCCATCCGGATGGGTTCCATATCCAGGCAGCAGGCAGGTTCCATATTATTATGAAGTAAACTATGGAATAGATGAAAAATGCCTTGAATTTAACCTTGTTCAGTAGAATTACTGCCACAAGTGCAAGAGTTACTGAAGCGCATGCTGCCTCAAAGAAGTAGTAAGCATCTGTAGTGAGATATGTGCCAAACCAGCTGGATGTCATGGACCACCATACCCCTGATTCCAGGTTGGAAGGATAACTTGAGAACGATCCTAGAAACAATCCTGCCGGGTACAATGGGTTCCCGATTATGCCTGAAATTGTCGGGGCGAATGCTGTGTTAAACCCAATAATAGCCATTACAATCAGTCCCGTGGCTGTTATGGTTATGGTTTTGAGGAAGCTGGACTCAAACCGGCTCCCAACTTCTCCGACCTCGAGAAAGCCGATAGCAATGGTCATTAGAAAAACCAGCAGTGCAGCAAGTATTATCCACAAATTGTTCAGCAAATAAGCCGAAAGCACAGTACCTACGATCTGATCAGGACTCAAACAAAACCATTCTCCGATGCACCGACAATACTGTTCCAATTCCTAAAGGTTGTACCGTACATGTAAGGCTTAAGGGTTAACGAGTATTCAATCGGCGCCTCTTTCTCAGAACTCGACCTTGATCTGCCAGTCCCTCTTGTTCTGTATAACGGATGCATTCAGTCCCGCAGATGCTATTAAAGAGAGGGTTTTCTGGGCTTCAGCCTCAGACTGGCAGTGCAGGAAAAGCGAGTCGTAGCCGATCTCCGGCATTTCAGCCTGTTTCCCGAACAGATCCTTGATTTTGTCTATTGATGCGATGAAAACATCCTCGCTGACGTGAAATGTTCCTTTCCTTATCCTATCTATGCCGCGTTCTCTCAGGTTCGTATATACAAGACTGTTGATTTTGCCGGAAATTTGCCTTCCTGACGGCGTCGTGAACCCGGTAACTGACATGAATCCACCGAAGAGAAGCGCAACAGCGCCTATGAACAGCGAATTGATAATTATTAGGTAAATGCCAAGAGCCAGGGCAAGAACCCCCACTATTGACCTGAATGCATGCACAGCGTCATAAATGAAATCTCGCTAAAATACTTTTATTGGTTTTACCGTTTCATTCGATCCAGTATGCCATGAATACGTCATCCACGTAGTCCTGGTCGATCTTGAACTGCTTCGCCCTGATTCCCTCAACGACAAAACCAATCTTCTTGTAGACATCTATGGCCTTTACGTTTGTTGAAAATACTTCAAGGCCTATTTTCTCTATATCCTTTTCACGAGCCCATTCTATGGCATTCTCTATGAGCCTTGTTCCGTGTCCCCTGGATCTGTGGCCATCCCTGATTGCGATGCCCAGCGAGGCGGTGTGCCTGTTTTTTTTGTACATTCCTCTCTGGAGCGTCAATACGCCAACTATTTCAGATCCATAATCCAGTACAAGCGTGAGATCCTCTATATTCCTGAGCCTGTCCTGTTCCCCCCTCTCAGTGAGAAGGTAATATTCACTGACCAGATACTTGCGTTCGTCCATTACGGACTGCATGCATTCTATAATGCCTTTTGCATCGGGAATTCGCGCTTCCCTTATTACGTATTCCAGATTATCCAGCGACTTCTTCCTTAGCATATTCCAGCACAGACCGCCTACTTCCTGGATAGCATGTTCCTCAAACTCTGGTTAAGGTCGCTAATTTCCTCAACCACCCGGTCAGACTCTTCCAGAATCCGATCCTTGCTGCCTATGAACTCCGGAGAGATAATCGCACCTTCCTTTGAGGCGAGAATAATATTGTCATTCTCCAGCATCCGCAAACTGTAACGTATTTTATGCCTGGGCATGCCCGTTTCCTGGGATATGCGAATAATTCCCTGGGGCTGTTCCTTAAGAAGACTTTCTATAATGGATATATGCCTCCTTAGATTCTCGATATCTCTCCTTATTTCCCTAAATATTGATTGGTCATCGTTGACCATATCCCTTCAGTTTAGAAGGGAATATTAAATTATTGCATCATGGATATATTTTTATCCCGTTCTCAAATATTTCAAGCTGCCCTTCCGATCCTATAAGTTCCCTGATTTTCTGGTCTCTCTGCAATATGTACTCGTCAAAACGTTCCGGGTGCTTTGACTGCGCCTTGATCTTTATGGCATTGGATCTCAGTGATACCTGGAGCCTGATCTCGAATCTTCTTCTTTCATCATAATCAGAAAGGCTTACAGTCTTTGCCATTGCAGAATTGATTCCGCTTCCATTAATAAATATTTTCAGGAACCTCCGCTGTGCAAATAATTATTTTCATATTGTGCATGAACCCAGGAGAAAGCTTTGGAACTGATAAAACAGGATGAATTCACCTTCAGGATACCGGTGAACAGGGAGAAGGGCATGAGAGTGCCAGGGATCATATATTCCACGGACGTTATGATGGAAACGCTGAAGAATGATCCTTCCCTGGAACAGGTCATTAACGTGGCATCCATGCCAGGCATAGTGAAGGCATCAATTGCAATGCCGGACATTCACCTGGGTTATGGTTTCCCCATAGGTGGTGTGGCCGCCTTTGACTATGAGAGGGGTGTTGTATCTCCTGGCGGTGTCGGGTATGACATAAACTGCGGCGTATCACTGATGAAGGTCGACCTGAAATATGACGAAATCTCGGGAAAGTTATCCAATATTGTGGAAGGCCTCTTCCATGCAGTCCCTTCAGGCATGGGATCAAATTCCAGGGTTCCCGTAACTTCGGGTGACATGGATGAAATCCTGCAGTCCGGGATCAGATGGGCACTTGACAATGGGTACGCTACAAAGGAAGATTCCGATTCAACTGAGGAAAATGGCACAATGTCCGGGGTAAACACCGAGGATATTTCAAGGGAGGCAAAAGCCAGGGGAATGAAGCAGATCGGCACACTCGGCGCCGGGAACCACTTTCTGGAAGTACAGAAAGTTTCAAGGATTTTCAACCCGGAAATCGCATCTGCATTCGGGATAAGCCTGCCTGACCAGATAGTTGTGATGGTGCATACCGGTTCAAGAGGGCTGGGCCATCAGGTGGCAACGGATTACATGAAGCGGCTGAACGAGGATATCCCCGGGAAGGTCGCTTCTCCCAATGACAGGCAGCTCATATCTGCCGAGATAAATTCCAGGATAGGCGGCGAGTACATATCAGCAATGAAAGGCGCGGCCAATTTTGCCTTCGTGAACCGGCAAATCATACTGAGCAGGGTCAGGGAAGTATTCTCAAAGGTTCTTGGAAGATCAGAGGAAGAACTGTCCATGAAGATGGTTTATGGTCTTGCACACAACATAGCCAAGGTTGAAAGACACAACGTTAACGGTGAGATCATGAATCTGATGGTGCATAGGAAGGGTGCAACAAGGGCTTTCCCTGCCGGGAATTCCGCTGCAGGACCTAAATTCATGAAAACCGGCCATCCCGTCCTGGTTCCCGGTGACATGGGCAGTGCCTCATACGTAATGGTCGGGGCTGAAAAATCAATGGATGCCAGTTTTGGATCATCATGCCATGGTGCCGGTAGACTCCTGAGCAGGCAGAAATCCCTGAAGAACTTTGACGACGCATACGTTGAAAGAAGGCTGAAGGAAGCGGGTGTGCTGGTAAAGTCTGCCTCCAGGAAGGTGCTTATTGAGGAGGCACCGGGAAGTTACAAGAATATAGAGGATGTAATATCTGCTGTCGTGGGAGCTGGACTTGCCACAAGAGTAGCTAAAAATGTCCCGGTAGGAGTCGTAAAGGGATGACAGTTAATGAGATGCCCTATGCAAGTGGCAGAGTCTTCTGGGACGGTGAGTTTCGTGATGGAACTATCCTGTGTGAGAAGGATAAAATAATATTCGAGGAGGGAAAAGTAGGTTCAGGGTCATCCGGCACAATTCTGCCTGTGCCTGTAAATGCACATACCCACATAGGCGACGCTTTCATAGCCACTGAACCCACGGGTGATCTGCCATCAGTGGTGGGGCCGGGGGGATTCAAGGAGAGGCAGCTCGCAAACGCAAACAGTGAATTGGTGAAGAGGGGCATGAGACGTGCAATGGAATACATGAAACTGATCTCCTCTCCTGTGTTTATAGATTTCAGGGAATCGGGAAGCACTGGGGTGAAATTGTTAAGGGAATCCGTACCAGAATCAGTGTTTCCAATAATACTATCCAGGGGTCATAACAGGGAAGAGGTTGAACTGGCGCTGAGCATATCAGACGGTACTGGGATCAGTGCTGAGAGTGATGCAGATCATGACTTGCTATCATTTTCGGCGAGAACTGCAAAGAAGCTGGGCAAAATATTCTCCATACACGCAAGCGAGAACGTAAGAGAGGACATGGACTTTATTCTCTCCCTAAAACCGGATTTCCTCGTTCACTGCCTCGAAGCCAGCGAGGATGACCTTGAGAGCATCTCACGACTTGGAATCGGTGTAGCGGTAACTCCAAGATCAAACTATTTTTATGGAAAAAGGCCAGATTATTCGAAATTTATCGACCAAGGAATCGATTTAATGCTAGGAACCGACAATTCCATGATCGCGCTCCCGGACATTTATGCTGAAATGGATTTCCTTTATACGGTACAGAAGGGAGTTAACAGGATTTCACCGGAGAATATAGTCAGAATGGCCTTCCATAATCCACACAAACGCCTTGGAAATTTTCTTGACCAGCTGAACAACCTATTCCTGTATTTTCCCAAGGTAGCGCTGTCAAGCTATGAGATTGTAAAGAAGTCAAGCCTTTATGAAAAAAAAGTGATCCGAATCCAGGCTGCGGAAAAGATGCATTAATATATGAGTAAAGCAGATGCGCAGCATAGCAGGAATCTAAGTTTTGAGTCCGTTGTCGGACACGAATATTTATATCAAAAGATTTCCTTAGCCCCTAACACGAGAGGAAGATCAGATTGAAAAGGTTTCAACTATTAGCAGTATTTATAGCAATGACTATGATTGGAAGCGCTTTCCTAGCTGTAGGAACAGCCGGGGCGTCCAGTCCGCAGACAGGCTCGCTCAGTTTACAGGTTGTTTATGTTGGTGGTGGGTATCCAGCTCCGGCCAACAGCAGCACCATCGTTATGCTGGAGACCCCATCTGGGCAGGTTTTGTCAACTGGAACCGGATCTTCCGTCACGTTTTCATCACTATATTATGGCAATTACACCATGGTAGTCCCTGCGCAGTATCTAACAGACTCTGCACTAGGTGGAAAATTTGTGATCGTTAACCAGACATTCACCAATATCACGTTAAACGGCACCACTGCAAAAGGAGTGAATACATTAAACTTGAATGTAGACCCCACACACAAGGTCGACGTTACCGTTCAGAATCTCAGTTCCGGAAGCGCTTCTATAATATTCAAGAGCCTTCAGGGCTTCCAGTTCAATTCGGCTACAGTTACTGCAGGTTCCAATAGCACAAATGTATCACTGCCGGCTGAGTTCTACGCTGTAATCAGCTACAAAGATGCTTCTTATACATACCTTGAAACAGGCATTGGAAGTATCCTTAGCTTGAACATAAACTCGGGAATACCTGTATCAGGATTTGTTTCTTCCACAAATGGAGCAACGATCAGCAATGTTTACGTTTCGATTGTAAATGTAACCGATAACACATACACCACGACCCAGTTCCCTGGAAGCAGTTTCACCGTCTATTCACATGACTGGACTGATAACACTTTGATTGTCAGTTCTGCCGGATACAATTCATCACAATACAGTGGGTCCCAGCTGATAAGCGATTCGTACTATCTCGGTAATGTGATGCTCAAGCCAGATAGCAGCACCGTCTACTACAATTACAGCCTGTCAGAAAACCTCCAGACTCTGCACCTTAACATAACCTATCGTATCGGGAATTCCACCGCGATACCGCAATTTGCAAACTCCACCGTTGGATCGCTTTACTGGCAATGGACAATTGACAAACTAACGGGCAGTTACGTTGATAAATATATTAATTCAACAGTAGTCAACTATACGGCAAATAGCTTCTTAGTGAACGGCGTATATTACAACCTCACCGGGAAGACTACATTTTCCCCAACCAGCGTAACTAGAAATGGAATAAGCGCAACAGTTAATGCAACATATACGAACATGACACCGATCAGCACCTCCATTTACAACAGCGCGTTTTCGATGAAAGTGTATGCTATGGGAACACAGTATACTCATGGTTCACTTGGATACCAGTATAACATCTCATACAATCACCAGGGTGTTGCACTTAACACTTCGTCATCCAGCAGCGTTAAGCTTAAGACATCGCCAATAATAATACCAGCCCAAGCCTCGAACGGATATGTCACACTGACACTTGTGCCTGTAAAGAATGCAACTTTAACAAATTCACTTATTCAGTTCAGGATAAATGGCAACTTAGCCGACAACCTGCTGAACTCAACCCAGACAAATACAATATTCGCCGTTCCCTACAATGTGCCAGTGAATGTTAATCTGTCCAGAGGGTTTTATAACCCGGTAACCGGAACAAATGATTACAGTAACTCTGTATTCAACTGGGCGGTTAACCAGAAATCAGTCTCTTTTAGTGATAAATCAAATATCACAACCACCTTCCATAAAGGGCTTAACACTGTTTACGTAAACTTCACAAGCGGATCTGGTGCGACCGGGAATAATACGTTTTACGTGTATGGATTTAACAGCACACCAACAATAGTTTATAACATAACATCAAATGGAAAAACCATCAGCAACAACACCGCTTCATCTTCGCCTATATCGATTTACGTAAACCAGACGCAGACAGTCACATTCTCAGCCTTTTATTCAAAGCTAACAATTTCAAACAGCAGCTTGCCTGGATCGCCATACAGTGTTCCACTGAGCTATAACTGGACTTACCCGACAACAGTAAGCCTGGCTGCAAATTCCAGCTATGTATTCCAGAAGCCATCTGTTGCAGTTGGTCCCCAGACCGTATACATCAATGTTTCATCAGTATCAGGTAATGCATCTGCTACATTCAGCGTCACCGTAAACGACACCACCCCTCCAGTTGCAGTTGTAACGATCATGAACCAAAAAGGGCAGATAATAAGCCAGCCGGTTGCCGGCCAGAACATTACGCTGACGGCTGCATCATCGTATGATCCCTACTATAATTCAACCTATCTGAGCACAAATAACCTGACGCTGAATTACTCCTGGAAGATAGAAAGTACCAGCGGGGTTCTGATGAGTCCGTCTTCCACAACCTATAAAGTTCTTGCAGGCACAAATTATTCGAAGACTTTCAACGTTGAGTTCGAAACTGTAAGTAGTGTAAATATTGTTCTGACGGTCAAGAACCCGGCAAATGTCTCGGGAACCTCAAACTCATCGTATGCAATGATAGTCAACTCCCCGAGAATAGTGGTCAACAGCATCTATCTTCCTTCAACGCCTCAGCAGGGAATATCATCCACGATATGGGTTAACGTTACAAATGCCGGTACAGTAACAGCCACAAACTTTACACTGACAATCACGGTTGGAGGCACGCAAGTGGCTTCTAAAACGTTTACAAACGCAAACCTTACTGTGGGTTCATCGTTAAACGTCAGCCTGACCTGGAAACCAGGATCCTCTGGGACCCTTGGCATAACCGTAGTTGGCAGCGCTTCCGGTGAGCCGTCCTTCATGCAATCTATAGGTGAGTATAGTTCAACAATATCCATCAAGATTTCACCTTACACAACGCCCATAATAATCGGTGCTGTGATAGCGGTCATAATTGTTGTCGGATTTGTCTATTACAGGCTATCCTCATCAAGAGGTAGCAAGTCAACCGCAATCAGGAAGAAGGATGATTCAAAGAAGCCGCCCGAGAAGAAGAAATAATTTTTTTAAACCCTTCCCCATTTTTTTACCAGAATTTTCCAATCTTTTTTATTTCTAAGGTCGTGTCTATGCTCCAGTAACAAGTATTCCATTTGAAATGCGTTCATTTCAGATTTTGTAGCGTATGTAAAATAATTATTCAAGATCTGGGCTATTGTGGTATGTTATTAATTGAGCGGTAAAATACACACTTCCCCATGACATGCTTAAAATATTTCGCCTACCCTTCCGGAATTGCTCGTTTCACATTTCATCAACGTTCTTTATGCCGATGATCCTGCAGGCATCATCCAGGATTTCCCGGTACATTTTAACAATCGCGACCCTGCGATTTCTGTCGGTTTCCAGTGCGTTCAGCACCTGGCATTGCGAGTAAAAGTCGTTGAATGACTTTACAAGGCCCAGCGTGTATGAGGAAATAATGTCGGATCTCATGCTCTTTGTTGCCTCTTCCAGATAGTACGGGTACATGTACATGGAGCGCACAAGATTCCTCTCACGCTCATCCGTGAATTCCAAAACCGGGTTTACTGATTCGGTTGTCTTTTCAAGTATGCTTGAAGCCCTCGTGTAGGAATACATTATATATGGAGCTGAATCTCCTTCGAAATTGAGGGCCTCGTTCCAGCGGAACACCATGGTCTTAACTGGATTTACCCTGATAATATTGAATCTTATCGAGGATCTTGCAACTTTCCTGGAGATTTCGGCCAGTTTGTCTCCAGATAGATCCTTCCTTTTCTCGGTCACTATCGAGAGAGCCTCTTCCTCTGTCCTTGAAATGAGGTCCCAGAGTGATACGATCTTTCCCATCCTGGTTGACATCTTCCCGCTTTCCAGGGAAACAAAACCATAATAGAGGAAGTCGAGTCTCTGGTCAAGCTCTAGAAGTTCTTTCAACACGTACGTGAGATTCTTTCCATGATCCTTATGGGCTTCCCCGAGCACGTCTATGAACCAGTCAAAGTTCAACGACTTGAACATGTGATAGGCTATATCCCTTACAAAGTAGAGGGATGTACCGTCCTTTCTCCTCAGGAAAACCTTGTTTCCCTCATCGGTTGTTATGAACCGGGCTCCATCTTCATCTTCCAGGCTGTCTGATAGTTCATGCATCACGTTATCGACATCGCCTCCCAGAAGGAAGTCTGATTCCCACACATAGTCATCTATCTTAATGTCCAGTTGCATCAGGGAATCTCTTATGTCCTGCAGCATGACAGATGCTATTTCCCGGATCTTCATTATTATTGACCTGTCACCGCTCTCATAAGCCACTATGATCTTCTCGAGTTCTGCAGCTATACTCTTGTCTGATTCCATCTCACGGTAAATGTCCTGGTAACCCTTGAGCAGTGAACCGACTGTCATGCTGTTTTTACCATAGCGCAGGAATCCTTCGTATAGAGCTATCATCTGCTTTCCCGAGTCGTTGATGTAATACTGGGTCGACACCCTGTAGCCGTATCTTGTGAGTAGTTTTGCAAGGGAATCTCCTATAATTGAGCCCCTGACCCTGCCTACATGTAGAGGGCCTGTCGGGTTGGCACTGGTATGTTCTACCAGTATCCGTTCAGGGTCCTGGAATATGTCCGGATACTGTCCGGTTCTTGCCAGGCTTTCGCTTATTACGGCAAACATTCGCTCCGGTTTTATGCTGAAATTGATGTATGAGCCTACAAGTTCCATTTTATCTATGTAATCTTCAGAGGAAAGTTCATCTCGGACGATGCTGAATATCTTGTCCGGGGTTGTCTTCATATCCTTTACGATCCTGAACAACCGAATTGTGAAATCTCCATGACCGCTGCTATCCAGCAACAGATCCTTATTGTCCAGGCCCGGAATTGCCTTAGTGAGTGCCTTGTACAATCTTGACCTGAAATCTTCAAATACTAGCACAACCATTGATTAACGGTTTCTATAAAACGTTTTTCACTGGACCATTGGTGCTGTGACCGGAACAGGTTTCCTGGTCAGACGGGTTTTGCTGAAACCCCAAGGAGCTTCAGGTCATTCAGGAAACCGGGATAACTCTTCCTCACGACATCGAGATTGAAGAACTTTGTCGATGACCGTGCAACCAGGCCAGCCGTAATGGCACTCATAAGCATCCTGTGATCGTTTCCATGATATTCCTCCGGAAAGACATTGATGCCTCTTTTCACAGAGATCGATCTGTTACCCTCACTGAATGCTGCCCCAAAGCCCGTGACAATTTCCTTTATTGCAGAGACCCTGTCAGATTCCTTTGCCCGGAGTCTTTCATAATTCAGTATCCTTATCCCATTGTCAGAGAATATTCCAATAACGCTTATCGGAGGGCAACTGTCTGGAACCTGTGAAGCATCTACTTCAATGAGTTCAAAGTCGGATTTGGATGCTTCTATCTCAAGGTTTTTACCATTAGATTTCGCAGATATTCCGGTGGATGCCTTCACCAGGGTATCCATGGCTATCCTGTCCGCCTGCCTGCTCCCGGGATTAAGGCCGGTGATCCTTACTCCGTCCTGGGAGCACAGGGATCCGAGAACCACCGGGAACAGGGCAGATGAAAAGTCACCCTCCACCTGGAATTCCTTCCCGCCTACATGCTTACCTGTGAACTGGAATACTCCCTCCTCGCGGGAAATGCCATATCCAAACATATCCAGTGCCTGCAGGGTTATGTCGATGTATGATGCCGAAACCGGTTCCGTGGTCGTGTTCAGGGGGAGGTCATTCCCGGCTGCTGCATTATAAAAGATCAATGAGCTGATGAACTGTGAGCTTATGCCCTGATCCATGTGGAATTCAATGTTTTTCCTTTCGCTGGCATCCATGGAATAAAAGCCATCATCCTTTCTCAAAAGCCTCACGCCGGCTCTTTCCAGGGCATGGATTAGCGGTTCCATTGGGCGGCCGGCAAGGGATGGTGCTCCGACGAATTCGGTTTTGCAAGCCATGGCTGCCAGCATGCCCATGGAAATCCTGTAGAGTGTTGCAGATTCCCCAACATTGACCCTGGAAGGGCAGCGGAAATGAGGCTCTATGGTCAGGGCATCTCCATCGGTGGTTATTTCAGATCCGCAATCCCTGGCCATGTTTACTGCAGCTGTCTCATCGTCGCAGAATGATATTCCCCTAAGTGTAACTGGATTGCCGGATATTGCTGATAGCAGGATCATCCTCTGGGAGTAGCTCTTTGATGAGGGTGCCTTGACCGACCCGCCAATCTTATTGTATTGAAAAGTTGCCCCATTCATATTTCATTTACCCTGATGCCCTCATTGGTGAAGGCTGTGTTCACATACCTGTTACCTGTACCTGAGGGGAAGTGCCTGATGGCATCTTCCATATCCGCCTTCCTGTGGAATACTGCAAAAACCGCAGGTCCTTTTCCACTCTGGGAGACATAAACTGCCCGCTTTTCCCGGAAATATCTCATAATATCAGCATTAATTCCGGTGAACTCGCCAACCAGGTTGCCATTTATGATCGATGCTTCCAGCGGAAAACCGTTCATTACAAGCTCCTTGAGGGGGCTCCAGGATTCGGATGACCTTCTCATGGCCCCGACATCAATGCTGCCGGTCATCCTGTATTTCTCTGAATTATAGGCTATGAGCACGTAACCCCGTGGAACTTCATACCTCTTAAGCAGATCCATGGATACGTTGTCTGTCAGGCACACTCCTCCATAGTACGTGGAGCAGAGGTCATCAAATGCCCCGGTTAACGATGTGCCGTTCACAATGGAAGCTTCTGCGACAAGCCTGAGCGTCCCAATACCATCAATTTCGATGCCGTTGACGCTTGAAAACCCCATTACCAGGGCAAGTGTAAATGCGCTGCTGCTTTTCAGCCCCTGTGCCTGTGGTATTTCACTCTCAATTGTGACCTTTGGTATTATGCTTCCCGGGTATTTATCCAGAAGAAACCTGAATGTCCTTTCGGTTTCCTTCGTCCCTCCATCAAACTCCTGTGATGGGGAGAATCGCACAACCATGCCAAGCCCTATGGCCATAGATGCACCATAACGCTGTGCAAATGCGGAAATCACCGATATGCCTCCATGGCAGTGAACTTCAATGTCCGGCATTACCTGGCACCGTCCCGAGAATTTTAATGATTTCTTCCTTCGCTACAATCAGCCCAAAGAGAATCCTCATAGATTCCATAGCCTGATAGATGAACAGATTCTCGCCCGTGACAACCTTTCCGCCCCGATTTGACATCCTCCTGAGGAATTCAGTCATCGGTGGGTTATAAACTACTTCTATGCCAATAGAGGCTCTGCCAATCAGCGCGTCAGGGAAGGGTGTTTCCAAAATGCGCGGATCCGTTCCCACCGGTGTGCAGTTGATGAGTACTTCATATTCCTTCTCTATTGCTTTCTCACCTGAGACAATAGAAAAGCTGTTCCTGAAAACGTAATCACCTAGTTTTTTACCTGCTCTGGCAGTGTCACGCACCATTACATCAACCGACTCCGGCTTAAAATTACTGAATATGTAATGGGACACGGCCCTGAAAATGCCTCCGGATCCGGCTATAAGGATGCGCTTGCCATTAAGATTCACGCCGCTGTCCCTGACCGCAGAGGCAAATCCCGCGAGGTCGACGTTGTATCCTCTTGATTTCCCGCCAGCTATCCTGACCAGGTTCACAGATCCTATTTCCGCTGCTGCCGGTTCGATTGAATCCAGGTAATTCATGACTGGTATCTTGTGTGGAGCCGTGACATTGTAACCGGCGAATGATTGGACTGATGCCCTGCAGAAACCATCAAGCTCACCCGGCTTTACGTCCATGGACAGGTAGAATGCATCTATTCCATGGGCCGCGAATATGCTGTTGAATATCAGGGAGCTTCTTGAGTGCCCGATTGGTGATCCTATTACCCCGGAGAGCATCATAATGTGCTTCTTGCCAGTGACTCGTTACTGTCCATGTATGACCGTATATGGCTCCTTATGGCTTCAGGATCGATGGTTATGTCCGTCATGGTTCCCATATCCGCCGGTACCCTCATGGCGATCTTACCATCGGTGCTCTTCTTGTCGTTTCTTATGAATGCCACTATGTTGTCCAGGCCAAGGCTTCTCAACTGTATCCTGGGTATTGAGTACCTGTTCATGATTGACGTGAGTGCAGGCCTGAGAGATTTGTCAGTAACGCCCAGTGTTTCACCAATATAGAGCTCAACCAGCATTCCTGTTGCTACGGCAATTCCGTGGTGTACTTCGTTCTTCGAGCCGGATTCTATGGCATGTGCAACGGTGTGTCCGAAATTCAGGTCTCGTCTTTCTCCATTCCTGTCCTTGAAATCCCTGGAGACCTTATCAGCCTTTAACTTCAGGCAGAGTGAAATTATCCTGGAAAGCGAGTCCCCTTTCTGGAGGCTCTCAACATCTGTACCGTTCTGGAGAAGATTGAAGACTGTCTGCTCCCCTATAAGGGAATATTTCATAATCTCCCCAAGGCCATCCCTGATGGTATCCGGAGGCGAGTTCCTGATGAAGTCAATGTCAACGATGATGCTCCTTGGGTTGTAAAACGTTCCAATTGCATTTTTAACGCCGGAGAAATTTATCCCGTTCTTCCCGCCTAGACAGCTGTCAGACTGGGAAAGCAGCGTTGTTGGAACCGCGAGAAGGTCAACGCCCCTCTTGTAAGTGGAGGCGACAAATCCTGCAAGATCACCGACGGTGCCACCACCTATGTAAGCAATCAGTGAGTCCCGTGGAATGTCACGCTCTATAAGCACTCGCATTATTTTCTGGTAATTCCTTATGCTTTTCAGGCTCTCACCGTCGTTGAGCGTGATTCTTGTCAGCTCGCCGCGTATGGAACCCAGTTTTGGTATCATATCAGGAAACAGTTCATCCACGGTCTTGCTGATCATCAGCACAACATGCCCATACCTGTCAACCTCATCGACAAGGTGGGGGATGGTCTTCTCGCCAACAACAAGGGATATGTCATCTCCATTGACACTTAAAACCGAACGTTCTGCATTAGTGGATATATCAAAACACCTGCATAACTATGAGTTAGAGTGATATAACTTTTATTGCTGGTTTTTCGGTGGGCACTGAATCACGTGCCCGGTTTTATCCTCCTGTAGAGTGCCACGGCAACGAGGAAAAACACAATTGTCAGTCCTATAATCACTTCAAGATACATTATTGTCTGGCCGGTTATGTCGGATAAGACTGAACTTCGGAGAACGTTTGAAACAAAACTCAGGGGGTTAAGGTCGGAGAAAATCCTGAGCGGAAGCGGGGTACTGTTATCCACTGGATAAAATGCTGTGCTTGCAAAATCAAGCACGAAGAACAGGAATATGGTTATTGTCTGGTAGGCCTGCATTGTTCTCACCAGAATGGAAAGTATCAGGAATATTGATGAGAAGAGGATTGTGGCCAGTATAATTGTCAGCAGTATAATGCCAAGGTTTGAGACGGAAAGTATGAAAGTCCCGGTGACATAATAGGATAGAGCTATCATTATAAGGCTGCCTCCAAGTGATAGAATTACGCCGAGAACCATTATGCCGAGCAGGTAATCCGTCCTGCGGAACGGACCGGTCATGAGCTGTTCAAACATACCCCAGCGCCTATCCGACCACAGCATCCCTCCGCCGATGTTTCCTGCGGTGAATGTCTGTATGGCAATTATGCCGGGTGCAACAAACAGGGTGTATGATATGCCGGAGGTGCCAACTGGCACGCTGGAAATGAGGGACACAAACATTGTTCCAAGAATGAGCAGGTATAAAGCCGGAAGCCCAAGCAGGAAAACCAGTGTACCAGGGTCAGTGTTGACAAACAGGTTCCTGACAGTAAGCCTGAGGAATGCGGGTGCCCGGATCATTTGCTGACCACTTCCAGGAACACGTCATCAAGGCTGGATTCCCTGAGATTGATCCTCTCAGCCCTTGATCCTATGCGATTCAGGTACAGTATGAGGTTTTCAAGTGCCCTGTCCATATTCTTCCCCACCACGGTTATGTGGTTCCCGTTTACAATGAGTTCCCTGCTGTTCTCCAGTTCGCCGATGTTGCTTTTCAGTTCTTCCTTTGTAAATGAACCTGATCCGGATACCTCAATCTCCAGGGTCTTCAGCTGGCCGAAATTATCCTTCAGGAATTGTGTGGTCCCCTCCGCAAGAATCTTTCCCCTGTCAATTATTGATATCCTGTCGCAAATGTAGTCCGCCTCCTCCAGGATGTGTGTAGTGAAAAATACAGAAAGCCCTTCTTTGGATTTCTTCCTCACATAATCAAGAACCTTTCGCCTCATTATTGGATCCATGCCGACCGTTGGCTCGTCTAGGAAAAGCAGATCCATATCATGGAGAAATTCCCTTGCGACTTGGAGCTTCTTCTTCTCTCCCCCTGAAACCTCAAATGCCCTGTGTTTCCTGATCCTTTCCAGGTCAAACAGATCAATGAGCTCCTCTATCCTAGACGATAGCACCTCTGAGGGTACCTGCCACAGCATCCCGTATATTTTCATGTTCCTCTCTATTGTGGCGAAATCATAGGACTCGTGCTGTGCCACGACGCCAATCCGTTTCCTTATCTGCGTTGCCCTGTGAACTACGTCCATGCCAAGAACGTTCACGGTTCCGGATGTTGGAGGTACCAGTGTTGTCAGCACCCTGATTGTTGTTGTCTTTCCTGCGCCGTTTTTCCCGAGGAAACCGTATATTTCTCCCCTCCCTACGTGAAAACTTATGCCGTCAACGGCATTCTTGCCAGATCCGTAACTCTTTACCAGATTGTCAACGGAAATTGTATTATCATAGTCTGAAGACACATACCGAGAATATCGACAAGAATATAGTTATTTCCAGCTCGATACAATATCTCTGCCAAATACGGGTTTTTCTTTCACCTCAAATACAATTGAGAAAATCAATAATACGTGGATTCAATACTCATTGGTGAAAATTGGTGTCCTCGGTTTTCAGGGAGACGTGCAGGAACACGTCACTGCGCTCAAACAGGTGCTTGAGCCAACTGGAGGATCTGTCATATTGATCAGGAAAGCTGAAGATCTGGAATCGATATCCGGACTCGTGATCCCCGGAGGGGAGAGCACAACGATCTACAAGCTCATTTCAATGTACAGGATGTATGACAGAATAAGAGAACTCGGGAGAAACGGGCTTCCGATCATGGGCACATGTGCCGGATTGATAATACTTTCAAGAGAAACAAATGATGAAAGGGTCCAGGGAATGGGCCTCCTTGACATTGAGATCATGAGGAATGGCTACGGAAGGCAGATAAATTCCTTTATAGATAGAATTGAAATAGACGGTGTGGGTAAATTTCCGGCAGTATTCATCAGGGCTCCCGTAATTGCAAAGACCGGAAATGTTGATGTTATGGCCTATGATAAGGGAAGCCCTGTTATGGTGAGGAAGGACAACATACTTGGACTTACATTTCACCCTGAGCTGACGGGAGACTTGAGGATACATGAGTATTTTGTCAGGATGGGGGAGAGAGGTACGGTTCCAGTGGAAGAAAAAAGGGTGATGGAATGAGAAGAACGTGTCTGTATGAAGAACATATAAAACTTGGAGGAAAGATGGTTGATTTCCATGGTTGGGAAATGCCCCTGCAATATTCAAGAATATTGGAGGAACACATGGCTGTCAGGAAAGCCTTTGGAATATTTGATGTCTCACACATGGGAGATATAGTAATTGAGGGAAACGATTCTATAAAGTTCGTTGATTACCTATTTCCAACAAAAGTTTCAAAACTGGTTGTTGGACAGTCGCTTTACACAGCTTTTTTAACTGAAGATGGTATAATAATAGATGATACCATAATATACAGGTTATCTGAAAATAAGTTCTTTTTTGTGCCTAATGCCGGTACAATAGAATTAATATACAAATGGGTAATGGATCACAGTACCGGATTCAATGTAAAGATTAGTAATGTATCCTATGATATAGGGTCCATTGCTGTCCAGGGACCTAAGGCTGTTCTTGTGCTAAAAGAAATGAAGTATTCTTCTCCAGAGCAGTTTAAGTTCAGTTATGAAAAATCAGATCATGTTAATAAAATTACAGGAGAAAAAAATATAATAGTATCAGGCACAGGATATACCGGGGAGAATGGTGTAGAGATTATAGGAAGCAATGAAGATATAGTCAACATATGGCAGCGTCTTGCTAAATTACTTCCACGATACAGTGGCCTTCCCTGTGGACTTGGATCAAGGGATACTTTGAGAATGGAAAAGGGAATGCTTCTTTCCGGTGTTGATTTTTACATGAACAGGGATCCATTTGAATGTTCCATATCTTTCATAGTTGATACGGATCATGAATTTATTGGAAAAGAGAAATTGATGAAGAGAAAGTTAACTGATAAGGAGATATTCAGGGGATTCATACTTGGGGATAAGTCGATTCCTAGGGCTGGGTTTCCGGTTGAATTAAATGGAAAGACGATTGGAAAAATAACAAGCGGGACCCTCTCACCAATCCTGGACAAGGGTATAGGATTGGGATTCGTCGACAAGCAGCAGTTAAAACCTGGAATGGCTTGCGAGATAAAAATAAGGGAAGCAAATCACGGTGCTACAGTGTCGAAGCCAAAAATTGTTCCATAGGAACATGACCCCCCTCCCCCTATTCATATTTTGAAATAATTAGTTTAAGTCCTTTTATACCTATTATTTTTACCTTTTCATCCTGCTCAAATTTTGCATTCTCAGATGGTATTGCGGCCCATTTCTGTGAATCAACGCTGACCTCATACTCATCCTCCTTGACTAAAGTTACTACGGCATATCTTCCAACAATCGATTCCTTACCTGTTACTGGGCCCCTTCCAAACGGATACCTAACGAGAAATCTTCCGAGCCATGCTCCGACGAAGAAGGTGATAATTGCAACAATAATCACAGTTATGAAAAAAGTCCCTTCAGATACCATAATTTGTGATACTTTCTTAGTTTATAGACATTATTCATGTCCTAATTGATAATCAATTATAGTGCTTTAGCTGAGCCGGTGTAAAATAAATCGTTTTATACAGTTTGCACATAATGGAGAAAAAGGGCCGGTAGATCAGCGGTAGATCGCCTGCTTTGCAAGCAGGAGGCCTCGGGTTCAAATCCCGACCGGTCCATTTCTATTTAGGTTTACTTCAGGTTTCAATTACGAAGTTGATATATAAGGAAAGTAATGGCTGATTAATATTCTAATAAAATTTGCAAGGAAATAAAAGTCAATTCTCATAGCACAACTAAACAAGGACAGGTTCTGGATCAGTGAATTTCACTGCCAAAGAACCACGCCTCAACGGGGAGTGATCTCTACTTCATGACGAAAAATGAAAGCATGAATGAGGATGATATCATTGCTTTCCTGGAACAGCTTCTCTCAGAAATACCAGGATTCCTTTACATATTCCGGGACAACATCATGATCCACAGGAGCAGGAAGGTAAAGAAATTCCTTGGAATCCACAATGACGGGCTGATCATAAGGCGCATTCCCGCATATTCTCCTGAACTGAATCCAGACGAGTTTGTGTGGAACATGCTGAAATACCAGGAACTTCCCATTTTTGTCCCGACAGTGCAGAGGAACTTGAAAGCACTGTGGTGGCAACGATGACGAAACTCAAGAATGATCCAGCCAGAGTCTGAAAGACCATCAGAGGCTCCAAACTTCCCTTACCTGCATAAACAAGGAGAAACTAAACCAAAGGAGAATAGTGTAGCACCCGGAAGACAATCAGCAATACACACAGTATTGAAGGTTATTTGCAGACAGCCATCAAAAATATCTATGTAAAGTCACGTTATCTTTCATTTCTGTTCTCTTAGCCTTCTGAAGCGGAAAGCAGCACTTAACAAAACGGGACCAACTAGCACTAGGATAACAAGAATGCCCAAGTACGAAAAAGCTAGGATGCTGAATAGTGATTCCAAAAGCGCAGATAGTCCGTAAATGAACCAAGTCACGGGTCTCCTAAGAGAAATCCTGATTAGAATATAGATGTACAGGAAAGTGACTGGAATCCAGATGAGACTGGCCGATTGAAATAGAAGATTAGTAATTTGGGTAATGGTGTAAGGAATCACATGGATCACTGATCACCGCGGGGGCTCAGCATTTGGATTCCAAACCCCACTGTGTGGATTCATCGCACTGATGGCTTCCAGTCCACCCACGCCTGCAATACATACGTGATAGAATGTACCACTGTTGGAGTTGAAGTTTCCAGAGAAAACTCCTTCTTTTCCATAGGCCCCAAGTTGATACAAGTTGTACCATTGGGTTCCCCAACTCCCACCAACGTCTATATACATCGTAGGAGAATTATGGTACAGGGCGTAGCCGTAAAAAAATGCACAGTCTGCTAATAGCGCAGCAGCCAATATAGCGACTGCAAGTACCAACGCAGGATCCACAGACACGGTCATACCCACCTCCACACCTTCATATTCAATTTTCTTAGGTTCTACAACCTTGTTATGGCCATATCTTTGCCCTTGAAATGTAACTTTTCCAATCCATTCTCCCAATCCTATGTTTCATTTCAGTGATCTTCGTGTACACTAAAGGATCTCTTATTCCGCCTTTCTTCAACGAATCGCCTCTTTCCCTATATAGTCAAAAAATCTGGGCTCAAACTCATCATATTCCTTAAGGGTATCATAGGCAATTTCGTAAACCTTGGGACCATACCTTGCGTACAGTAGCCTGCCCTTGAGGACATCAATTCTGATATATAGTGGCAACTGTCTGAAAAGTTTGATGTCAAGAATGTTAATGTCAACTGTGGACATTGCACTAAGAAGGAATTTGTATGCTTCCTGATCTGTGCCGCTATAATATATGCAAAGATCAATGTCTGAGCCGGCATGTGATTTTCCACTTGACACTGACCCGTAGAGATAAATGAATTCAACACCTTCGCTGCCTGGCAAAGCCATTATTCCCTTGACAGCTTCATCAATAATATATTCCGGTTCTGCCATAAGAAACTACAATCCCCCTTATTACAGTCAGTGAATTTTCATCAAAAAGATGCTTATAAATATATGGTAGATAAGATGGAGCCTGGACATGGAACAAATGAGGTTGCATAAATCCGCTATTTTAAGGTTAAACCGTTCAAGTTTCTCAATGATCAGCGCATACGCGTGATAGAGTAGAGAATTCACACAAGCTAGATTGCTGTAGAATCAAAACCAGGTAGCGGAAGCCATTATAACTGGATATGAAACTGGAAAAGTCCACCACAATAATGAAAGCGCACCCTCCTTGAAGATCGCGTTTTCCCGCTTACGATCCATAAGATATCTGTGTCAACAGATAGTTATCAGTGATACGTTTATGAAGTATCACTAAATACAGATACACGGATGAATAACAATCTGGAGCCAGTTTATTATTTTATACTTGGAAAACTCCAGATTTCTCCTGATGCAAAAATAGACTAGACTTACAGCATATCTGTTGGAGAAATGGAATTACAGATAGATTTAGCATTTAGGTTTCCATGTGGTCATCAAACTCAGAATAAAAGAGCCGGAGGAGCAATGAACTAACTTACGAATCATAAACGTTCTTCCTATGCCCTATTCTTAATACCAGAATTATTAGTTTTTCCCTGTCGAGATCCAAGATCACCCGATAGCTTCCAATCCTGAGTTTGTAACCATCGTCACCAACGAGTTTCTTGACATAAGCATCAGGTCTTATCCTTATCCGCTCAAGGCTTGAGACTATTCTTTCCCTTATTTCTCCGTCAAGTTTTCTCAATTGCTTGAAAGCAAGATCAGAGAATATCACTTGGTAGGTCAAAAGCCCAGTTCCTTCTTTACCTCTTCCATGGTATGATACTTGCCCTCTTTGATCTCCAAGCGAGCTTGGGCAAGTTCTTTCTTTGTTTCCTCGTCTAGTTCGTGTGAGTCTTCCATAAGATCCCAGATTACCTCTTCGTAGGTCTCTTTGCTATACAATTTATGTTTTGACAATTCCTGCTGTAACTTCTCACTCACCTGTATAGTTGTTGACATTATTAATCACTATATTCAACTATAATTAGCCACAGTATTTATTACTTACGCTCAAAGGTGTAATCAACCTTGGATTTATTCTTTCCATAGTATTTGGTATTCCCTTAAATTCAATCAAATATTGACAGATTCATTCTAAAACGCAGATTTATCTTCGGATTATATATTGATTCATCAACTTGTGAATGCGATTATATCTGACAGTAAGTGCTGAGTCTGCTTTCGACTCAAAAACAAACCGGTGAAAATGCTTAAAACGTCTTACCGTATATTTGGATAGATGGTTAAAACAAAGATAACCGTATCGGTAGAAAAACCGGTCGTGGAAAACGCAAAGCTGGTTCTGTTGAAAAAAGGAAGGACTCTCAGCGACTACATCGAAAAATCACTTCGCTCCCTTTCCACAATGGATATCCTTATTGATCTGTGCAGTGAGCTTAATCTCGATTGTGGATACTTTAGTGGGGAAGATGTAGAGATGAACAGACCCGATCTCACAGGTAGAGTATACTCAGAGAAAGAAGTCAGGGAAGTGCGAAATGAACGCGTCACACATCTATCTTGATACCAGTATACTGGTCAAAAGGTAAGTTAAGGAGGAAAATAGCAGCATGACCGACGCTTACTTTCATCAGGCTTATCGGGGAGAGACAGTAATTTGCCTGTCCGAGATCAACCTTGGCGAGGCTGCCGTTGTTTTCGACAAGTACTCCAGGAAGATAGGCATTGATGCCCGAAGTAGACTCCAAACAATGTTGAGCGAGTTGGGTGTACTTGAAAGATCCTCCTCGGTTGAAATATATCCTGTAAGTAGCCAGATAATCAGGCAAGCGATCAAGGCAGTTCTTGAACAACATATATACATTGTAGATGCAATTCAGCTTGAAACTTGCATTGAAGCTGGAAGAGCTGTGTTCTGCTCTGCGGACAAGGAACTTAACGCAACAGCGAGGAAACTTGGCATGGAAACAGCTTTGTGAGCACAGCAATACGATTTTCTTTGGTATTTTTGATTGCACTATAAAGTTTCACTCAGTCAGGAATAATTCAGAAGTTCATTAACTGTGACACATCTTACGTGTCCTGTTAATCTTAATTCTGTACAGATCAGGAAAAGTTGAGGAGCGATCAGACATCAATAATGACATAATCGTAGAGAGTGCATCTCGTTGGAATCGAGATCCTTGATTCTCGAAAAGAAGACTTGACATCAACGCCATAATCTCCCAGCAATTCAATAACACAGTTTCTCTCGTGAAATGATGATAGTTTAGCCTGAGCATTCACTTATCAGAATGGGTCCCAGGAAAGCGCGGTTATATGGCATGAGAGCTGAAATTGGGTTTTCGCATTCCGGCTGGCTATGGGCTAACGTGCGATTGAGAAGAATACGGACACAGTGATGCCGACAAATTGATTATATCCAGATTGTAATTTAAGCATGTAATGACCATGTCTGGACATGATGCAAGAAGATATGGGGAGACAATCTCATATTCCGTAGCAGACACCTACCTCGGGAAAGTTGTTGTTGCTTACACCGATAATGGCTTATGCGGAGTTACGGCCACCGACTCCGAGGATAACGCAATGGAGTACCTCAGAAATGAATTTCCAGGTGCGAAACTCTCAGAGTCTGAGGCTGGGCGCAAATACATAGAAAGGATACTGGCTTATTTGCAGGGCTCGCGGGTCGATATTCCGCTGGACTTTGCAGGGACAGAATTTCAATTGAAGGTATGGAACGCCCTCAGGGACATTCCATTCGGCACAACTGTTACATACAGCCAACTGGCATCAATGATAGGTAAACCCAACGCAGTCAGGGCCGTTGCAAATGCCTGTGCAAGCAATCCTTTGCCACTTATAATACCATGTCACAGGGTCGTCAGGAAAAACGGCGAACTTGGCGGATACGGCATGGGAATTGGCAGGAAGAAAATTCTTCTTGAGCGGGAGGGGTCAGCAAAACCCCTTGAAATAGCTCATAAATGATATTTTTTAATGCAGAACGTAACATCAGGGTATCTTGTTGCAGTGTCTACAGCAAGTTATTGTTCAGATCGCTTATTATCGTTCAGCTCTCTCCTGAACTGGTCAAGCTTCTCAGGTTTTATCTCAAGAATAAATGATCCGACATAGTTGCACTCATCACATTTGTATACTGCTCCAGCAATGCCACCAGCTATCCAGTTTATTCTTATTGACCCACACTTCGGACAGATCTTTATCATGTCGGTAAATGCCACAACTTCACAATTGCAATTGGTATTTACTCTTTGCGCTCTGAACTTTGGCGGAAATCCATTGCCAGGAATCAGTCACAATCAATGTAGGCAAACGTCGTAAAATCCCAGAAAGACAATAGAATTCAGCTGCGGGATGAAAATGAGTATACGGGAGGAATAATTGCTGGAACTAAACGATGACAAAGGAAAACAGGAATTGACAAAGGCTTTCCCC